>JAJTEQ010000034.1 GCA_021298195.1 Ilumatobacteraceae bacterium
GCGTGCACCAGTCGATCGACGACGTCATCGACCTTGGAGTCCGCCACCGCCACCTGCAGGTGCTCGGGGGCGAACGCGTTGGCCACCTCGGCGGCCTCGGCGAACGATCCGACCACGACGCATCCACCGTTCACGCCCAACGACGCGGCGGCGGCCTCGGCCCGCTCGGTCGGCAACGCCACGATCTGCTTCGACAGTTCGACTTCCACGGCGGTGGCCAACGTCGCCGAGGTGGTCACCAACAACGTGCAGCTGTCGGTGCCGTGCTCGGCCTCGATCAACAGATCCGCCGCCAACCGCACCGGGTCCGCGGTCTCGTCGGCGATCACCAGACTCTCGGTGGGACCCAAGGCCATCTGCGTGGAGGTGCCGTAACGCTGCACCTCCATCTGCGCCACGGTCACCGGCAACGAACCCGGCCCCATGATCTTCACGACCTTGGGAATGGTCTCGGTGCCGAACGCCAGCGCCGCCACGCCGGCGGGACCGTTCACGCGGAACACGTCGCGCAGCCCCAGAGCGCGGGCCACCATCAACACCACCGGATCGACGGCCCCGTTCGCACCGGGCTTGGGCGGCACCACCACGGCCACCCGCGGCACGCCCGCCACCACCGCCGGGGTTCCCAGTTGCGCCAACACGCTCGGATAACTCGCCTTGCCACTGGGACAGAACAAACCGGCCGAGGCGATGGCGCTCGTGCGCTCGCCCACCATCAGCCCCGGGTCGCTCTCGAAGGACCAGTTGCCCCGATGCGTCATCACCTGTTCGTTGAACCGACGGATGTGGTCGACCATGTCGTCGATGGCGCCCGCCAGTTCGGCCGACACCTTCGCCGGCGCGGCGTCCCACTCGGCGTCGGACACGCGCAAATCCGAGGGCTCGACGTCGACCTTGTCGAACGTGCGCAACGCGTCGCACACCGCCGCGTCACCGCGATCGCGCACGTCGCACACGAGGGCGGCGATCTGCTCGCGCAGCGCGGACGTGATCACCTTGTTCAGATCACGATCCACCAACGCGTCACGTTCGGACGCCGACATGGTCGACCACTCCAACATGCGCAGAATCGGACCACGGGACATGGGTTCAGGGTACCGGCATCACTTCGGGGCGACGGCGTGAATTCGCGCGGGAAACCCCATCGCGACGAACGCCACCGCGATCGCCACCAACGAGATCAGGCTTCCGTACGCGAGGGACCATTCCGGTCCCCACGAGTCGGCGATCACTCCGGTGACGGGACCGCCGACGGGGGTGGAACCGAGAAAGGCCACGGCCGACAGGGCCAGCAGTCGACCGCGCATGTCGGCGGGACACTTCTGCTGCACGAGACCGTTGAAGTTGGCCAGGAATCCGGCACCGCCGATTCCGAGCGGCACCGCGGCCACGAATGCCCACCAGCCCGTCGGAGCCCAGGCCAGGAACGGACCGGCCACCCCCAGCAACGTGACACTCACGAAGAACATCCGGATGGTCGCCTGCTTGCGCGAGGCCGCCATCAGCGAACCCACGACGCTTCCCACGCTCACCACCGCCAACACCCACCCGAACCAGCGCTCGTCACCCCAACGAACCGCACTCAACTTGGGCAACGACACCGAGTAGTTGAAGGCGAAGGTGCTCACCGCGACCAACACCATGTGTAACACGAACAACTCCCGATCGCGACGAACGAAGCGCAACGCGTCGCGCACCGGCGTGCCACCCCGGGGCGCCTTGGGCGACACCCGCAACTCGCGCACATCGATGGCCGCCAGCGATGCCAACACCGCCACGAACGAGACCCCGTTCAGCATGAAACACCACGCGGTTCCGAGCGGACCCACCAGCGCCGCCGCCAACGCCGGACCGAAGATGCGCGAGCCCGTCATCACCGCGGTGTTCAACGACATCGCGTTGCTGATGTCGGCCTCGGCCACCAGCTCCACCACCAAACCGCGCCGTGCCGGGTTGTCGAAAGCGTTCACGACGCCCAGCACCAACGCCAACGCGTACACCACCGGCACCGACACCAGACCGGCGAAGTCGAGCGACGCCAGCACGACGGCCTGCACCGCCATGAACGATTGCGTGGTCAGGCAGGTGATGCGTTTGTCGCGTCGATCCGACAAGGCGCCGGCCCACGCGCCGAGGAACAACATTGGCAGGAACTGCAGGGCGACGGTGATGCCGAGGTCGGTGGCCTTGCCGGTGAGTCGGTACACCAGGATCGACATGGCCGTGGATTGCAGCCACGTGCCCACGTTCGACACCAGGAGTCCGCCGAAGAACAGGCGTGCGTTGCGATTGCGCAGAGACCGGAACGTCTCCGAACGGGCCATGGACTCAGTCGTCCAACTTCAAGGCCGAGATGAAGACGTCACCGGGCACTTCCACGCGTCCGATGGCCTTCATCTTCTTCTTGCCTTCCTTCTGCTTCTCGAGCAGTTTGCGCTTTCGGGTGATGTCACCGCCGTAGCACTTGGCCAACACGTCCTTGCGCTTGGCCTTCACGGTCTCGCGCGAGATCACCTTGCCACCGATGGCCGCCTGGATCGGCACGTCGAACATCTGGCGCGGAATGAGTTCTTTCAACTTCTCGCACATGCGACGCCCGTAGTTCTCGGCCTTGTCGCGGTGGACGATGGTGGAGAACGCGTCGGCGATGATGCTGTTCAGCAGCAGGTCCACCTTCACGAGGTTGCTGCGCTGGTATCCCGACAACTCGTAGTCGAGAGACGCGTACCCCTGGCTACGGCTCTTCATCTGGTCGAAGAAGTCCACCACCACCTCGGCCAGCGGGATCATGTAGTGCAATTCCACGCGTTCGGGCGACAGGTACTCGATCTTCGACATGTCCCCGCGCCGCGTCTGGCACAGGTCCATCAGCGTTCCCGTGTATTCCTTGGGCGTGATGATGCTCACGCGGAAATACGGCTCCTCGATGTAATCGATGTTCTGCGGCGGCGGAAGGTCGGCGGGGTTGTCCACCTTCAGTTGCTCGCCGTTGGTCTTGGTGACGAGGTACTCCACGCTGGGCGCGGTGGCGATGAGGGCCAATCCGAACTCGCGCTCGAGGCGCTCTTTCACGATCTCCATGTGCAACAGACCGAGGAAACCGCACCGGAAGCCGAAGCCGAGAGCACCCGAGGTTTCGGGTTCGTAGGTGACGCTGGCGTCGTTCAGCTTCAACTTCTCCAGGCTCTCGCGCAGGTTCTCGAAGTCGTCACCGTCGATGGGGTACAGACCGCAGAACACCATGGGCTTCGGGTCGCGGTATCCGGGCAACGCTTCGGTGGCGGCCCGGCCGTACACCGTGACCGTCTCGCCCGAACGGGCCTCGGCCACGTCCTTGATGCCGGCGATGAGATAGCCCACCTCGCCCGGTCCGAGTTCGGCCACCGGTGTGGGTGTGGGTCGGCGCACGCCGATCTCGATGGCCTCGTGTTGCGCGTTGGCTTGCATGAACTGCAACCGCGCACCACTCGTCATACGACCGTTCATGACACGGATGGACGACACCACGCCGCGGTACTGATCGAACTGACTGTCGAAGATGAGCGCCTGCAGCGCCGCGTCGGGGTCACCCTTGGGCGCCGGAATGCGCTCGCAGATGGCGTCCAGCAGATCCGGCACGCCCTCGCCGGTCTTGGCCGAGATGCGCAGGATCTGATCCGCCGGGATGCCGAGCACGTTCTGGATCTCGGCCGCGTACCGCTCGGGATCGGCGGCCGGAAGGTCGATCTTGTTGAGCGCAGCCACGATCTCGAGGTCGTGCTCGAGGGCCAGATAGCAGTTGGCCAGCGTTTGCGCTTCGATGCCCTGCGCCGCGTCCACCACCAACACCACGCCCTCACAGGCCGCCAACGAGCGACTGACCTCGTATCCGAAGTCCACGTGACCGGGGGTGTCGATCAGGTGCAGGACGTGGTCCTTCCAGTCCACCCGCACGTTCTGGGCCTTGATGGTGATGCCCCGCTCGCGTTCCAGGTCCATGGAATCCAGGTACTGGGCCCGCATGTCACGGGCGTCCACGGCCTTGGTGAGCTCCAGGATGCGGTCCGACAACGTCGACTTGCCGTGATCGATGTGGGCGATGATCGAGAAGTTGCGGATGCGGGAGAGGTCCATGGGCGACGCGACGACGGTGGGGGAACCGGCGTCCCCCGCAGACTACTCGGTAACCGCAGGTCAGACCCCGTGGGCGTTGGGGACGCCCACCCCTGCTGGTACCCTCACAGGGCTGTTTCGATCGCACCGAGGTTCACGTGGCAAATATCAAGTCCCAGAAGAAGCGCATCCTGACGAATGCCAAGCGCGCCGAGCGCAACAAGGCCGTCAAGAGTGAGTTGAAGACGCGCGTCAAGAACGCCAAGGCCTCCGCCGGCACCGACGCCGCCGTCGAAGACGTTCGTCTCGCCGTCAAGCGCATCGACATGGCCGCCGCCAAGGGCATCATTCACAAGAACACCGCGGCCCGTCGCAAGAGCCGCCTCATGAAGTCGGTCGGCTCCGCCAACTGATCGTTCCTCAGCGTCGCCGACCCGTCGGCGCCGCGAGTTTCGCCAAGCGCGCCACCAGCACGTCCATCACGACGTCGTTCTCCAGCCCGGTGCGACCCCGAAGATCCAGATCCGCGGTCGCCAGCAAATCGAAGGCCCGTCGCAGTCCGGATGATCCGAGGTTGCGATAGGCCTTCAGTGCTTTCTCGGCCTGGAACCCCTTCGCGCCGGTCAGGGCCTCCGCGTCGCCGACGCTTTGCACCGACGGGCCGTCGAGTTTGGCCAACCGTGCGAAGTGATTGTGCAACTGCGCCATGATCTGCAGTGGATGACGCTCCCCCGCGGTCATCATTCGCCGAGCCACCATGAGCGCCTTGGTGGCGTTGCCCCCGTCGATGGCGTCGGTCAGGTCCCACGGCTTCACGTCACCCCGCTCGCCGAGGAACGGCTCCAGCTTGTCTGGGGTGACGACGGCGGCTCCGTACGTGGCGCGCAGGGTTTCGGCCAGACCGGCGAACCGTCCCACGTCCTCGCCCAACCACTCGATCATGATCGACATGGCTTTGGCGTCGAAACTGAGTCCGGCCACGGCCACCTGCTCTTCCCACCACGACCGCCGGTCGGCGGCACGGGTGGGCGGCGTCACGTCGATGTTGCGACCACCGGCGACCTTCAACGCATCGGTCAGTGCCTTCAGGATCTTGCCCTTGCGCCAGACGATGACCAGATCGGTGAACTCGGCTTCGTCGCGGATGTACTCGGCCAGGACGTCGATGTCCTCGGTCGTGGTGCCGTCGTGTTGATGAACCACCACCACCCGTCGATCGGTGAAGAACGGCGGAGTGCTGGCCGATTCGATGACCGAACCGATCACGTAATCGTCGACGAATTCGTCGAGCATCAAGCTGCGGTCGCCATCGCCGATGAGTTCTCTGACCTTCTCGGCCACCGCCGCCGACAGCACGACCTCGTCGGATCCGTGGAGAACGAGCGTGGCCATCACCCAAGATTGGCACATCGGTGTCGGTTACGGCGTTCCATCAGCACCAGCGCGAACGGCACCATCGACGTCACGACGACGTTCAGAAACGGAGGCGGTTCGAGGTTCGCGGCGACTCGCGCCACCGCGTCGACCCAGCGCACCGCCAACGAGGGCAAGAACATCGACGGCTCGGAAAGGGCCGGAAACGAACCGGCGACCAACGCCGCGGGGATCCCCACCAGCATCACGAGACCCGCCACCGGTGCGGCCAGCAGATTCGCCGGCAACGCCAACGCGCTCGGCCAGCCGAAGACCGCCACCGACACCGGCAAGACCCCGAGTTGCGCCGCGATCGTTGGTGCCATCCAGTCCGCCACGCGTCGACGTCGAGAGTTCGAGCCCCTCAACACTCGGTGGATCGCCGGAGTGCCCATGACCAAGCCGAAGGTGCCCGCGGCGGACAGCCACCATCCGACCGACCACGCCAGGAAAGGGTCGACGAAGAGAAAGATGATCACGCACAACGACAGCACCCCGATGGCCCGGGGTCGCCATCCGATCGCCAGCGCCACCGCCGACACCGCCGCCATGCCCGACGCGCGGACCACCGACGGCTCGACGCGAGTGAGGACCGCGAACCAGACCAGCGCCCCGAGCGTCACCGACATTCGGGTCCAGCGACCGCGGCGTCGGGTCATCGGAGCGAGGACCGCCAGCAGATAGCCCACGTTCTGCCCCGACACCGCCGTCAGGTGAGCCAGGCCACTCGCGCGAAAACGTTCCACCGTGTCCTCGCTCTGATCGGAGTCGTCCCCGTAGACCAAACCAGCGAAGAGAGCGGAGTCGTCGTCGTTCATCGCCCCGGCACCGCGTGACATCACGTCGCGCACGTCATTGGCCGAGCGTTCGAGGGCCCGCGAGCGACGTCGCGGGCCACCTGCCGGATCCGAGAAGGACTCCACCTCGATCTCGCCGACGATGTGACGAACCTGCGAACGGCGCCGACGTTCCTCTCGCACCTCACGGGTTCGGCCTTCCACCCTCACCGACTCCCCCCGTTTCAACCCGCTCACCCCGGCAGCGATCGACCCGTACACGACGGCTTCGAAACGGCGGCCCTCGATCGACAGCACCACGCGAGTGCCGCGACCGAACGACTCGGGGTCCGAGGCCAGCGTCGCCACCGTCGACACGTCACCGAAAGCGACCGTGCGCACAGCATTCCATTCGCTCGTCGAGCGCCACCCGACGAGACCGATCACGAGCACGACCACCATCGACGTCGAGCGCAGACGTTCGCGCGAGGCGACCGGGCGGACGACGACCCAGGGAAGTGTCGCCAGCATCGGCCAACCGCCCCGCTGAAGAGCCGACGACGGTCCATGTTCGAAGGCCCATGCACCCCACACCGCCGCCATCGCCACCGCCAGCCAGTGCCACCGTGCGGTGGAATCGATGGCGTACCCTGAATCTCCGTGGCTCTCGGATCGATCTTCGACGCTCCCGCGGACTCGGTTCCCGACGGGCCCCGCCATCATCGACACCTCGTGCGTCGTCTCGGACCGTTCATGCCGATCGGCATCGCCCTGGCATTGGGCCTCGTGGCCGCGATGTTGTTGGTGGGCAGCGAATCCGCGTGGCGCGGCGCGCCCGGATTCATCCTCGCCGTGGCCTCCCTCCCGACGCTTCCACTCTTCGGCGTGCCGGTGATGGGCGGAACCGCACGCTGGGTGTTGGCGATCGTCTCCAGCCTCGCTCTCTGGTACGGCATCGGGACGTTGGCGTCACGCCGCTCCACCAGTCGGGTGGTCACCAGTTGGCCCGAATGGCGACGCGAGTACGTGCGCCTGTCGGTCGGGGTGTGGGTCGGTGCACTCGTCGGGTTGGGCGTGGCGGCCACGGTGCTGTCGGTCAATCTCTGAGTCACCGACCCCCTCTCGGTCACACCTTCACCAACCCGCGGATGGCCTCCAACTTGGCGGCGCCGATGCCCGGAACGTCGAGCAGGCCGTCCACCGACGCGAACCGACCGCGCTCGTCACGATGACGCACGATCGCCGCGGCCGTGGCCGGTCCGATGCCCGGTAGCTGGTCGAGTTCGGTGATCGTGGCGGCGTTGAGGTCGATCGGGAACTGCGGATCGGCGACTTCTCCGCCGGTGACGTCGGATGGGACGTCCACGATCACTTCGCCCACCGCCGGCACGTACACCCGCTGACCGTCGCGCACGGGCGCAGCCAGATTGATGGCGTCGGGATCGGCTCCGAAGACCGCTCCTCCGGCGATGTTGACGGCGTCGATGACGCGAGCCGTCGGTGACAGTTCGTAGACGCCGGGTCGCGTCACTCGTCCGGCCACGTGAACGGTGATCATCGACGACGATGGGCGCGTGGTAGCCGGAACCGAAGTGGTGGCGTACGCGAGATCGTCCTCCACCGGTGCGGGCGGTTGACGCAACAACAGCCACGCGAACCCGATGATCACCATCGTCGAAACGAGCGCCCCGAAGAGGCGACCCCAACCGAGATAACGCACCCATCCGGCCGCTCGCCGCTTCATGTCGTCCCAGAGCGCCGTTCGGCTCGTGTCGTCATCGTTCGGCCGCGGACGCCACGCCTCCATCTCGCTGACCTCGCTCCGTTCCCGTCGGCGCCTTCCGACGAGCGGCTCGACTCAGGCCGTGGGTGTGCGCCAGTGCGTGGTGGTGACCGTTCGTCGATCGTGCTCGCGACGCACCTCGTCGGCCATGCGCCCCTCGTCCCAACCCCACAACGGGGCCGCGATCCGGGCCACGTTCTCGAGAGTCTCGCGACCCACCTGACCCGTGGTCCCCGACACGAGTCGACGATCGACGACGTCCGACAGCGTGAACGCGGACTCGTGGGTCACGGCGAAGACGACCTGGGCGCCCACATCGTCGGCGGACGGACCAACGATGCGGGCCAGATCGGCGTCGGTGCGCACGAGCTCGAGGATGCGCACGTACTCACTGCCGTACAAGCGCGCGACGTTCTCGGCCGAACGTGGATTCAACCCCACCGCCATCAATTCATCGGTGGCCACGCGCAGGTAGTCGTCGGCGTCCTCGGCCCAGGCGAACGCCCCGAACGCCGCCGTTCGGCGGGAGTCGAAGCGTCGCGATCGTCGACCGGCCAGTTCATTCTCGAACAAGCGGTCCACCATCTGTTCCGCGGTGGCCCGACCGGTGGTCCACTTGCCACCGCCGATGGACCACAGGTTCGCGACGCCGTGATCGACGTGGTGGTACAACTCGTGACGTCGACTGGCCGAATACGTGCCGGTCGACTCGCCCTCGGCACCGGTGCGAATGAGCGGACGCACACCGACGGTCGTCATCTCCACGTCGTCCACCGACAATCGGTCGGCGTCGGGAGCCATCGTCGAGTTCACGGTGTCGAGAATCAGGTCGACGTCGGAGGGGTCGACCACCACCGAGGACTCGTCACCGTCGATGGGAGTGTCGGTCGGGCCGATGAATGACTTGCCCATCCACGGCGACACGATCACGTGTCGCCCCGAGCGAGCGCGGGCGAAGACGGCATCTTTCACCCGACCCGGTCCACCGATGGGCCGGGTCAGTACGTGCACCCCCTTCGACCGATCCACCCCCACACCCGTCGGGCGTCCGAGCGACGACAACACCCGATCGATCCACGGACCGGCCGCGTTCACCACCACCCGCGCGCGCACCGCCTGCTCGGTCGCCCCTCGGACGACCCGAACTCCCTCCACCTGAAAGCGCCCGTCCGTTTCCGTGCCCACGAACCCGGCCACGCGGGCGTGATTGAACAGTCGGGCACCGGCCACTGTCGCGGACTTCGCGTACGCCAGCAGCAATCGCTCGGGATGGATGTTCATGGTGTCGTGATACGCGAAAGCACCTTGCAGACCCTCTCGATCCAACCACGGAACGGCCTCCAACAAACGACGGCGCGACAACCACCGAGGATGCGGAATGCGGAGACCTTCCGGGGCCCGCCGGTTGCGATCGAATGACAAGGCGTCGTACAACAGCACGCCGGCTCCGATGAGTGCGGTGGGCGGCTTGCTCCAACGCCACGCGGGCATGATGAATCGCGTCTGCTCGACCAGGTGCGGTGCCCCGAGCGCCAGAACACGCCGCTCGCGCAGGCTCTCGCGCACAACTTCGACGTCGTACTGCTCGAGATAGCGGATACCACCGTGGATGTACTTGGTCGTCGCCGCACTGGTCCCGGACCCGAAGTCGTTCGCTTCGAACAGCGCCACACTCAGGCCTCGCGACGCGGCCTCACGGGCCACGCAGATTCCGGTGATGCCACCGCCGATGACGATCACGTCGAGTTCACCCGACGTGAGGTCGATCATCGATGAGTCGAGCGGAATACTGACGGGCATCGCGGGATTTCAGAACAGGCGCGCGGTGAGTTTCTTGCGCCAACCCGCGGTGCGCGGGTCCTCGGCGCCCATCAACTCGAGAATGTCCAGGAACTGCTGACGCGCGTCCTCGTCGGCCTTCACGCTGTCGAGCAACGCGGCCAATTGATCATCGAAATCGTCGGCGGGGCGCATCGACACGCGTGCCGCCGCGGCGGCTTTGCGAACTTCGTCGGTCTCGGGAACGCGCGCCAAAAGTGCCAATGCGTCCTCCCCATCGCCGCGCGCCGTGAGAATCCCCGCCAAGGCCACGATGGCCGACTCGTTGCCGGGATCGATTCCGAGGACCGCACGCAGACTCTCCTCGTCGCCCTTGGCCAACAGATCCGAGATCACCTCGTCCTGAGCCGATGGCAACAACATGTCGACGTATTGCTTCACCACGTGTTCGGGCTGCGCGCCCTGGAACATGGGCATCGCACGACCGTCGGCGACCGCGAACACCGCGGGGATTGACTGAACCCGGAACGCTTGCGCGATGCCGGGATTCTCGTCGATGTTGACCTTGGCCAGCACCACTTTGCCGTTTGTCGCGGCGACCACTCGTTCGATGATCGGACCCAACGTCTTGCAGGGTTCGCACCACGGAGCCCAGAGATCCACGACCACCGGAACGGTCATGGAGCGAGCCAGCACGTCGTTCTCGAAGGACGCGTCGGTGACATCGATGAACATGTTCCAGACGCTACCGGCGTTCCCCCGACGGCTCACGTTCGTGACGGGACGACCCGTCGAAACGTGTCCCCGCAGGGCTACCGTATGCGGCGTGACCGACGTACCAGGCATACGACTCGATGCGGTCACCGATTGGTTGCACGACCACGTGGAAGGCGCGGAAGGTCCGTTTCGCTTCGACGTCATCGCCGGTGGCCATTCGAACCTCACGTACCGCGTGACGGCCGCCAACGGGAATCGGTTCGTTCTTCGGCGACCACCGCTCGGTCACGTGCTGGCGAGTGCGCACGACATGGGTCGCGAGCACCGCATCATCCACGCGCTGCAGGACACCCCGGTTCCCGTCGCCCCCGCCGTCGGGTACTGCGACGACCCGTCCGTCAACGACGCTCCCTTCTACGTGATGAAGTTCGTCGATGGTCTCGTCATCCGCGATCGCGAGGCCGCCGAGACGTTGCTGACCCCCGCAGCTCGTCGTCGCGCCAGCGAGTCGATCGTCGACACCATGGCCGCCATTCATCGCGTCGACCCCACCAAGGTCGGTCTCGGCGATCTCGGTCGCCACGAGGGTTACATCGCTCGACAATTGAAGCGTTGGTACGGCCAATGGAACCAGCAGAAAACCCGGGACCTGCCGGCGGTCGATCGGGTTCACGATGCGTTGCTGGCCCGCATCCCCGAACAAGGCCCGGCCACGCTCGTGCACGGCGACTACCGACTCGACAACTGCATGGTCGACAACAACGGCGAGGTGATCGCGGTTCTCGACTGGGAAATCTGCACCCTCGGTGACCCGATGGCCGACCTCGGTCTGCTGATGGTCTACTGGACCGGCCCCGGCGACGACGCGTCGGCCTGGACCGGCTCAGCCTGCTCGGCACCGGGGTTCCTCGACCGCGACGATCTGGCCGCCCGCTACACCGAGGTCAGTGGACGCGACACGTCACAGCTCGACTTCTACGTGACGTTCGCGTTCTGGAAATTGGTCTGCATCCTCGAGGGCGTGTACGCCCGATACCTCGGCGGAGCACTCGGCCAACGCGATCCCAGCGAACTCGAACCGTTCAACCAACAAGTTCTCGGTGCGGCGGCGCGCGCCGAAGAGATGCTCGGACGCTTGAAATGACCTCCATTCCCGATGTCGAACTGAACGGGGATCTGCCTCGCCTCGACAAGCCGGTTCTGGTGGTCATGTTGCAGGGTTGGATCGACGCGGCCGGCGCGGCGAACGAGGCCATGAACGCCATAGAAGCGCAGATCAACCCGCTTCCGATCGCCACGTTCGACGCCGACGTGTTCATCGACTTCCGTGCGCGGCGTCCGACGATGGAGATTCGCGACGGTCGCAACAGCAACATCGAGTGGCCCAGCATCGATCTGTACGCCGGTCACGACCGCAATGGTCGTGACGTCCTGATCCTCACCGGCTTCGAGCCCGATTCCGCGTGGCACCGATTCGCGTCGGCCGTTCGCGAGCTGTGCGTTCGACTCGAGGTGTCGATGATGGTCGGGCTCGGGGCCTACCCCTTCCCCACACCTCACACGCGGCCGAGCAACCTCTCGTGCACCACTCCTTCGGCGGATCTGCTGAACAAACACGCCTTCGTCCGCACCTCGGTCGACGTTCCCGCGGGCATGGCGGCCGTCCTCGAGCAAGTGCTCCACGACGCCGGCATCCCCTCCATCAGCATCTGGGCTCAGGTTCCCCAGTACATCCCGGCCATGACGTATCCGGCCGCCGCGGTGGCTCTGCTCGACGGCTTGAAGGACACCGCGGGTCTGCTCTTCGATCGCGGTTCCCTGCAACAGGAGGCGGTCATCCAGACCGAACGCCTCGATCGACTCGTGGCGAAGAACTCCGAGCATCAGGAGATGGTGCAGAAATTGGAACAGGCCTACGACGCCATGCTCCCCCACGACGCCAACGCCACCCGACACGACGGCGAGCAGCTTTCCGAGAAGGACATCCCGACCCCCGAGGAACTCACCGCCGAATTGGAAGCCTTCCTGCGCGACGCGAATCCCGACCTACCCTGACGCGCGCACTAGGTTCTGGTCGTCCCCGAGTCGAGGAGAATCCATGAAAGTCGATGGTGGCATCAGCCTGAATCTGCACGAGGCCGCGGCCAGTGCCAAAGAAGCCGAGGCCGCCGGATACAGCGGTGCCTGGACGGCCGAAACCAACCACGATCCGTTCCTTCCCTTGCTCTTGGCGGCCGAACACACCTCGACCGTGGAATTGGGAACGTCGATCGCGGTGGCGTTCGCGCGCAGTCCGATGACCCTGGCCAACACCGCCTGGGACTTGCAGGCGTACTCGAAAGGTCGGTTCATCCTCGGGCTCGGTAGCCAGATCCAGCCGCACATCACCAAGCGCTTCAGCATGCCGTGGAGCAAGCCCGCCGCCCGCATGCGCGAGATGGTGTTGGCCATCCATGCGATCTGGGACACCTGGCTCACCGGAGCCAAACTCGACTTTCGTGGCGAGTTCTACACCCACACCTTGATGACCCCCTTCTTCACGCCGGCGGCATCGGACATCTCGTCCGTCGGTAAGCCGAAGATCTTCCTGGCCGGTGTGGGCGAACTGATGACCGAGGTCGCCGGCGAGGTCTGCGACGGATTCATCTGTCACGGCTTCACCACCGAGCGCTACCTCCGCGAGGTCACCATCCCGGCCCTCGAGCGTGGCCGCGCCAAGGCGGGCAAGACGATGGAGGGTTTCGAGATCGTCGGACCGAGTTTCGTCGTCACCGGGAACAACGAGGACGATCTGGCCAAGGCCAGCGCGGGCACGCGTCAACAGATCGCGTTCTACGGTTCGACGCCGGCATATCGACCCGTTCTCGAGTTGCACGGCTGGGGCGACCTCCAGGACCGACTGAACTCGCTGTCGAAGCAGGGCAAGTGGGTGGAAATGGGCAACGAGATCACCGACGAGGTGTTGAACACCTTCGCCGTGGTGGGCGAGCCCGAGCACATCGCGCCCGAGTTGACTCACCGGTACGGAGACGTGATCGAGCGCATCTCGTTCTACGCCCCGTACAAGAGCGACCCCGAGCGTTGGGGCAAGGTCATGGCCGCCCTACGGGCCGCCTGATCCGTTCAGAGTTCCTCAAGAACGACCCCGACGACTGACCGGAGCCCGGCCCCGATCGTGACCTCCAGCGCCGACGGATGTCCCGTCCCCGTCGGCAAGGGGCTCACATGTACACCACGTCGCGACGTCATCTGGCGGCCGGATTGACCGCACTGATCACCATCTCGCCCCTCGTTCCCGTGATCGCCTGGTCCGTCAGCGCTCGAGCTGGCGAGCGCGTGTCCGAATGTATCGACACGGTGGTTTTCACGACGGTGGGGCGTGATGAAGCCGTCGTCTCCCGTTCGTGTCCGGGGCGCATCGCCGCACCGAGCGATCTGGTGGCCCCGAGCCTCACCACCATCGACATCCGCAACATCAACCCCTGAGGTTCACTCCACCAATTCGAGTCCGTCGCTCAGGTACGTCTCGCGACACTTGGAGCGTTGCAGCTTTCCGCTGCTCGTCTTGGGCAAGGTTCCCGGGCGAACGAGCATGACGTCGCGGGGCGGAAGTCCCGACACCTCGAGAGCCGCGTGATGAATCGCCTGGCGCACCGATTCGGGATCGTCGGTCTTGACCTCGGCCACCACCACCACGGTCTCCTTGCCCTTGTACCCCTCGACGCCGAAGGCGATCACGTTGCCGGCTCGCACCCCCTCGATGGTCCCGACCGCGCGTTCGATGTCCTCGGGGAACACGTTTCGGCCGCCCACGATGATGACGTCCTTGATGCGACCGCAGATGACCAATTCGCCGTCGAGCAAGTAGGCGAGATCGCCGGTGCACAACCAGCCCTCGTGGAACATCGCGCGCGTCGCGTCGGGACGCTTGTAGTAGCCGGGGGTCACGCTCGTTCCCCGCAACAACAACTCCCCGACGTGACGTTCGGGAAGATCCACTCGCGTCTCGGGATCGACGACGCGCATGTCCAAACCCGGCACCGCTTTGCCGAGCAAGGGCAAACGTCGGACGGCGAGGTCGGGTTCGTCGATCAGCGATTGCGGACTCACCGGTCGCGCCAGGCGTTCGCGCTCCATCACCACCCGATCCACGTCGTCACAGCGCAACCCACGATGTCGTGGGGGGAACGCGCCACCGATGGCCACTTCGGCCATTCCGAACGCCGGGAAAATGCTGCCCGCCGAGAATCCGAACGGTTCGGCCGCGGCCACGAAGGCATCCACCGCGTTCGGATCGACGGGTTCGGCTCCCGACAACGCCAAGGTCAACGAGGACAGATCGATGTCCGTCATCCGCTTCAACGCCCTCGTCGCCAACACCCACGCGAAGTTGGGTCCGGCGGTGGCCGTTCCCTTCCAATCACTGATCCATTGCATCCAACTGCCGGGATGAGCCATGAAGTCCTGGGGACCCGCCTGTACCAGTTGAACACCGTTGAGCATCGGAATGGACAGGAATCCGACCAACCCCATGTCGTGATAGAGCGGCAACCACGACACCATCACTTCGGAAGTGTCGAGTTCGGCCGCCGCACAACTGGCATCCACATTGGCCGTGAGCACCCGATCGGGAATCATCACGCCCTTGGGCTCCGACGTCGAGCCGCTGGTGTACTGCAGAATCACCAATCGATCGGGATCGTGTTCGGGAATCTCCAGTCGATCGCCGTTCGGCCGTCCCGGACCCGGCAACACCGCGTTCATCGACATCGTGGGCGGATCACCCGGAGCGGACTCGTAGAACGCGGCCAACTGGTCGTCGATCAACACCAACTTGGCGTCGCCGTGGCGGATGCGGGCCCGCGTGCCCTCCACGAACGCCTCGAGCGAGGCCATGCGCATCGGAAGCGGCAGAACCATGCTGGCCATACCCGTCATCCAGCAACCCCGGATGATGGTCATCAGCGCCCGACTGGTGGGACCGAGGATCGCCACGTGATCACCCGGCACGAGCCCCATCGACTGAAGGATCGCACCGACCGCGCGCGCGTCGTCGTGAATCTCGCGCCAGGACACGAAGACCGGACCGTCGACGGGGATCACGCTGTTGCCGACGAATCGCACGCCCGTCGGGGCGTCGGCCGACTCCTCGAGTCGATCGATGACCGAGCCGGTGGGCAAGGGTCGCGGTGGTGTGGACGGGCTGTTCATGGTGGGCGCCATCGGGCAATGAAAAGGTAGTTCTCCGAGCAACGGCCACCGGTGACCATCGGCGTTTTCCACCCGTGGAGATACGCCCACGACCGGGTTGCCGTTACCCTTGGGACGCCATGTCATCTGCGAGCAACGACCAGACCGGCGACGACGCACCGTCGTTGCGTTACACCGCCCGTCTCGCCCAGGACATCGAGGTTCGCTGGCAGGATCGCTGGGAGCGCGAGGGCACCTTCGAAGCCCCGAACCCGGCCGGCCCGATCGGTGAGCCCTCCAAGGTGGCCGGTCGACCGAAGTTGTTCGTGCTCGACATGTTCCCCTACCCCAGCGGCGCCGGCCTGCACGTGGGCCACCCGTTGGGCTACATCGCGACCGACGTGTACGCCCGCTTCAAACGGATGACCGGGTTCAACGTGCTTCACGCCCTCGGCTACGACTCGTTCGGACTACCCGCCGAACAGCACGCCATCACCACCGGAGTGCATCCCCGCGTCAACACCGAGTCGAACGTGGCGAACATGCGTCGACAGTTGCGTCGACTCGGATTGGGTCACGATGCCCGTCGGAGCGTCTCCACGACCGACGAAGACTTCTATCGCTGGACCCAATGGATCTTCCTGCAGGTCTACAACAGTTGGTACGACGAGCGAATCGGCAAGGCCCGCCCGATCGCCGAGTTGGAGGCCGCGTACGCCGAGGGCTCCATCGACACACCCTCGGGCGATTCGTGGTCGAGCATGACATCCGCGCAACGACGTGCCGCCGTGGATGCGCGACGTCTCGCCTATCTGTCGCACGCGCCGGTGAACTGGTGCCCGGGGCTCGGCACGATCCTCGCCAACGAGGAGGTCACCGCCGACGGTCGCAGCGACATCGGCAACTATCCGGTGTTCAAGAAGAACATGCGTCAGTGGATGATGCGCATCACGTCCTACGCCGACCGGCTGCTCGACGATCTCGACCGTTTGGACTGGCCCGAGCCGATCAAGTTGATGCAGCGCAACTGGATCGGCCGCAGCGAGGGTGCCCGCGTGGACTTCGGCTCGCACGCCGGAATCATCACCGTCTTCACCACACGGCCGGACACCTTGTTCGGTGCCACCTTCATGGTGCTGGCTCCCGAGCATCCCCTGGTGGAAGCACTCACCACGCCCGACAATCGCGACGCGGTGCACGCGTATCGGGACGCGGCCGCGACCAAGGACTCGATCGATCGCCAGGACGAGACCCGCGAGAAGACCGGCGTGTTCACGGGCTCGTACGCCGTGAACCCGGTGAACGGAGCACGCATCCCCGTCTGGGTCGCGGACTACGTGCTGATGGGCTACGGGACCGGCGCCATCATGGCCGTGCCCTGCGGCGACCAACGCGACTTCGAATTCGCCCGTCGGTTCGGACTCTCCATTCCTGCGATCCAACAACCGCCGTCGGAATGGTTCGAGACCCGAGAACTCCCGATCCAGTCCGGCTCCGCCGTGGACACGAGTGCGTGGTCCGAGGCCTTCGTCGGCGACGGCGCCTACATCAATTCCTCGAACGACGGTGTCTCCCTGGACGGCATCGCCTCGATCGAGGAAGGCAAGCGCCTCATGAACGACTGGCTCGCGACCAACGGGCACGGCGAAGCGACCATCAACTTCAAACTGCGCGACTGGCTCTTCAGCCGTCAGCGCTACTGGGGCGAGCCGTTTCCCATCGTGTACGACGAGGACGATCAACCCGTCGCCCTTCCCGAGTCGATGCTGCCGGTCCTCCTGCCGGAACTGGAGGACTTCAAGCCCCAGGCCCTCGACCCCAACGACGACGTCACCGACCCCATTCCTCCGCTGGCCCGGAGCGCGGAGTGGCGCGAGGTCACCCTCGATCTCGGTGACGGACCGCGAACGTACCGTCGTGAGATCAACGTCATGCCGCAGTGGGCCGGGTCGTGCTGGTACGAACTGCGCTATCTCGATCCGACCAATCAGGATCGTTTCGTCGATGCCGCCGTCGAGAAGTACTGGATGGGGCCCGCCGACGGTGGCAACGGGACCACCGGGCACACCGGTGGCGTCGACCTGTACGTGGGTGGCGTCGAGCACGCCGTGTTGCACCTTCTCTACGCGCGCTTTTGGCACAAAGTCCTCTTCGACCTCGGTCACGTGTCCAGTTCGGAACCCTTCCATCGACTCTTCAATCAGGGGTACGTGCAGGCGTACGCGTTCCGCGATCCGCGGGGTCAAGCGGTCCCCGCCGCCGAGGTCGAGGAGCGCGACGGCAAGTACTTCTACGACGGCGAAGAGGTCGCTCGCGAATACGGCAAGATGGGCAAGAGCCTGAAGAACATCGTCACGCCCGACGAGATGTACGACGAATACGGGGCCGACACTTTCCGCTTGTACGAGATGAGCATGGGACCGCTCGACGCCAGTCGGCCATGGAACACCCGAGACGTCGTCGGTATGCAGCGATTCCTACAACGCGTGTGGCGCAACGTGGTGGACGAGAGCACCGGTGAATCCAAGGTGACCGACTCCGATTGTCCGACCGAGTTGCGCAAGCTTCTCCACCGCACCATCGACGGCGTGCGGTCCGACATGGACGGCCTGCGTTTCAACACCGCGATCGCCAAGCTGATCGAACTGAACAACGCCCTCACCCAGCACGTCACGGCCCACGGCAGCACCCCGCGTGAGGCCGCCCTCGCTCTCACGCGCATGCTCGCCCCCTTGTGCCCGCACATGGCCGAGGAGATCTGGAACCGGCTCGGCCACGTCGAGACCATCACCTACGAAGCCTTCCCCGATGCCGATCCGTCGATGCTGGTGGATGACACGATGGAGTACCCGGTTCAGATCAACGGCAAGGTGCGCGCCCGCATCGAGGTGGCCACCGGAGCCGACCTCGCCACCGTCGAGTCGATCGCACTGGCCGACGAACGAGTGGTGGCGGCGCTCGCGGGAGCCACCCCCAAGAAAGTCATCGTCGTACCCGGCCGCATGGTGAACTTGGTCCTGTGATCTCCGGCGTCATCGAGGGCTTCTACGGAACTCCGTGGTCGTGGAGCGACCGAAAGGCGTGCATCGAGTTGCTCTCGCACTTCGACGCGAACGCCTACGTGTGGGCCGGAAAGTCCGAACCTCGTCATCGTGATCTCTGGCGTGACCCGTTCACGACCGACGAGTTGGAGGGATTCCACGATTTGTCGCGTCATCACGACGGAGTTCGATTGATCGTCGGGCTGACGCCCGGCGCCGATGCCACGGCCGCTGATGTCGTCCACAAACTCCGACCCGCGATCGATGCCGGTGCGCACGGAATCGCCCTACTCTTCGACGACCTTCCCGTGCTCGACGCCGCCGCGCGTCATCGCACGTTGGCCAACGAGGTCGAGCAAACGTTCGCTCGCCCCGTCTGGTTGACCCCCACGCACTACGCCGGCCTCGGTGGTTCCCCCTACCTGACCGAACTCATGAACGGACTCTCGTCTTCGGTCGAGGTGATGTGGACCGGCGAGCACGTGGTGACCGACCGCATCGGGCCCGACGATGTGCGGGCCCGAACTCTCGCCTGCGGGGGTCGAGCACCATTGCTCTGGGACAACACGCCCGTGAACGACGCGCTCATGAGCGAGGCTCTCCACCTCGGCCCGTACGCCGGACGCGACCCTGCGATTCGTGACGGCCTGGCGGGCGTGCTGATCAACCCGATGATGTTCGCCCGTGCTTCGATGCCCACCATCGCCAGCGCCATGGCCTGGTGTCGCGGCGACGACCCGTTGACGACGTGGGAGCGGGCCATCGATGAACGCGGTTGGCGACGGTTGGCGCAAGCCACCGCGTTTCCCGATGATCCGCACTGGCCCGGGGCGCGACC
>JAJTEQ010000005.1 GCA_021298195.1 Ilumatobacteraceae bacterium
CCGTTCGACGAGATCACCCGCGCGGCCATCGTGATGCAGACACCGGTGGGGCGCATGGCTCGCCCCGAGGAGTTGGCCGAGGTGGTGCGTTTCCTCGCGGGACCGGAATCGTCGTACTGCGTCGGTGAGGTGTTCCCGGTGTCGGGAGGTTGGGTCTGATGCCCACCGTTTTCAGTCTCATCATCGCGGGACGAATCCCGGGGACCTTCGTCTGGCGGGACGAACGCTGCGTGGCGTTCATGTCGATCAACCCGATGGCGCACGGTCACACTCTCGTCGTACCCATCGAGGAACTCGATCATTGGGTCGACGGTGACACCGAGTTGGTCGCTCATCTCTTCGAGGTCACCCGGATCATCGGAGTGGCACAACGAGCCGCTTTCGGCTGCGAACGGGTGGGCGTCATCCTCGCGGGCTACGAGGTTCCTCACACGCACGTTCACGTCATCCCGACGAACGACATGCGGGAGTTGTCCTTCGCCAACGCCGCCAGTTCCGTCGACCGGGCGACGCTCGAATCGGCGGCCGAGGCGATACGCGTCGAGTTGCGCCGCATGGGCTGTCACCAGGTCGTGTGAGCCCCCGAATCAGATCGTCTCGATCAGCGAGGCATCGTTGTTGCGCACGGCGTTGACGGCCGTGCCCACGTCGCGGGGCACGAGTACGTCGTCGGCGGCGGGAACCATCAGCTCCACGATCCGGTCGGTGGGTGTTCCGGCGGGCCCGACCGCGAGCCAGTCGGTCCAGTCGTCCGCTTCGAGGATGACCGGCATGCGATCATGGATCGGAGACATGGTTCCGTTGGCCGCGGTGGTGATCACGCAACACGAGTGCAGGATCGGGGATTCCTTGCCGGTCGCGGGGTTGCGCCACGAAGCCCACAGACCTGCCACGGCCAGCACGGCCCCGTCGCGCCGGGTCACGTAGACCGGTCGCTTGGGTCCCTTGGGATCGACACCGATCGTTCGCCACTCGTAGAAGCCGGTCATCGGGATGATGCATCGTTTCGTCGGCACCGACGAACGGAACGACGGCTTCTCCGTCACGGTCTCGGAGCGGGCGTTGATCAGTCGGGCCGCACCGCGGGAATCCTTGGCCCAACTCGGCACCAGACCCCACTGAAAGTTCCCGATCCGTCGTTTGCCGTTGCCGTCGAGAGCGACCGCCATGATCCGCGTCGTCGGTGGCACGTTGTAGTTCGGGCGATAGTCGTCGAACAACGACGGCGAGGGCGGCTCCGCCCCGAAGAGCTCGGCGATCCGATCGGGCGGGGTGAGCGACGTGAAACGACCGCACATTGCGATCACGGTACCCGCAATCAGGCGACCGCGACCTCGCTCTAGTACGGTGACCACCGTCGTTCGTACCCCGAGGAGGACCACATGTCGCCCACCGCCACCGACTCCGTCAGCGCCCCCGTCGATCTCGGGTTCGCGGCCTTCGACGCCGACAACCATTACTACGAGGCCGAGGACGCCTTCATTCGGCACATTCCTCGTGAGATGGCCAAGCGTTGCATGCAATGGGCGGTCATCGACGGAAAGAAGCGTCTGTTGGTCGGTGGGCGTGTGAACCGCTTCATCCCGAATCCGACGTTCGATCCCGTGTCGAAGCCCGGAGCCCTCGACGCGTACTTCCGCGGTCAGGTGGCCGGTGACGACATGCGCAAACTCTTCGGCGAGCTCGATCCCATCAGTCCCGCGTATCGGAACCGTGACGCCCGTGTGGCCGTGATGCGCGAGCAAGGTCTCGAGGGGGCCATGTTCTTTCCGACCTTGGCGGTGGGCATGGAGGAATCCCTGCGGGACGACCCGGTCGCCTTGTGCGCGGCGTTCCGGGCTTTCAACCGCTGGGTCGAGGAGGACTGGGGGTTCGCGTACCAGGACATGATTTATGCCGCCCCGTACATCACCCTGGCCGACCCCCAATGGGCCGTCGAGGAGGCGGATTGGGCCATTTCACGGGGTGTGAAGGTGGTCGTCATGCGCACCTCTCCGGCCATCGACCCCGCCGGTGGAACTCGCTCACCCGGCGACGCCGTCTACGACCCGTTCTGGGCTCGTCTGGCTGAGGCCGGCGTCGCGGTGGCCTTCCATTCGGGTGACGCGGGATACGGCAAGTACATCGACGACTGGGAACCCTTCGGCGACTTCGAAGCGTTCAAGTCCTCCCCCATGCGGGTGATGACCAGTGACCGTGCTCCCTTCGACATGTTCGCGGTCCTGGTGTGTCACGGCGTGTTCTCCCGCCACCCGAAACTGCGAACGGCGTCCATCGAGGCGGGCGCCGACTGGGTGCCGAACCTGGTCAAGAAATTCAAGAAGGCGTATTCGCAGCAACCCTTCATGTTCGCCAAGGATCCGGTGGAGCAGTTCCGCGAGCACGTGTGGGTGGCCCCCTTCTACGAGGACGACATCGATCTGCTGGCCGAGGTGCTCGGGGACGATCGCTTGCTCTTCGGAAGCGACTATCCGCACGCCGAGGGTCTGGCGGTGCCGACACGTTTCGTCCACGACATCGCGAACTTCTCCCCCGAGGCCGTCAGACGCATCATGCGCGACAACGCTCGCCAGTTCCTCGGCCTGACCGGAGCCTGATCATGGTCATGCCGAACGTCGGGCCCGGAGGTGTGGGGATCATCGAGACCATGATGGGGTTCCCCGACCCCGACCCCCGTCGTTTGTACGAGTTCTTCCGCGGCAACATCCGCGACAAGGAGAGCAAGGAGACGATGTTTCCGGTGGAGTATCTGTTCAAGCAGAACGTTCCCGGGGCGCTGACCGAGGACATCGACCCGGTCGAGGTGGCCATCAACACCATGGACCACTTCGGCATCGATCGGTCCATGATCGGCATCGAGGGCGATCCCGGCCTACGTGCTCTCGTCGAACATCCGGAGCGGTTCATTCCTTCCTGCAGTGCCGACGCCAACAACGGAGTGGACGAGGTGCGCAAGATCCGTCGTCTCCACGACGAACACGGCCTGCGTGCCGTGGGAACGTTCCCCGCCGGGTGCACGCCGCAGGTGCCCATCGATCACGCGCGTTGGTATCCGATCTATTCGGTGTGCGCCGAGTTGGGAATCCCCATCTTCATCTGCGCCGGGATTCCCGGACCGCGGGTCCCGAGCATGTGCCAGCACGTCGAGTTGCTCGACATCGTGTGTTACGACTTCCCCGAGCTCAAGATCGTGACCCGTCACGGATGTCAACCCTGGACCGAGTTGATGGTGAAGCTGATGTTGAAATGGCCGAACCTCTACTACTCCACCAGTGCGTTCGCTCCGAAGCACTACGACCCGCGCATCATCGACTACGCCAACACTCGCGGGGCGGATCGGGTGATCTACGCGGGCTACTGGCCGATGGGACTCACGTACGAACGCATCATGGGTGACATGCCTCATGTTCCCTTCAGGGACGACGTGTGGCCCAAGTTCCTGCGTGACAACGCCCTCACCGTCCTCGGACTCGCCGACGCTCACTGAGCGGATCGACCAGCGCTCACGTTGTACGTGAGCGAACCGCGGGCGAGATGCTTGCCCGATGAGCGTCCGAAGACGTTCGCCTCGCAGAACACGACCGAGCGCCCGCGCTTGAGCACCACTCCCTCGGCCACCGCGTCCTCCTTGGACATCGCGGCGAGATACTGGATGTGCATGTCGAGAGTGGTGTAGCCGACCTCCGGACCGTACGCCGACCCGATGGCGGGCACGACGACGGCGTCGATGAGCGTGGCGATGGCCCCGCCATGAACGATGCCCATGGGTTGCTCGAGTTCGGGTCTGAACGGCAGGAGCATGCGGCAATATCCGAGGCGAACCGCTTGCACCTCGAGGCCGACGAGTTTGGGGAAGTACACCCGCTCCCACTTCCCGAAGCGCAACCATGTCGCGGTGGCCTCGGCGGACAGTTCCTCGAAGTTCTCTTCGGCGTGTTTCATGCCGACACTGTGTCACGTCGGGCTCACGGCGGGCAGAATGCGCCGGTGGAGAGAATTCGTCGTCAACGGGTCCTGCTCCCGGATCGGGGTCTGGTCCCGGCGACCGTGACCATCGACGCCGGTCGAATCGTGGCGATCGACCTCGACGAGAACACCGGCGGTTCGTCGGAGGACCCCGGCGTCGAGATCCTCGCTCCGGCGTTCGTCGATCTGCAGGTCAACGGAGTGGACGACGTCGACGTCTGGGCGACCGCCGCGGCCGGGGACGACGCGGCGTGGGATCGGATGAACGAGTCGTTGATCGCGCGAGGGGTCGGTACGTGGTGCCCGACGTTGGTGACTGCTTCGACCGACGACTATCGCGCGGCGGTCGAGTTCATATCGGGGCGCATGCTCCGCGACGGAGTTCCGCGGATCGCGGGAACACATCTCGAGGGTCCATTCCTCGGTTCGGCCACCGGCGCCCATCGACGTGATCTGGTCACCGCTCCCGACATGACCCTTTTCGACGGCCTCGCGACTCTGCCGTCGATCGTCACGCTCGGTGCCGAGCACGCGCTCGCTCCGTCGATCATCCGTGAACTCGTCGCCCGAGGTGTGACGGTCTCGATCGGTCACACGCGACCGGATCGACGGGGCTACGAAGAGGCCGTCGAATCCGGAGCGAGAATGGTGACCCACCTTCACAATGCCATGAGTGGCATGGCGCACCGTGAGCCGGGACTGGCGACGTGGGCGTTGAACGACGATCGAATCGTCGCCGGTCTCATCGCCGACGGAGTCCACGTGCATCCCGACATCGTTCGCCTCTCGTTCCGTTGCAAACCCGAGGGGATCGCCCTCGTCACCGACTCGGTGGCGTGGCGTCGCGGGGCGGCGGGTCCCGTCGTCATGAAGGTGGTGGATGGCGCACCGAGACTGCCCGACGGAACGTTGGCCGGGAGCGTCACCACGATGTCGGAGAGCTTGCGGGTGTGCCGCGGCGCGGGAGTCCCCGTGGAGACGGCCCTGCGGGCGGCCACCGCCACGCCGGCACGGGTGATCGGACGTTCGGACGTCGGCGCGATACGGGTCGGGGCCCGGGCCGACCTCGTCGTCTTGGATGCCGATCTGGACGTGGTCGGTGTGTGGCTCGCCGGCACCCGTCTTCGTTGAGCGAAGCACGGTCGCTACCCTGACCGCCATGCAGATCGTCTCGGCCCTCTTCGTGGAGAACTTCGAATTGCGACAGGCCCCGGGGCCGAGCACTCGCATCGACATCACCGGTGCCATGTTCTCGATGGCATCGCCCGGACCGGTGCCCGTGACCCTCGATCCTCACCTGATCGCCTTGATCCATTGTGCGCCCCATCAGAGCGGCGCCGGGGTGTTCGAAGTGGTGTTCCGTCGTGGAATGAACGAGGAGGACGAGCAGATCGCCCGCAACGTGAGCCCGTTCACCGTCGAGCCCGGCAAGTTCACCTATCGTCTCGTCAAGGCCGAGTTGGAGTTCACCGACTACGGACAGATCTTCGCTCACTGTCGCGTCGACCGCGGACCGTGGCATCTGGTCCCTTTCACGCTCCTGCCACCGGCCTGAGCCCCGGCGATCCCCCGAGGGTCGTCGGGTGGTCGGGCCCACGGATTACAGTCGGATCGTGCCGACTTCCTTGGATCCGACCACCGATCGCGCCGCCGTGAACATCGCTCGCGGCTTGGCCATGGATGCCCCGTTGGCGGTCAAGAGCGGTCATCAAGGCACCGCGATGTCGCTGGCGCCATTGGCGCACGTTCTGTACAGCCGGGTCATGAAGCACGACCCGTCCGATCCCCAGTGGCCGGACCGTGATCGCTTCGTCCTCTCGGCGGGTCATGCGTCGATCCTGCAGTACTCGATGCTCTTCCTCCAGGGTTACGGTCTGACGCTCGACGACCTGAAGTCTTTCCGACAGTGGGGCTCGGCCACCCCGGGCCACCCCGAGGTTGGACATACCGCCGGCGTGGAGGTCACCACCGGACCGCTCGGTCAGGGAATCGCCAATGCGGTCGGATTGGCCATGGCCGAACGTCACCTGCGCGCGCGGTTCGGATCCGATGTCTGCGATCACCACACGTGGGTGATCGCCGGCGACGGTTGTCTGATGGAGGGCGTGAGCCACGAGGCCGCGTCGTTTGCCGGTCATCAGAAGCTCTCGCGCCTCGTGGTGGTGTTCGACGACAACGGCATCACGATCGACGGAGGCACCGGCCTCACCTGCAGCGACGACGTCGCCCAGCGCTTCACGTCCTACGGATGGTCGGTGCGCCCGCTCGGTGAGATCGGTGAGGACCTCGACGCTCTGGAGAGTGCCCTTCGGGCGGCACGGGACGATGGCGACGAGCGGCCCAAACTTCTCGTGTTGCGCACCAAGGTCGCCGTGCCCTCCCCCGACTGGGCCGGCAAGCACGAGGCTCACGGCAATCCGTTCACGGCCGAACACGTGACCCGCACCAAGGAGGTCATGGGAATTCCCGACGAGCCGTTCTGGGCGCCCGAGTCGGTGGTGACCGCCGTCCGTGCGGGCGCGCGGCGCGGCGAGTCCGAGCGAGAAGCGTGGGTGAAGCGAACGGCGTCGCACGTCGAATGGCAAGCCCTGGTGCGCGGACCGGGTTCGGCGTGGGCGGAATCACTCCCGGTCTTCCAAGCCGGCGAATCCATCGCCACGCGGGTGGCGATCCAGAAGGCGTTCGACGCGATCCTCCCGAACGTGCCCGGACTCGTCTCGGGTTCGGCCGACCTCACGGGCAACACCGGAACGAAGTTGTCGGGACAAAGCGCCGCGTCCGCCGCGACTCCCGATGGTCGTCAGGTCTATTACGGCATACGTGAACATGCGATGGGTTCGATCATGGTCGGTATGGCGCTGCATGGCGGACTGCTGCCGGTGGGTGGAACGTTCTTCGTCTTCTTCGACTACATGAAGCCGCCGGTTCGCCTGGCGGCTTTGTCCCGGGCCAAGTGCATCTTCGTGTTCAGTCACGATTCGGTGGGTGTCGGCGAGGACGGGCCGACTCACCAACCGATCGAACACTTGGCGGCCTTGCGCGCGATACCGGACCTGCAGGTGATTCGTCCCTGCGACGCCAACGAGACGTCCCAGGCGTTGCGGGCCGCGATCGAACACGATGGTCCGACCGCGTTGGTGTTGAGTCGTCAGAACCTGCCGGTGGTGTCCGACGGCGGTGCCGTGGTGCTGGGTGCCGGGGTGCTGCGCGAGGGGTCGGACGTGTGCGTCGTCGCCACCGGAAGTGAGGTGGCCGTGGCCCTCGCCGCCGCCGACCGACTGGCGGAATCCGGCGTTTCGGCGCGCGTGGTGTCGATGCCGTCGTGGGATCGATTCGAGTCCACCCGTCGCGCGGATCGGGCACGAGCCGAGGCCATCCTCCCGCCGTCCATGCCGACCGTGTCGATCGAGGCCGGAGCCACGATGGGTTGGCACAAGTACGCCGACGAGTGCATCGGCATCGACCGCTTCGGAGCCAGTGCACCGGGAGCCACGGCCCTCGTCAACCTGGGTATGGATCCGGCCAACGTGGTGCGGGTCGCGGAGTCCTTGCTGGGCCGAGGATCCTCGAACTGATCGACATGTCGACCTCCGATCGTCTCCACCGATTGCACGCCGAGCAGGGTCAGAGTCCCTGGCTCGACAATTTGCGTCGCGATCTGATCCTGGGTGGTGGCTTGGCCGCCGTTCGTGATTCCGGAGTGCGCGGCCTCACCTCCAATCCGACCATTTTCCAGAAAGCCATTCAGGGCTCGGCGGATTACGACGTGCAGTTCGCCACCCTTCGTGCCGCCGGAGCGAGTGTCCTCGAGTGTTACTGGGAGATGGTGATGAGCGACATACACGGTGCGCTCGACGTCTTCGCTCCGCTCTACGACGACAGCGACGGCACCGACGGATTCGTCAGCGTGGAGGTCGACCCGAACCTCGCTCACGACACCGACGGCACGTTGACCGCGGGTCGTGACCTGTGGGACCGCATTTCACGACCCAACCTGATGGTGAAGATCCCGGCCACCGTCGAGGGACTACCCGCGATCCGACGCATGATCGCCGAGGGGCGCAACGTGAACGTGACCTTGATCTTCGGTCTCGATCGTTACCGAAAGGTGATGGAGGCGTACGTCGAAGGTCTGGAGGACCGGGTCGCCGCCGGTCTCGACGTTTCGGGTATCGCCAGTGTGGCGTCGTTCTTCATCTCCCGGGTCGACAGCGAGGTGGACAAGCGTCTCGAGGCGACGGGAACGCCCGCGGCCCTCGCCGAGCGCGGTAAGGCCGCCGTCGCCCAGGCCAAGTTGGCCTACGAAGCGTTCCAGGGAACCTTCGACGGCCCGCGTTGGTCGGCCTTGGCGTCACGGGGAGCACGCGTGCAACGCCCGCTCTGGGCCTCCACGAGCACGAAGAATCCGTCGTACCCCGACACTCTCTACGTGGACGAGCTCATCGGTCCGTTCACGGTGAACACTCTTCCCGATGCCACGATCGACGCTTTCGCCGATCATGGAACCGTGGCGCGACGGATCGACGTCGACATCGCCGAGAGTCACCGGGTGTGGTCGGCGTTGCCCGGTTTGGGGATCGACATGGACGATGTGGCCGAGCAACTCGAGCGAGAGGGCGTGGCCTCGTTCCGTCAGAGCTTCGACGAGTTGATCGAAGCCCTGAACGCCAAGGATCGCGGGGACTGACTCAGTCGTCCAGCAGACTGATCGCCTTCTCCAGGGCCCGGCGGGCCTGGGAGAGGGTCTTGTCGATGCTCGGTCGAGTCTGGCGACGAGCCGATGCCTCGCGCAGGACGTCGAATTGAAGATCGTCGAGTCGTGACACCAGATCGCGCAGCTCGCCGACGATCTCGGCCAGGCGTTCACGTTGTCGCGGGTCCAGTTCGTCATCCATGTTCGGCCCCCGTTCGCGTCGGACCATCGACGAGCGAGTCACGGACGATGTCGACCGGATGTCGCACCCGAAGTCCGGCCGCGGCGAGGAACATGGAGCAACCCGGATTGGCCGACGCCACCACTACCTCGCCTCGATCCGCCGTGGTCGATCTGATCGCCTCCACCTTGCGCGCTCGAACGACCTCGGCGAGGTCGGGATGCACGAGCGAGTAGGCGCCACCGGCACCGCAACACAAGCCATCGTCGGCCAGCTCGAGAACGTCGGCCCGATCTCGCAGGACGCGACGGGTCGAGCCGTGGACCTTTTGCACGTGCCGGTGGTGGCAGGGGTCCTGGATGACGACGGTCGGCCGGTACGAGGAGACCGGTGCCAGCGCCGCGGCGAGATCGGAACGGTCCATGAGCTCCGCGAGCCATTCCACCGCGTCGACGACGCGCGCCGAAAACAGTCGTGCCTCGTCGGTGCCGAGGATGCTTCCGTACTCCTTCATGGCCGCGCCACAGCCGGCCGAATCGACGATGATCGGCGCATCACCGGGCATCGAACTCATGGTGAGCTCGGCTCGGCGCACGCTCGAATCGTGAAGACCGGCGTGCGTGTGCAGTGCTCCGCAGCAGGAGCCATGCGCATCGGGAACGCCGTACGACAGCCCGACCCGGCCGGCGAGGTCGGCGACCGCACGGTGCGTCTCCCGTTGCCAGACGTCCATCACGCACCCGGTGAAGATCCACACGTCGGGATCGCCATCGACACCACGCAGACGGGGCTCGTTCCGCCACGGAAGTGGGGCCAGGCCGAAGCGTCGGGGAACGAGGTGCAGACGCTGGCCGAGAGCGAGTAGGGGCCGCGTCGCTCGCAGCAGTGCCGGATGACCGAGCAGACCCAGACCCACGCGAATCCAACGCGGTGTGACCACGTACGACCGGGCCAGATCGGACTTCGCACTCTCGATCATTCGACCGTACGGGACTCCGCTCGGACACGCCGGCTCGCAGGCTCGGCACTGGATGCAGGTGTCGAGGAAACCCACCGAATCCCGATCGAGGATCAGTGCTCCGTCGTTCACCTCTTTCATGATCGCGACACGACCGCGCGGCGACAGCGCCTCCTCGCCCGTCGCTCGAAAGGTCGGGCAGTGAGGCAGGCACAAGCCGCATCCCACACAGGTGGCGATGTCGTCGGACGAGACGGATTCCAGCCGGGTCGGCATCACGTCTCCACGGTACCCGCCGTCGGACCACCGCCGACGACCCAGTCGCTAGGGTTCCCTCATGTCATCGGCTCCGGATTTTCTCGCCGCCCTCCGGGAGAGCACCGAGGAACTTCGCCGTCTGGCGCGTTCCACGCACGACACGATCGTCCCGGACTGTCCGGGGTGGTTGGGTCGCGACGTCATCGTGCATCTCGGACGCGTGTACGCCAGCGTGACCGCCATCGTCGAATCGCGCGCGGCGGTTCCGGTCGACCCGGGCAAGGCGGCGGAGGCACCGGAAGGCTCCGCCATCTTCGAATGGATCGACGAACGATGCGATTCCGTGCTCGCGGCCCTGTCGGGTATCGCTCCCGACGAGCACGTCTGGACCTGGTCCGATGACCGATCCGGCGGTTTCTATCATCGGCGGCTGGCGCACGAGACGGCGGTGCACGTCTGCGACCTGCAGCGTTCGATCGCGGTCACCCTGACGATGGATCGTGAGATGGCGTGCGACGGAATCGACGAAGCCTACGGAGTCATCCTGCCGTCGGGAATGAAGCGGAAGGGGCGGACGTTCCCGACGTCGACCTTGCACCTGCACTGCACCGACGGTCCCGGCGAATGGATGATCATTCCGCGGGGCGACGTCGTCGACGTGCGTCACGAACACTCCAAGGGCGACGTGGCATGGAGGGGTCCCGCGGTGGGCCTGTTGCTGGCCGCGTGGGGTCGACGTCAGACCGGAGTGGTGGCGTTCGGCGATCCGAGAGCGTCCGACGAATGGAGCAACCTCGGGATCTGATCAGACCGCGTTCCAGGAGCGCGTGTCGTTACCGGACCAAAATCCGACTCTCTTGACGGCCTCGTCACGCGCGGTCGCATCGGTGATCGACGCGCGAAGTCGCATCACCGTGGCCACCAGCAATCGAAGTTCGGCGATTCCACGGGTCACGGGATCAGCGGAGAGGTTCTCGCCGTATCCGGTGGCGAATTTCTCGTAGGTGCCCGGTCGGCCACCCCAACGCTCCGTCCAACGCAGGAGGGGTCCGTGGTCCCAGCCCCTCGGCGACGATGCGAGGAGATCCCAGTCGAGAATGATCGTGCGGCCGGTTCGTCGCTCGACCACCACGTTCCCCGGATGCAGATCCCCGTGGACGACCACGTGATCCGGGTGGGGCGAGGTGAGGTGGCTCGTCACCCACCGCAGGCGCTCGTGTGCGTCGACCAACACGTGCGTCACCTCGAGTGGTTGCTCGGCCGACAGTTCTTCGATGGTCGTTTCCAGGTTCCACCACGGGAACTGCCCCGCCAGTGGGAGGGGATGCATCGCGGCCAGGTCGTCGAGGGGAACATCGTGGAGGGTGCGAACCATCCGACCGACCTCGGTCCAGTCCGGCTCGGCGTCGTGGTCGATGTCCACGAGGTGCCACGTGGTGCCCCACAGGTCCGGATCCAGGTCGACGTCGACGAACGAACGGGAGACGTACGGGCGAGCCACGTCGATGTCGCGCTCGGCGAGGAAGTGCGCGGCGTGAATCGCGACGACCGGATCGGTCGTCGGTCGACAGACTCGAATGGCGCACGGTCCGGCCACGTACACCGCGTTCATGCTCACACGCTCTCGTCGTGGTTCGGGAAGATCGAGTCGACGGGCGATGCGTGCGGCCAGTTCGTCGGCGCGGTGGAGGCGGTCGGTGTTGCAAGTCGCCACGGGTGTCGCCACGAGCGGCGAACTGCGGCTCATGGTGTCCTCATCGGATGAGTCCGTCGCCTGCGCCGGGATTCAGCCGGCGCTCGGGGTCGAAGGAGTCCGTGAGGCGCCGGTGGATGGCTTCGATCGCGGCGTCGGTGTTCCGCCGGGGCGGGACCTCGTCGCTGTGGACCACTCCGACACCGACTTCGGCGGTCACCCGACCCGGACGCTCCTCCACGTGGGCCACCACCGCCCGGGGGGCGATCGACCATCGATACGGCAACGCGTCGAGATCGGGACCGGACATCGACTCCTCGTTCGAGAAGCCGTGGTCACGCATTTCGGTTCGTGCGGCTTCGATGTCGGACGGATGGCCTTCCAGGCAAACCCATCCGACGAAACCGTTCCACAGAACTGCTGACGGACGGTACAGATGGGCGACCAGGTCGGCGATTCGCGACCCGTCCACGTCGTCCACCGAGAGCCAGCGGGTCGCCTTCGGGAGCGGACGCGTGCGCAAGGTCACCTCGGCGATGGCGCCGAGACGCCCGTGGGAGCCGACCATCAGTCGGCACAGATCGAACCCACTCACGTTCTTGACCGTCGGGCCGCCACCCTTGACGACGTCGCCCCGTCCGGTCACGACGTGCACCTCCAACACGGAATCCCGTACGGGTCCGCGACCGAGACGCAAGTGATCATTCCAGCCGGTGGCCACGGCCCCGCCCACCGTTCCGTGCGGGTGTCGGAGTTGACCGAGGTTCACGTATTGGCCCCGTTCCGCCAGAACGTCATCGAGATCGGACAATCGGGTGCCCGCGCCACACGTCACCGTCATCTCGTCGGGTTCGAAGGAACGGATCCCGGCCGGGGCTTCGACCGTGCGGACGTCGCCGGGCGATTCGACCCGGGTGCCCGCGCCGCGGATCCACACCTCTCCCGTCGTGCCGATGCGGGCGGCGAACTCGGCGATCGGATTCACACCCACAGACCTTCGACGTGCGCGTGTGCATCGCCGCAACCCGACGGACTCGGGAGCACCTTGAACGGGTTCGCGAGACCCAACGGGTCGAATGCCTCGCGGATCCAGGCTTGGGCCCGAAGATCCTGTTCGGAGAACATCAACGGCATGAAGTCGCGCTTTTCCAGTCCGATGCCGTGTTCACCGGAAAGAACGCCCCCGTGCGCGACGCTCACCTCGACGATCGCGGCCCCGGCCCGGTGCACCCGATCGAGAACGCCCGGCTCTCGTTTGTCGAAGACCAACAAGGGGTGCAGGTTCCCGTCTCCGGCGTGGAAGACGTTGAGAACCATGAGGTCCTCCTCGGCCGCGATGCGGTAGACGTGATCGAGAACGTCCGAGAGGTGTCGACGTGGCACCACGGTGTCGTGGAGGTAGTAGTTCGGCTTGATCCGAGCGATGGCCCCGAAGGCGTTCTTGCGTCCCTTCCACAACAGCATTCGCTCGTCCTCGTCCCGAGCGATCCGCACCGTGCGGGCCCCGTGCTGTCGACCGATCCGCTCGATGGCCTCGGCGTCGGCGGCCACCGCCGAGGGAGCTCCGGCCACCTCGACCAGGAGAGCGGCGGCGGCGTCGGTGGGCAGGCCGGCGTGGATGTAGGCCTCGACCGCTTGGAGGCACAGACGGTCCATCATCTCGAGGGCGGCCGGAACCATTCCGGCGGCGATGATGGCACTGACCGTGTCGGTCCCGGCGCGCACGGTCTCGAAGTCGAGCAACATGGTGCGAACGTCCAGCGGGTCGGGTGTCAGGCGCACGCAAATCGCGGTGACGACGCCGAACATTCCCTCACTGCCGACGAAGGCTCCGCGAAGATCGAAACCCTCGGATTCGGGTTCCTCGCCGCCCAAGCGCACGAGCGATCCGTCACTGAGCACGACGTCGCAGGCGAGAACGTGGGCCGACGTCACTCCTTCGGACAGACAGTGTGGACCGCCGGAGTTGTTGGCCACGTTGCCCCCGATCGAGCAACTCTGCTGGCTGCTCGGATCCGGGGCGAAGTGCAGACCGAAGCGGCCCACGTGACGGGTGAGGTCGAGGTTCAAGACACCGGGCTCGACCCAGGCGAGGCGCGACGAGACGTCGACGTCCAGGATGCGGTTCATCTTGGTGGTGCAGATGACGACCGCTCCCCCGATCGGTGTGGCGCCTCCGGCGAGTCCGGTGCCGGCTCCGCGGGCCACGAACGCGATGCCGAAGTGTCGACACACGTCGATGACCCGGCGTACGTCGTCGACGCTGCGGGGATAACACACCACTCCGGCCTCACCGACCAGATTGGACGCATCGTGCGCGAAGAGCCTCAACTCGGCGTCGTTGTGACGGACACCATCGGAACCGATGGCGGACCGCAACGCCTCGAGGACCGCGTCGGTCATGGTCGGTGACGTTTGGTGCGGCGATGGCGTCGGCTGACCGGCTCGTCGACCTGACGCACGACGATCACGCGACTGGGCGAGACCGGAGTTCCGTCGACGAGCACCGAGTCACCGGGGTTGATGGGATTCAACGAGGAGCCGGAATCGAGATGGTCGACTCGCCCGTCGCGACGAGCGCGCAGTTCGGTCTCGCGAGCCCGCATGGCGTCGCGTCCCTCGCGGAACGCTGCTTGCACGTCTCCGAGTCGCGAACGGGTCGCTTCGGCCGCGCGTCCGGCCACCTTGACGGGTCCCATCGCGCCGATGGTGCGCTTCACGCGTCGACCGGCGAACAACACGCCACCCACGCCGGCGACGATCCCCGAGACGAACCAGACGAGTCGCTTGATCATCCGCGCCTCCGCCGCGCGCGGCGGGTGTCGTCCACGACGACCAGGTGTTGACCACCCGTCGTGCGGCGTTCGATCGCGCCACCATCGCCACGACGCAGGCGCCGAGCGGCCCGTCCGGTGCCGGTGACCAGAGCCGTGGCCTTGATGACCGGAGCCGACAACGCCAAGCGGGTCACACGTCCGGTGGAGGCCACCGCGTCCGAGATGGCCTCGGCCGAACCCAGGACCCGATCGAAACGGTCGAGATCGTGCCGGGCCTCTTCGACGGCCCCGCGGGCCTCGTCGGTGGAGGCGCGCAGTTCGGCCAAGAGCGGACGGGTCTCGTGTCGCAGATCGCTCAATTCCGCCCGGAGGATCCGCAACGTGTCGAGCACCCGCAACAGAACGACGACGAGCGCCGCGAATCCGATGCTCAGCAACACCGCGGCCAGGACGATGGCCAACTCTCCTGCGGTCATGTCGGATCCTCCTCGCTCGGTTCGCCCGGACGTCGTTCGCTCATTCTCCGCTCCACCTCGCGCTCACGGCCGTGGTGGCTCGGCTCGTACCAGACCCGATCGACCAGTGCATCAGGAAGATACTGCTGTTCGACCCAGCCGGATTCCTCGTCATGAGGGTATCGGTAGCCGACTCCATGACCCAGTTCGGCCGCCCCTCGGTAATGGCCGTCGCGGAGATGGGCGGGAACCTCTCCCACCGTTCCGTTGCGAATGTCCGTACGGACGTTCCAGATGGCCAGTGCGGCCCGATTGCTCTTGGGGGCAGTGGCCAGGTGGATGGCGGCCTGGCTGAGATTCAATTGGGCCTCCGGGAGCCCGACGTGCTCGACGGCCTGGGCCGCCGCCACCGCGACCAACAGGGATGTCGGATCGGCCAATCCCACGTCCTCGCTGGCGAAGATGATCATGCGGCGGGCGATGAACCGCGCGTCGTCGCCGGCTTCCAGCATGCGCCCGAGGTAGAAGACCGCCGCCTGGGGGTCGCTCCCCCGCATGCTCTTGATGAAGGCGCTCACGACGTCGTAGTGGTCGTCGCGACCGTATCGCAGGGCACTGGTCCCGAGAGCGGCCTCCACGTGTTCCAGACCGACCGGTCCCGGATGGGCGAGCGCACCGGCCACCTCGAGTGACGTGAGCACTTGTCGTCCGTCGCCGCCGGCTCGATCGATCAGCAAGTCGACGGCCGACTCGCTCGCCGTCGTGCCGAGGGCCGTCAGGCCCCGGTGCACCAGAGCCGTGACGGCGTCCCGGGACAATGGTTCCAGGCGGAACAGCGTGCTGCGCGAACGCAACGGCGCGTTGACCTCGAAGAAGGGATTCTCAGTGGTCGCTCCGATCAAGGTCAAGGTGCCGTCCTCCACCGCCGGAAGGAGGGCGTCCTGTTGAGCTTTCGAGAAGCGGTGGATCTCGTCGAGGAACAAGATGGTTCCCTGGCCGTGCATGCCCAGGCGCTGGCGGGCCTCGTCGATCACCTCGCGCACGTCCTTCACGCCGGCCGTGACGGCACTCAGTTGAGCGAAGTGACGACGGGTGGTCCCGGCCACGGCCAAAGCCAGGGTGGTCTTGCCGGTTCCCGGTGGCCCCCAGAAGATGGCGCTGCTCAACTTGTCCTGTTCGACGAGCCGACGCAGGGGACGGCCGGTTCCGACCAGATGTTCCTGACCGACGACGTCGTCGATGGACGAGGGCCGTAGTCGCGCCGCGAGCGGAGCCTGCTCGCGCAAGCGGTCCTCGGCCGCCGAGCTGAAGAGATCGCTCACGGGAGGATCCGGGAGAAGGCCCGCGCGTACGCGTCACGTCGGAAATCGACGACGTGAGCCACCAAGTGGTGGGGATCGATCCAGCGCCAGGCGCCGAATTCGTGCATGTCCGGACGGGGCTCCACGTCCTCGTCGAGAACGCCGAAGAGGAACCACTTCTGAATCTGTCCCCGACGCTTGTGACCCTCGTGGGTGCGCGCGCGTATGTCGGGCGGCCACTCGTAGGCGATCCATTCGGGAAGCTCCGACACCAGTCGCACGTGCTCGTTGGTCAGTCCCGTTTCTTCGCGCAACTCGCGCCACGCCGCGTCGACCGGTTCCTCGCCGGTGTCGAGACCACCTTGAGGCAGTTGCCACGCACCGGGAGTGTCGACGCGTTCGAACGCCATCACGTCCCCGTTCTCGCGCCGAACGATCAACGCGACACCGGCACGAAACTGCTGGGTGCCCATGACGCCGCGATCAGGCCTTGGGCGGAAGCGTCCGGATACCGAGTTCGTCCAATTGCTTGGCCTCGGCGCGCGTCGGGGCGTTCGTCATCGGGTCCTGTCCGCTCTGGGTCTTCGGGAAAGCGATGACCTCGCGAATGTTCTCCTCACCCGCGAGGATCGCGACCAACCGATCGAGGCCGAATGCGAAGCCACCATGGGGCGGCGCTCCGTAGGTGAACGGCTTCAGGAAGAAACCGAACTTACGATTCGCCTCCTCCTCGCTGATGCCCAGCGCCGTGAACACTTGGCGTTGCATCTCGGGTTCGTGGATCCGGATGCTGCCCGAGCCGAGCTCCCAGCCATTGAGAACCAGGTCGTAGGCGAGTGCTCGCACCGACATGGGGTCGGTCTCGAACTTGTCCAGGTCGTCGGGGTGCGGTCGGCAGAACGGGTGATGACCCGGCTTGGGACGACCGCTCTCCTTGTCGACACCGACGAACAACGGGAACTCCACGACCCACACGTAACGGTACGGTCCCTGGTGCACGGGAGGACGTCCGAGGTCGTTGCGAAGTTGTCCGAGCACCTCGCAGGTGGTCATCCACTCGTCGGCGACGATCAGAATGAGATCGCCGGCCTCGGCGGCGAACGTCGCCGTCAACGCGTCCTGTTCACTCGGCGAAAGGAACTTGGCGACCGGAGAATCGTAACCGTCGGCCGTCTTCTTCAGCCAGACGAGACCCTTGGCGCCCATCTTCTTGGCCTTGTCGGTCATCTGATCGAGCTTGTTGCGACCGAACTCCTCGGCTCGTCCATTGGCGTTGATGCCCTTGATCGACGCCGCACCGGCGAAAGCCTTGAATTCGGTCGCGGCGAAGATGCTCGTGAGTTCCTGCAATTCCATGCCGAACCGCAGATCGGGCTTGTCGACTCCGAAGCGCTCCATGGCGTCGCGCCAGGTGATGCGCTCGATCGGGGCGGGTCGTTCGCCGGTGACGGCCTCGGCGGCCGACAGCACGGCCTCGCTGATGGCGGCCAGGACGTCGTCCTGACTGACGAAGCTCATCTCCGCGTCGAGCTGCATGAACTCGTACTGGCGATCGGCTCGCAGGTCCTCGTCGCGCAGACAACGGGCGATCTGGTAGTAGCGATCGATTCCGGCCACCATGAGCAACTGCTTGAACAGTTGGGGACTCTGGGGAAGGGCGTAGAAGGAACCCGGCTCCTTGCGCGACGGAACAAGGAACTCGCGCGCACCCTCGGGGGTCGAGGGAACCAGCATGGGGGTCTCGACCTCGACGAAGCCTTGGCGCTCCATCGCGTCGCGAACGGCCGAGTTGACCTTGGCACGCGTACGAATGTTGCGTTGCATGCGCTCGCGACGGATGTCGAGGTAGCGGTATTGAAGACGCACGTTCTCGTCGACCTCGTCGGCGCGTTGATCGACCGGGAACGGCGGTGGCTCGGCCGAACGCAACACCTCCACGACACAGTCGCCGATCTCCACGGTGCCGGTCGCGATGTTGGCGTTGACGGTTCCCTCCGGACGAGGACGAACGACACCGGTGACGCGAACGACGTACTCGCTGCGAACGTCGACTGCGTTGTCGATGACGCACTGGACGATCCCGGTGTGGTCGCGCAGGTCCACGAACGCCAACTTGTCGCCGTGCTCGCGGCGCTTGGCCACCCAGCCACACACCGACACGGTGTTGCCGACGTGAACATTCGAGATCTCGCCGCACATGTGGGTGCGCATGGACGTCTGGCGATTCGATGTGGTCATGACAGAACTCTCTTCAATGTGTTGGTCAGGTCGGAGCGGGACACGCTCGATTGCTCTCCCCCGTCGCGCAGCGGTCGCACGACGACGGTGCCGGATTCGGCTTCGTCGGGTCCGATGATCACGGCGACGACGGCTCCACTGCGATCGGCGGCCTTCATCTGGCTCTTCATCGAGCGGTTCTCGTACGCCCGATCGGCTCGAATTCCGTTCTCTCGTAGTTGATCGGTGAGCAGCAGGGCGTTCAATCCGCCGGTGGTGTCCACGACGAACACGTCGACGCGCTCCACATCGGCGGTGAAGACCTTCTCGTCGTCACAGGCGAGCAACGTGCGATCGAGCCCGATGGCGAATCCGACTCCCGGCGTGGCCGGTCCACCGAGGTCCTCGACCAGTCCGTCGTAGCGACCGCCACCTCCGAGAGCGTTCTGCGCGGAATCGAGCGTTCCCCCCACGAACTCGAATGTGGTGAGACGGTAGTAATCGAGCCCGCGGACCAGGCGATCGTTGACCACGAAGGGAATGTCGAGAGCGCGCAACCCGTCGCACACGGCGGAGAAACTGCGACGAGCCGTCTCGCCGAGGAAATCGGCGATGCGCGGTGCGGAGGCGATCACCGTGGCATCTTCGGGTCTCTTGGAGTCGAGGACCCGCAGGGGGTTCTTGGCCAGCGTGACGCGACTCTCGGGGGTGAGGCGTTCGATGTTGGTCTCGAAGTGGGCGTGAAGGGCGGCGACGAAGCGGGCCCGGTCATCGGGTTCGCCGAGGCTGTTCACCATCAGCGTCACCTGCTGCAGTCCGAGTCGCTGGAAGAAACGCCAGCCGAGGGCGATCACCTCGACGTCGAGCAACGGATCATCCGGACCGAGAACCTCGATTCCGACCTGGTCGAACTGGCGGTAGCGCCCGCGCTGGGGCTTCTCGTAACGAAAATTCGGTCCGGCGTACCAGACCTTCCACGGAGTGGCGGGGCGATGCTGGACGAAGGCGCGGCACACACTGGCCGTCTGTTCGGGCCGCAGGGCCACGTGGCGTTCGCCCTTGTCGACGAAGTCGTACATCTCCTTGGTGACCACGTCGGTGGCCTCTCCGACCCGATGGAAGACCCCGATGTCCTCCAAGAGTGGTGGAACGACCTGGCCGTATCCGGCGGCCGAGACCGTCTCGTCGAAGGTGCGCACGAACCGTCGCCAACGGGCCGACTCGGGGGGCAAGACGTCCCGCATGCCGGGACTGGTCTGGAACTCGGGCACGACGTCAAGGCTACCGGCGACGATCGGGCCGGACGGTCCGGAATCCGTCGGTGCCGCGCACTAATCGATGCCGTCGGAACGTCCGGGCACCGAGCGGAAGGCGTCGTAGACCCCGTCGATTCGCTTGATGGTGCGCAGGACGGACTCCAGATGACCGGGATCGGCCAACTCGAATTCGAAGTGCATCTTGGCCACCCGATCACCACCGGTGTGCGTACTGCACGCGACGATGTTGACGTGTTGCTCGGACAAGGCGTTGGCGACGTCGCGCAACAACCGCGAGCGGTCGAGGGCCACCACTTCCACCCCGGCCCGGAAAACCGTTCCGACCGACGATCCGTCCCATTCCACGTCGACCAGACGTGCCGACTGGTCGTCGGCGAACGATCCGGCGTTGGCACAGTCGGAGCGGTGCACGCTGACCCCACGACCACGGGTGATGAAGCCCATGATCTCGTCACCGGGAACCGGTGTGCAGCACTTCGACAGCCGAACGAGGACGTCGTCGAAGCCTTCCACGTGGACGCCGACGTTGTTGCCTTTGCGGCGCAGATCCGACGGGTGGCGCACCGACGCCGGCAGACGTTCGTCGGAATCGTTCGATTGGAAACGTTGACCCAGACGCTGAGCGATGGCCCGGGCCCCGACGTGGCCTTCCCCGATCGCGGCGAGCAGCGTGTCGATGTCGGTGTAGTTGAGCGCGGCCATCTCGGCCTCGATCTGCGGACCCTCCATGACCCGGTTCACCGGAAGCCTCTCGCGACGAAGTTCTCGGGTCAACTCCTCGCGGCCGGCCTCGATCAGGTCCTCACGACGCTCGCGAGAGAACCATTGCTTGATCTTGTTGCGGGCTTTCGGAGATGAGACGAACTCCAGCCACTCACGGGACGGACTGGCGGTCTCCACCTTCGACGTGAAGATCTCGCAGGTGTCCCCGCTCTTCAACTGGTGCGTGAGCGGAACCAGACGACCGTTGACCCGAGCACCGATGCAGGCGTTGCCGATCTCGGTGTGCACCGAATAGGCGAAGTCGACGGGGCACGATCCCAATGGAAGGGCCACCACCCGCCCCTTGGGTGTGAACACGAAGATCTCGTCCTGATCCAGATCGGTCTTCAGGTTCTCCATGAACTGGGCCGGGTCGACGACGTCGCTCTGCCAATCGATGATCCGGTTCAGCCAGTCGATGTCGGGGGTCTCGGCCCCGTCCTTGTACGCCCAGTGGGCGGCGACTCCCCACTCGGCCCGCTGGTGCATCTCGCGACTGCGAATCTGGATCTCCAGCGGCTTGCCACCGGGCCCGATGACCGTGGTGTGGAGGCTCTGGTACAGGTTGAACTTGGGCATGGCCACGTAGTCCTTGAACCGACCGACGATGGGCTTCCACCGGCCGTGTATGCATCCGAGTGCCGCGTAGCAATCCTTCACCGAGTCGACGACCACGCGAATGGCCACGATGTCGAAGATCTCGTCGAACTCCTTGCCCTTCTGGATCATCTTCTCGTAGATGCTCCAGAGGTGCTTGCCGCGCCCGGTGACGTCGGCTTCGATGTTCAATTCCGTCAACTGTGCCCGGACCTCGGCCATGGCCTTGGCGAGGTACACGTCTCGTTCGGGACTGCGCGTGCTGACGAGATGATCGAGCTCGCTGTACCGCTTCGGATACATCGAGGCGAACGCCAGATCCTCGAGCTGCTGCTTCAAGCCCTGCATGCCGAGGCGGTGGGCCAACGGAGCGTAAATGTCGAGGGTCTCCGATGCGATCCGCTGCTGCTTGTCCACCGGCATGGCCGCGATGGTGCGCATGTTGTGCAAACGATCGGCCAACTTGATGATGAGGACCCGAAGGTCCTTGGCCATGGCGACCAACATCTTGCGCATGGTCGCCGCCTGTTGGGCCTCCTTGGAGTCGAACTGGATGCGCTCCAATTTCGTGACGCCATCGACGATGGCCGCCACTTCGGAGCCGAACTCCCGCTCGACGTCGGCGATCGTGATCTCGGTGTCCTCCACCGCGTCGTGCAGCAAGGCAGCGGCCACCGTGGTCTCGTCGAGGCCGATGTCGGCGACGATCTTGGCCACGGCCAGCGGGTGATTGATGTAACCCTCACCGCTCTTTCGCTTCTGTTGCGAATGCGCGAGCCGGGCCACCTCGAACGCTTTGGTCATCGCGGCGGTACCCGACTTGGGGTGGCGACGTCTGAACGACGCGATCACGGGCGACAACTCGTCGTTCGGCGAACCGCTCTGGCGCCTCCAGGGAAGGAGTCGTGTCACGGTGGCCATGGGTTCATTATCCCAGCCCGTGGTCCGTTCGTGCGCCGAAGAGACCCGAAGTTCGGGTGACGCCCGACGTCAGTAGGTGATGAGGGACTGAACGGGAACGTCGCCCAACTTGCGGCGTCCATCCAGGAAGACGAGTTCCAGGAGCACGCCCAGGCCGACCACGACTCCCCCGAGGCCGGTCACCAATCGGCAGGTGGCCGCCGCCGTGCCCCCAGTGGCCAGAACGTCGTCGACGACCAGGATCCGTTCTCCGGGATGCACGGCGTCACGGTGGATCTCGAGTTTGTCCGTTCCGTACTCGAGTTCGTACTCCTCGCGGGCCACGGCCCAGGGCAATTTGCCGGCTTTACGAACCGGCACGAAGCCGGCCCCGAGCTCGACGGCCACCGGAGCGCCCAGGATGAATCCGCGGGCTTCCACGCCCACCACGCGCTCCACACCGACGGACCGAAAACGGTCGGCGAGGCCGGTGATCGCCTCGTGGAAGGCCGGACCGTTTCCGAGCAACGGCGTGATGTCGCGGAAAGTGACACCCGGCGTGGGGTAATCCTCGATGGCGCGAATGAGGTGTTCCATCGACGACTCGCTCACCGACGACGCTTCTTGCGGGGACGGGGCGGATGCGTGAGCAAGGTGCTCGAGGTGACCGGTGCCGATGGAGTCGACTCCGGATCGACCTGGGTCTGGCGGCGGACACTCTTCAGTCCACTCGAGGTTCCGGTCACCACCATGTGCTCGAGCTCGGCGCCGGTCGAGTGCAGACCGCGAAGATTGCGGAATCGGGGCTCGCGCTCCTTCAGGACGGCCAACAACGGTGAGGCCACGAAGATCGACGAATAACTGCCGATCAACAAGCCGACGAGTAGTGCCACGGCGAACTCGCGCAATGCCACGGCTCCGAACACGCCCGAACCGAGGACGAGCAGCGAGATGACGGGCAAGACCGCGGCCAGACTGGTGTTCAACGACCGCATCAGGACTTGGTTCATGGAGACGTTGGTGATGTCGGCCATCCCGGTGCGGGTGGCCGCGAAGCGCTCGATGTTGTCCTGAACCTTGTCGAACACCACGATCGTGTCGTACAGCGAAAACCCGAGGATGGTGAGGAAGGCCACCACGGTGGCGGGCGTGACCTCGAAGCCGAACACGGAATAGATGCCCACGCTGATGAGAACGTCGTGGAGCATCGCCACGATGGCGGCGATGGCCATCCGCCATTCGAAGCGCCAGGCGATGTACAGCGACACCAGGATCAGGAACACGACGAGAGCCCGGACGGCCTTCTCGGTGATGCTTCGGCCCCAGGACGAACTGACGGAGCTGACCGACACCTCGTAGACGTCGACTCCGGCGGCCACGGCCAAGGCCGATTGGACCGTCGAACGGACCTCGGTGGACTGATCTCCGACCTGAATCCGGATCGATTCGACGCCGCCGCTCTCGAGAGTCTGCACCTTGGCGTTCGTGACCTCGACTCCGTTGTCCTCGACGACGGCCCGCGCCGCATCGGAATCGAAGGTGGACGATGCGGGGACCTGCCAGGCGACACCACCCTCGAAGTCGATGCCGAGGTTGAGACCCGAGGTCGCCAGGGAGACCAACGTGACCACGATGAGAAGACCGGAAAAGATGAAGCCGTAGCGCCGCCGACCGTAGAAATCGATGGCGGTTTCCCCGTGGTACAGCCGCCCGGGCAAACCACGACGAGTCGACGAGATCGTTTCGCTCATGCGGCACCTCCGGGCGTTAGGACGGACGGATCGACGCCGAAGACACGGCGGCGGGCGATGAAGTTGGAGCGGGCCAACAACAACATGGTCGGCCGCGTGAAGAACCACGCGACGATCAGGTCACACAGTGTGGACAGACCGAGGAAAAACGCGAAGCCCCGCACGGACCCGACCGTCAGGTACCAAAGGGTGAAGGCACCGAGCAAGGACACGATGTCGGCGGCCAGAATCGTTCTCCACGCCGACTTGAAACCGCGCTCGGCCGAGTTGCGCAACGTGCGGCCGGCCTTCACCTCGTCCTTCAGCTTCTCGAAGAAGACCACGTAGGAGTCGACGGTGACGCCGATCGAGACGATGATGCCGGCGATACCCGCCAGGCTGAGAGCCAACCCGTTGGTGCGCGACAGGAGCGAGATGACGTTCCACTGGATGGTGCCCGAGACGAGCAACCCGACGACCACGACGGCGGCCAAGCTGCGGTAGTAGAGCAGCATGAACAACAGGACCAGGCCGACACCGATCAGACCCGAGATGATGGCGGCTCGCAAGGAGTCGCTACCGAGGGTGGGCGACACGGTTTGCACGGCCTGTACTTGCAGGCGCACGGGCAACGCGCCGCTCTTCAGCACGCGCGCGAGATCCTTGGCTTCGCCTTCGGTGAAACTTCCCGTGATGTCGACGCCACCCGAGAAAGACGGTTGGTTCACGCTGGGGGCGGATTGAACCACGCCATCGAGAACGATGGCCATGCGTCCCGACGGGCACGACGAGTCCTTGGCGAAGCACCGCGCGGCGCCGCTGTTCCAGAGGTCGGCGCCGTTGGCGCCGCCACGAAGGGTGACGCGCACGCCCCAGCCACCCGAGATGATGTCGGCCTGAGCATCACTGTTGAACACCTCGCCGGTGGCGAAGGCCGGTCCCAATTGGTAGAACTCGGTTCCGTCGGCGTTCTGGACGAACACGGTGGCAGCGGGGTCGGAGGGGTCCGGCATCTCGGCGGGCACAGTGTCCTCGGTGACCGTGGGAGCCTCGGTGTCGGTGACCTCGGTGTCGGTGACCTCCGTGGTCGTGGTGGACTCGACGATCGAGGTGGTCGCGGAGGATTCATCGGGGACGCTCGTGGCCGTCGCCGGTCGCGCGGGACCTCCCGGCAGGGTCGTGGTGGCGTCGGACGGCGTCGACGTCGGGACCGCGGGTTCCGTCGTCGAGGAATCGGCGATGGTGGTCGATGCGCCGTCGGCGATCGAGTCCGGGGTGTCGTCGAGGAATCGGCGATGGTGGTCGATGCGCCGTCGGCGATCGAGTCCGGGGTGTCGATCACCTGGGACAACAGAACCGGTCGCAGCAGCACCGCACCGGTCACCTGCACCAACTTGATGGCGTCGTCTTGATTGTCGACCCCGGGCAGGTTCACGACGATCGCGTCGCCCTGCCGGATGATCTCGGGCTCGGCCACGCCGAGAGAGTCGACGCGTTCGCGAATGCGCTCGACGGCGAGGTCGAGGCTCTCGGAGTTGAACTCTCCGACGGGCTCCTGGGTGACCGACACACCACCTTGCAAGTCGAGGCCGAGGGATGGTTCGTTCCCCGCGACGAGGTTCGCGGCCAGGGAGCCGAAAACGACGACGAGCAGGCCGAGCAGGGTGATCGCGAGGCGACGGCGCGTCATGGGAGAGTCACTCGGGGGTGGGAGACGCCGGTTCGGTGGGCTCTCCGCCCGCGGTCTCCTCGGCGGGATTGATGCGACGAAGGAGCGCGCTACGTGAAACGCGGATCTCCACGTTCTCGGCGATCTCCAACCACACGATGTCGCCGTCCATGGCCGTCACGAAGCCGTACAGACCCGAATTGGTGATGACTTCGTCGTCGACGGTGATGGCCTGTTGGAGCTCCTGCTGGGCTCGCAAACGCTTGCGTTGGGGCCGGATCATCAAGAAGTACATGGCCAAGCCGATGAGGCCCATGAAGCCGAACGTGAAAAGGGCACTGCCACCGCTGTTCTGCTCGGCGGAGGCCACGATGGAGGCGAGATGCGACATGTGATTCCTTGTTCGCTGATCCTTCGACGAAGGAGGGGTCGGACGACCCGCGCAAGCCTACTCGTCGAGCACGCTGAATCGGGGTGCCCGCGGTCCGGGACGGACCCTGTGGGTCGGCTCAGCCGCCGTCGCCCCAGACGGCGAGGACGTCTCGACGCAGATCCGACAACGTTCCCGCGGCGATGGCCGACCGCATTCGGGCCATCAAATCCAGGGTCCATGCCACATTGTGCAGGCTCATCAACCGTGACCCCGTCGGTTCGTTGACCTGAAGCAGATGTCGCAGGTATCCCCGGGTGTGACGCTGACACACCTCGCAGCGACAGTCAGGATCGAGTGGAGTGTCGTCGAGTGCGTTCTTCGCGTTCTTGATGTGGACCTTTCCGCGACTGGTGAGAGCCGTGCCGTGTCGACCGAGACGGGTTTGCATCACACAATCGAATTGATCGACTCCGAGCGAAACTGCTTCGACCAGTGATGCTGGATCCCCGACCCCCATGAGATATCGGGGTCGGTCGGGGGGCAGATGTTCGAGTGCGGCGGCCAGGGCGGGCAACATCTCCGCTCGCGTTTCGCCGACGGACAGTCCGCCGATGCCGTAGCCGTCGAAGTCGAGATCGGTGGTTCGTCGCGCGCTCTCGGCCCGCATGACCGGAGAGATGCCGCCCTGCACGATGCCGAACAACGCTTGATCGGGTCGGTGGTGCGCGGCGCGGGCTCGCGCGGCCCACGCCGAGGTGCGCTCCAGTGCCAAGCGGATGACGGATTCCGGAGACGGCAACGGTGGGCACACGTCGAGGACCATCTGGATGTCGGCGCCGAGCAACTCCTGGGTGGACACGGCCGACTCGGGGGTGAATCGGTGCTTGCTCCCGTCGTACGTGGAGGCGAAGGTGACTCCGTCATCGTCGACCTTGGGTTCGAGCGAGAAGACCTGGAATCCACCGGAATCGGTGAGCGTCAATCCGTTCCAGCCCGCGAACCGCCCGAGCCCGCCGAAACGGGCGACCACGTCGGCACCCGGGCGCAACATCAAGTGATAGGTGTTGCCGAGGACGATCCGTGCCCCGAGCCGTTCGTAATCGGCGGCGCTGAGGTACTTGATCGCCCCACGGGTGCCCACCGGCATGAAACAGGGAAATTCGTAACTCCCGTTCGCCGTGTGAGCGACGCCGGTGCGGGCCGAGCCGTCGGTGGCGGAGATGTCGAGGATGACGGGGTGCATGGTCAGTGATCGTGGGCGTGACGGTCGAGAAGCATGGCGTCGCCGAACGAGAGGAAACGGTATCGCCGCTCGACCGCCTCGCGGTAGATGTCCCGCCACACCGGACCGACGAAGGCGTCGATCATCATCAGCAAGGTGGTCCGCGGCATGTGGAAGTTCGTCATCATGAGATCGACGACCTTCCACTCGTAGCCGCGATGAATGAACAGATTGGTTCGACCACTCTGTCGACCACTGGTGAAGGTGCTCTCGAGGGCCCTCACCGCGGTGGTGCCCACGGCGATCACACGGTCGGCTCGTTGGACCATTTCGATGGTCTCATCGGGCACCGAATACAACTCGGTGTGGATCGGGTGGTGTCGAGGATCGTCGGTGCTGATCGGTCGGAAGGTGTCGAGACCCACGACCAATTCGACACGCGCCAGACGGGCGCCCCGTTCCTGGACGTTCTGCAACAACGTCGGGGTGAAGTGCAGGCCAGCGGTCGGAGCGGCGGCCGACGCCGGACGACGCGAGTACACGGTTTGGTATCTCTCGTTCGCACCGCGGTCCGACGTGATGTACGGAGGCAAGGGCAACGCCCCGATGCGATCGAGCAGGGCCATGGGCTGACCGTCGTCGTGGAGTCGAACCGTGAAGGTGTCACCATCGTCGCGACGTCCGACGAAGGTGACGACCTCGTTGCCGGCCTCGTCGAGAAGCGTCTCGTTCGGTTTCAGTTTGGCGGCGGGTCGAACGAGGGCCGACCACGATCCACCGTCGGACATCTCGAGCAGGAGCACCTCGACGGCTCCACCAGTCCCCCGTCGCAGACGCAGACGAGCCGGAATCACGCGGGTGTCGTTGACCACCAACACGTCGCCGGGTTCGATCGACTCGACGAGATCACGAACGTGGCGGTGGTGCAGGTGATCTCCCCCGTCGACGAGCAGACGCGCCGAGTCCCGGGGCTCGAGGGGCTCCTGGGCGATCAGATCCTCGGGCAGGTGGTAGTCGAAGTCGGAGATGTGCACGGTTCAGGAGAAGAGGTCGGGCTGACCGGCCGGCGGGTCGAGACCGATGTGGTTCCACGCCGCGGGCATGGCGACCCGACCGCGGGGGGTGCGTGCGATCATGCCTTGTTGGATCAAGAAGGGTTCGTACACGTCCTCGACCGTTTCGGGCTGCTCGCCGACACCGATCGCCAGTGTCGTCAAGCCGACCGGCCCACCGTTGAATTGCGAGCACAGTGCCGACAGCAATGCGCGGTCGACCTTGTCGAGACCACGTTGATCGACGCCGAAGACGGCGAGACCTTCGTCGGCGACCGAGCCGGTGATGCGACCGCTCTCGCGTACCTCGGCGAAGTCTCGTACCCGACGAAGAAGCCGGTTCGCGATCCGGGGCGTGCCCCGGCTCCGGCGGGCGATCTCGTGACACCCCTCGTCGTCGATGTCGACCGAGAGGATGGATGCGGCGCGACGAACGATGGCCGTCAGCTCGTCGTCGTCGTAATAATCCAACCGGGCGACCAATCCGAATCGATCGCGAAGAGGACCGGTGATCATGCCGGTACGCGTGGTGGCTCCCACGAGGGTGAAACGCGGGAGAGCCAGTCGGATACTCGACGCGGCCGGCCCCTTGCCGACGACGATGTCGAGTTGGAAATCCTCCATCGCGGGATAGAGGATTTCTTCGACCGTTCGTCCCAGACGATGGATCTCGTCGATGAACAAGACATCCGACGGCTCGAGTTTGGTCAGGATGGCGGCCAAGTCTCCGGCTCGCTCGAGGGCCGGACCCGAGGTGATGTGCAACCGCACCCCCATCTCGGCCGCGATGATTCCGGACAGCGTGGTCTTGCCCAACCCGGGCGGGCCCGCGAACAGGAGATGGTCGACGGCTTCGCCGCGACGACGAGCGGCCTCGAGCACGATGCCCAACTTCTGCTTGAGTTCGCGTTGGCCGACGAATTCCTCGAGATGTTTCGGGCGTAGCCCGGCCTCGTCGGACTCCTCGATCGGACTCTCGACCTTCGGATCCAGGAACTCCTCACGCACGACGCACCCCCAGCAGCCGGAGCGCCTCGCGCAACATGGTGGCGGCGTCGGTCTCGGTCGGCACGGTACGGAGAGCCTCGCGGATCTCACTCTCGCTGTAGCCGAGACCCATCAGCGCCTCACGAACATCGGAAACGGTGGTGCCGGCTCCGCCGCTCGAGTCGCGATCGGGCAGGGTCGGCAACGAGAGACGATTCTTCAACTCGACGAGCAGTCGCTCGGCGGTCTTCTTGCCGACGCCGGGTACCAAGGTGAGTGCGCCGACGTCGCAGGACGCGACGATGTCGACCAAGGTCGACGGTGAATGGGTCGACAGGATCGCCAAGGCCAATGACGGCCCCACTCCGTGGGTGGCGATGAGGGTCTGGAAAGTCGCCTTCTCGTCGCGACTCAAGAAACCGAAAAGCGTTTGGGCCTCTTCCCTGATGTGATGATGCACGTACAAGAAGGCCGGTGACGTCGGCTCCAACTCGGCCAGGCATCGCGGGGTGACGTGGACGACGTAGCCGACACCGGCCACTTCGACGAGTGCGGTTCCATCGGAGGACCGCTCGAGAACGTTTCCCCGCAGTGAGCCGATCATCATCCGGCCTTTCGTCGACTACGAGCCCGCCCGTGGACGTCGGGTGCTCCGGCGGCGATGAGGCGTTGGTGCATCGGTCCGATGGCCAGATGGCAGATCGCCAACGCCGCGGCGTCGGCGGCGTCGGCGGGCTTCGGCGCCACGCTCAGGCCGAGACGGGCCTGAACCATTCGTTGCACCTGTTCCTTGCTGGCACCGCCCCACCCGGTGACGGCTTCTTTGACCTGATTCGGGGTGTATTGAACGACGGTGCAACCCGCGGCGTGGGCCAGCGCCAGAGCCAGCCCGCTGGCCTGACCGACACTCATCGCCGTCCTGACGTTGACCTGGAAGAAGACCTGCTCGACGGCGACGCTGTTCGGACGAAACTCCTGGAGAACCTCGGAAAGATCCTGGTGCAACCGGGCCAAGCGTGCGGGAAGGGCGTCGGCGGCGGGGGTGCGCAGAACGCCGAGGGACACCACTTCGATGGAGGGACCTTGGGCGTCGAGAACCGCGTAGCCACAGCGGGTCAAGCCCGGGTCGATGCCCAACACTCGCTGCCTGGCCCCTACGAACATGCGTACGATCATACCGAGGACACGCACCGGCGGGGGGACGTTCCCGACACCGGTCCCTCGGCTCGGGTCAGGGTTTGCCGATGGCGGCCGTGATCTCCTGAACCGAGCGGTACGTGACTCCGGCCAGAGCACGGTGAACGTAGGTCAGGCGACCATCGGCGCCGACCACGAACACACTTCGACGCGGAAACCCGAGCGGACCGAGGGTGCCGTACGCGGCGGCGACCGTCTTGTCGACGTCGGACAACAGCGGGAAGCGAAATCCGTGCTTCGCCGCGAACGCCTCGTGACTGCTGACGTCCTGGGCCGAGATCCCGACGACCGCCGCGTCCAGGTTCTCGAACTCCTCGAACCCGTCGTTGTACGAATTCAATTGCTTGGTGCACACCGGCGTGTCGTCGCCGGGATAGAAGGCGATCACCAGTGGTTTGCCGGCGAATTCGGACAATGAATAGTTCCGACCTCCCGTACCGGGAAGGCTGAACGCGGGGGCGATGTCTCCGACCTTGATGCTCATGACGCGACCCTAACCCAACGGGCGATGGTCAGCCGACGGCTTCGAGGATCTCGTCGCTGATGTCGAAGTTGGCGTAGACGTCCTGGACGTCGTCGTTGTCCTCCAACGCTTCCATCACCTTCAGAATCTTGCGGGCCGTCTCGGGATCGGTCACGTCGATCGTCGTGGACGACACCATGGTCGATTCCGCCGACGACACGGACAAGCCGGCCGACTCCAGGGCCGCCCTCACGTCGTAGACCGCCGACGGCTCGGTGAGGATCTTCCACGCCGAACCGTCGCGGCTGATGTCGTCGGCGCCGGCATCGAGCGCGGCCATCATGACGTCGTCCTCGGCGGCCGATCCGTCGACGTAAATGACTCCCCGTCGGCTGAACTGCCAACCGACGGCTCCGGGCTCGGCCATCGCTCCGCCGAGTTTGTTGAAGATGTTGCGAATGTCGGCACCGGTGCGGTTGCGATTGTCGGTGAGCGTGTCGACCATCATGGCCACGCCGCCGGGCGCGTACCCCTCGTACGTGATCGATTCGTAACTGTCACCCTGGGCCTCGCCGCTACCGCGCTTGACGGCACGATCGATGGCGTCATTGGTCATCTGGGCCGCCTTGGCCTTTTGCACCACGGTCCGCAACGACGCGTTGGACGACAGATCTCCCCCGCCCTCGCGGGCGGCAACCTCGATCTGACGAGCGATCTTGGCGAACAACTTGCCGCGCGCCTTGTCGGCGGCGCCTTTCTTGTGCTTGATCGTCGCCCATTTGGAATGTCCGGACATGGTTCACCTCACCTCGCTGGAGATCTTTCGTTGCTCGTCGCGTCGCGCACCATATCGGCGAAGAGGCGATGGATGCGGTCGTCGTTCGTGAGTTCGGGATGAAAGGACGCGGCCAGGACGCTGCCCGCGCGGACCAGGACGGGATCGCCTTCGTGACGGGCCAGGACCTCGACCTCGGCGGAGATCTGCTCGATTCGCGGGGCGCGAATGAAGATCGCGTGGAACGGATCGGAGAGACCCGCGACGTCGATGTCGGTTTCGAAGGAGTCGACCTGCCGCCCGTAGCCATTTCGCCGAACGACGATCCCGCACGACCCGAGAGCGATCTGATCCGGACGACCGTCGAGGATGCGATCGGCGAGGAGGATCATTCCGGCACAGGTGCCAAAGACCGGACGACCCGAGGCGATGAACCGTCGAAGGGGCTCGACGAGGTCGAACGTGCGCAGGAGATTCGACATCGTGGTGCTCTCGCCCCCGGGCAACACCAGGCCGTCGAGGGTCTCGAGATCGACCGGTAGTCGAACGGAGCGAGCATCGGCTCCGATGGCCCGCAGACGCTCAATGTGCGCGGAAAAAGCGCCTTGAAGCGCGAGGACACCGATCGCGAGGGACGGCAACGCGTTCACCTGGGGGCCTCGCTGCCGACACGGTGGTCACCAACCGCGTTCGGCGTAACGCTGATTGATCTCGTCCATCCCGATGCCGGTCATCGGAGCGCCGAGGCCCCGCGAGACCTTGGCCAGGATGTCGGGATTGTCGAAGTGGGTCGTGGCCTCGACGATGGCCTTGGCCCGCGGGGCCGGGTGGTCGCTCTTGAAGATGCCCGAACCCACGAAAACGGCCTCGGCCCCCAACTGCATGGCCAACGCGGCATCGGCCGGTGTGGCCAAACCCCCGGCGCAGAACAACGGCACGGGGAGCTTTCCGGTCTCGGCGATCTCCTGCACGAGCGGAAGCGGAGCCTGCAGCTTCTTGGCCCAGTCGAACAGTTCGGCGCTGTCGGCGGTGCCGATCTTCTTGATGTCGCCGAGAATCGAGCGCAGGTGGCGAACCGCCTCGACGACGTTCCCGGTACCGGCCTCACCCTTCGAGCGGATCATGCACGCGCCCTCGCTGATTCGACGCAGAGCCTCACCCAGGTTGGTGGCTCCGCACACGAACGGAACGACGAATCGGAACTTGTCGATGTGGTGTGCCTCGTCGGCCGGAGTGAGTACCTCGCTCTCGTCGATGAAGTCCACCCCGAGGGCCTGCAGGATCTGCGCCTCCACGAAATGACCGATGCGCGCCTTGGCCATCACCGGAATCGAAACGGCCGCCTGGATGCCCTCGATCATCTCCGGGTCACTCATACGGGCCACGCCACCATCGCGGCGGATGTCGGCGGGCACGCGCTCGAGAGCCATGACCGCGCACGCTCCGGCGTCTTCGGCGATCTTGGCCTGTTCGGGGGTGACGACGTCCATGATGACGCCGCCTTTCAACATCTCGGCCAAACCCCGCTTGACGGGGAAGGAACCAACGGAGGACGAAGATCCGGACATGGGGTCAGGCTAACCGTGAGCCCGCGGTGGCACCGAGGCAGATTCTGTGATCAGGGCCACGCGACGGCGTCGAAGTCACTGCCCGCCGGGGCCGTCACGGCCTGCCCGGCGCGGATCAGTTCCACCCAGGTTCGTCCCGGAGTCAAACCGATCGGATTCCCCTGGGAATCCTGGAGATTCCACGGGGACGTGTTGTCGGGACGGTTCCAGGTGCCTTCGATCATCCGGCCGGCGGAATACACCCAGACCGGACCGGTTCCCACGGTCTGGGCCTCCGGGCTGCGCGGATCAGCCGCACTGGTCTTGTATTCGCACTGGATCACCACCACGTTGTCGAACGCCACTTGGTTCCCTTCGGCGTCCGTATGAGACTTGCTGTCGTGGAAACGCAGGAACTTGCCGGTGTCGGCGTTCCACTGCCACGCGGCCCGCATGGAGCCGTCCATGGTGAGCTTCAGACCGGCTACCTCGGTACCGGCGATGTCGCTCGACGCATCACGGTACGTGAACTGCGGGGGTGGGGTGCCACCGCGCCCACCGTCGAGAGCCCAGATGTTGGTCGTCTTGCTGAAGAGGTTGTGGGGAGCCTTCTTGTCCGCGGAGCGGAAGAATCCCCCGCCGTTGCTGGCCGCCGAGGCGCTCATGTTCACCAACGTCGATTGCTTGATGGCGTTCGACACCGTGGCATTGCCACCGCTCCAGAGCAACAGAGGCTTGTTGAGCGAGGTCAACAGGTCGATGTCCTGGGTTCGTCCCGAGCGCAACGGCCCGACGGGATCCGAGCCCGTCGAATGAAACACGACGGCGAAGCGGGTCCACTTCTCGACGTTCTCCTCGTACACGATGTCGGCGCTGTTGAGGCCACTTTGGGGCCTCGCTCCGGGATGATTGTCGATCTTGGCCGCGATGGCCGGCCGAATCGACGCCGCCTCATCGACCACCGGTAGGCCGGTCAGGGGCATCACCGGCGCGGGAATCGTCGTCGTGGTCGCCTCGGCTGCCGTCGTCGGAACGTCGCTCGTCGTGGACGCGGGAGCCGCGGTGGAAGGCGCGGACGATTCCGCCGAGTCCGAGGAGCCTCCGCCGCAGGCGGTCACACCAAGGCCGAGGGCAACCAACAGGGCCGACATCGAACGAGTCTTCGTGGTGATTCTCATGATCAGAGTTCCTTCAACAACGCGATGCGAACATCGAGGGGCGGATGGGTGTCGAACATTCGGTGGAACCAGCCGAGCCGACCCTCGTCCCGAACTCCCGACAGGGGTTGTTCGATCCAGAGGTGAGCGGTCGCCATGCTCGCCGAATGTGTGGTCGTGGTGTCGGCCTTCAATTTTTCCAAGGCGGAGATCAAACCGGGTGGATACCGCGTCATCTGGCAGGCGGACGTGTCGGCCAGCGTCTCGCGGCGCCGGCTGAGAGCCGCCTGCATCGCCTTGGCGACGATGGGTGCCACCACCAGCAACACGACGCCGAGGAGCGCCAACGGGTTGGACCCGTTCTGGCGGTCACCGTCGCGACTGACCCGCCCACCGTTCCACCACATCATGCGAAGGGAGAGGTCGGTCACGATGGCCACCGTGCCGACCAGGACCACGGCGATGGTCGACACCAGGATGTCGTAGTTGCGGATGTGCGACAGTTCGTGGGCCACGACACCTTCCAGTTCGACACGATTCATCGTCGCGAGGAGTCCGGTGGTGACGGCGATGGCCGCGTGTTGGGGGTTGCGTCCCGTCGCGAAGGCGTTCGGTGCGGGATCCTCGATGACGTAGACGGCGGGCTTGGGAAGTCCACTGGCGATGCACAAGCCCTCGACGAGATTGTGCAAACGCTGATAGGTGACGGGATCGGCGGGGACGGCGCGACTCACGCGCAGAGCGATCCGATCCGATTTCCAATACGAGACGCCGGCGGTGAGAGCAGCGATCACGAAGGCGATGATCGTCGGTAACGGTCCCCCACCGATCAAGGTGCCCACCACGACACCGATGGCCACGGTGACGAGAACGAACACCACGATCAAGAGCACGCTGCGCCGTTTGTTGGAGCGGATCTCGTCGAACACGATCAGAACTTGACTTCGGGAGCGACGCGGGCTCCGTCCTCGGCCTCGAAGAACTCGCGGCGGGCGAAGGAGCCGAACTTGGCGACGAGGAGCGTGGGGAACGTGTCCAGCTTGTTGTGATACCCGAGCACGCTGTCGTTGTAGAACTGACGGGCGTAGGCGACGCGACCCTCCGTGGCGCTCAACTCTTCCTGGAGGGCGAGAAAGTTCTGGTTCGCCTTCAGGTCGGGGTACGCCTCGGAAAGTGCGAACAACTGACGCAGTGCACCGCTGACGGCGGTGTCCGCCGTCGCCTGTGATGCGGGGGTCGGAGCCGCCGACATGGCGGCGCTACGAGCCTGGATGACCGCGTCGAAGGTCTTCTGCTCGTGCGCGGCGTAGCCCTTCACGGTTTCCACCAAGTTGGGGATGAGGTCGAGACGACGCTTGAGCTGAACGTCGACCTGGGACCAGGCGTTGTCGACTTGATTCCGACTGCGCACCAGCCCGTTGTAGAGCACGACGCCGATGACGGCCACCAGCAGAACGATGCCGATGATGAGGAAGGTCATTTCACCAGCATACGGCGAATCGAGTTGCTGGCGAGGGCACGCAAACGCTTGGCGATGGACCACCAGCCGCGGATCCGCCCGTCGCGCGACGGTGCCTCGGGCTCGGAATGGTTCTCCAGAACTCGTCGATAGATCTCCTCGTACCGTACGGCCAGGTTTCGCATCGAGAACTCCGCGGCCCGTCGGGCGCCGTGTTCGACGAGCGACGCGGCCAACTCGGGGTCGTCGAGGACCAGGCGGAGACCTGCTTCCAGAGCCGCGACGTCGGCGGGTTCCACGAGAATCGCGTCGATCATGTTCGTCGCTACGTTCATGTAGCCGTCGAGGGAACTCGCCACGATCGGTGTGTTGGCCGCCATGGCCTCGATCAACACGACACCGAAACTCTCTCCGCCGAGTGACGGTGCGCAAAAGACGGCCGCTTGTCGCAAACGGCTGGCCTTCTCGACGTCGTTGATACGCCCGAGCCATTGCACCCGTGCGTCTCCGGCCCATTCACGCTTCAAGCGTTCGGTTTCGGGACCGTCGGATGCGATCCACAGGTCGACGTCGTCGGACAACGTCGCGTGCGCCTTCAGGAGATATTCGAGACCTTTGCGAGGTTCGTGGCGACCACAGAAGAAGATGGCGCGACGCGTGGCTCGTGGTTCGTTCGGAACCGGCGCGAAGCGTTCGATCTCGACGCCGTTCGGAAGGATCTCGTAGTCGCCTCCGAGGTAACGCTCGGCGAGCAGGACGGCGTCCTTGGAGACGGCCACCCGGTGCTCGATGGCCGCGGCGAACGCCTTCAGAGGGGCGTTCAGGTACTTGTAGCTCGCACTCTCCCCCGCCGCGTGGAACGTGGCCACGATCGGGGCCATCTGCATGACCAGGGAGGTGAAGGTGGGCCCGGGAGACAACGGCTCGTGGAGGTGGAGGATGTCGAATTCCTCGTCCTTCAGAACGCGGATGGTTCGCAACGACGCCGAAGGATCCGGCGCCAACGGAGCCACGGATCCGTTGGCAGCGGTCGGGAGCGAGTCTCCGAGAGGCGTGACGAAGGTGTCGGGGGGCGCACCGTCGCAGGGACCGAGGACTCGCACTTCATGACCCATCCGACGCAATTCGCGGGCCAGACCCATGACCTGACCTTGAACGCCACCGGGGGTGGTCAGGCTGTAGGGGCAGAGCATGCCGATTCGGAGACGGTCGGATGCGGGCACGAGGTCCCAAGATACCGAGTGACGACTGCGTCACGACCGTTGCCACGTGGTCCCGGTCCCTGCACTACCGTCGCCGTATGGCGCTCGTGTCCGACTCGAAAACCGCCCTTCCCGCACTGTCGATCGTCGCGTCGCCGGGCAAGCGACGGGCGATCCTGGATCTGGCCCGGGAAGCGGAACGGCTCGGCTTCCCGGCGTTGGCGTGTCCGAGTCTCGGTGGGGCACTCGGCCTCGGGGTGAGTCTGGCGCACGAGACGCGCACCATTCGCTTCTACACCGCGATCCAGGGCATCTACGGCAACTCCGTCGGAGAGATCGGAGCGTTGGCCAGTCACACGCACGAGTTGTCCGGTGGCCGTTTCGCCCTGGGTCTGGGTGTCAGTCACGAGCCGATGGTGCGACGCACGGGAGCCACGATGGGCCCGCCGCTGTCGGACATGCGATCCTTCGTCGACGCGTTGCGGACGAACGCGAAGTACGGCGGAGAACTGCCGCCCATCTACGTGGCCGCGCTTCGGAACCGAATGTTGGATCTTGCGGGCGAGATCGCCGCGGGGGCTCTGTGGGCGAACGCCAGTTTCCGCCACACCTCGGTCCAGGTCGAGCGTGTTTCCACCGAACGTCGGAACAACGGCTTCTATCTCGCGAACATGATCCCCACCGTCATCGACGAGGACGTGGAGGCGGCCGCGGCGATCAATCGCCGGACCATGACGACCTACGTCCGCCTCCCCAACTACCGCAATTACTGGAAGGCGGCGGGATACGTGGAGGAGATGGAACGAATCGAGCAGGCCTTGTCCGACAAGAGAACCGACGAACTCGCAGCGCTCATGAGCGACGACTGGTTGGCTGACTGCACTCTGTTCGGTTCTCCACGAACCGTGTTGGAGGGCTTCGAACGGTGGCGATCGATCGGCGTGGAGCCGATCGCGGTGATGTCCAGCACCAACGGCGGTCAGGTGAAAGCCATCGGACAGCTGTTCGACCTGTACCGCTGACGGCTCCGCCGTGCCGGATGCTGACGGCTCAGCGGTGTTGGATGCTGACGGCTCAGCGGTGCCGGATGCTGACGTGTCAGCCGTGCCGGATGCTGACGTGTCAGCCGTGCCGGATGCTGACGTGTCAGCCGAGCCTCAACGTCTCCAGGGGTTCGAGGCGGGCCGCTCGTCGGGCCGGATAGAGACCGGCCATCACCGAGATCGTGATCGCCAACACGATTCCCGCGGGCGCCAACCACGGCGCCATGACGAAGACCCAACCGGCGATCGACGCCCCCACGAAGATCGCCAGCATGCCCAGTAGCACGCCACAGACACCGCCGATGACGCCCACGACGACCGCCTCGAGCAGGAACTGGACCGCGATGATCCGACGGGTGTGGCCGAGGGCGCGCCGGATGCCGATTTCGCTCGAACGTTGAATGACCGAGATGGACATCACGTTGGCGATCCCCAATCCACCGACGATGATCGCCAGGAGACCCATCGACACGACGATCAACTGCAGTTGCCGGTCCGACTGGGCGGCCAGCTCGAGCGCTTCGCTCTTCACGTCGGTCTTCACCTCGTCCGGTCCACCGAGGCCGATGGCGGTGGTGAGCGCGTCAGCCGTCTCGTCGACTCGCGACGGGTCGACGCGGGCGTAGATCTTGTTGGGGCGAACGTCGTCGTCGAGAAAATCGTTCTCCGCACTGGCGAACGAGATGAAGACCGCCGTGTCGAAGCCGGGTTCGAGCTGCACCGAATCCAGGATTCCCACCACCGTGTAGTCGAATCCGCCCACGTCGATGGTTCGTAGCTCGTCGGGCAACACACCGAATTCGCGCGCCAGACCGACTCCGATGACCGCACTTCGGGCACCGGAACTCTCGTCGAAAGAATTGAGCCACCGACCCGACACCATCGGAACTTCCAGGACGACGGGGAGATCCTGGTCCGCTCCGACCACCGGTATCGGAACCGTCTCGTACTTCTCGCGCGCCTCTTCGTACGGAGTGACGATGATGTTGGACAGTTCGACGATCGGCGCCACGGAACGAACCGAGGTCACGGTCATGGCCCGCTCCACCACGTCCTCGGGCAACGTGGGATCCTGTCCGCCGAACGAACTGGACGCAGAGGCCTCCACGAGGTTCGTGCCCAACTCGGCCACCTTGGCCTTGAGGTCGCCTTTCGCGGAGTCGGTGAGACCGACCGCGGCGATGATGGCGGCCACACCGATCATCGGTCCGAGGAGGAGGAGAAGGGTGCGGACCTTCCGGGCGAGCAAGCCGATCATGGCGACGCGGACGAGATCGCGGAACACGCTCATCGCAGCACCGTGTCACTCACGATTCGGCCGTCGAGCATCGACACTTTGCGCGCCGCGGAGTCGGCGATGCCGGTGTCGTGAGTGACGATCACCACGGCTCGCTCGTCGGACTGCAGGCCCGCGAGAATCTCCATCACGTTCGCCGCGTTCCGCGTGTCGAGAGCACCCGTGGGCTCATCGGCCAGCAGGATCTTCGGCTGGGTCACGAGGGCTCTCGCCAACGCGACGCGCTGTTGTTCCCCGCCGGAGAGCTGCACGGGACGATGATCCGCTCGGTGTCCGAGCCCCACCCGCTCCAACGATTCCATGGATCGTTCGCGTCTCTCGGCTGGTTTCAGGTCGCGGTACAGCAAGGCCGTCTCGACGTTGCCGAGGGCGTCCAGATGCGGGATGAGGTGGAACTGTTGGAACACGAATCCGATGCTCTGGCCGCGAACCTGGGTGCGTGCGGCGTCGGCGAGACCGGTCACCTCGACTCCCCCCACGGTGATGGAACCCGACGTCGGCGAATCGAGACACCCGAGCAGTCCGAGCATGGTCGACTTTCCGCTCCCGGACGGCCCGACGATCGACACGAAATCGCCGGCATGAATCGACAACGAAACGTCGCGCAAGGCCCACACCATCGCCTCGCCGGTGCCGTAGCAACGCGAGACGCCCTCCAAACGCATGAGGACATCGGACATGTCATCGGACATGTCATCGGACATGACATCGGACATGACATCGGACATGACATCGGACATGACGTCAGGCGCCGTCGGCCTCGTCGGCGGGAGCTCCGGATTCGACGTCGACGATGACCAATTCGTCACCCTTCAGACCCTCCTTGATCTCGGCCCATTCGCCGTCGATCAAACCGATGACCACCGGTACTCGACTGATCGTTCCCTGATCGTTCACGATTCGTACGATGTCGCCATCGGCGGAACGGAGCACGGACGCCACCGGCACGACGAGGGCGTTCGTCACTTCGGCCAACGTCACGTCGATCGAAACGGTGGCGCCATCGACCGCGGAGAACTCGCCTTGCACCTCGATGGTGCCCTCGTAGGTCTCCTCACCCTGGGGTCCGACCGTGGCGCTGTCGTCCAACTCGGAGATCACCCCGGGCAGCACCTGACCACCGACGGTCAGGTCCACCGACACCGCTTGGCCCACCACCAGTTCCGCCCGATCGGAGGGGCTCACCTTCATCGTGATCGTGAATTGGGGCTCGGTGAGGTTCAGCATGACGGCACCTTGCAGCACGAATTCGCCTTCATCGACCTCGACCGATCCGACCCGTGCCGGCCACTCGGCCACGATCATGTCGGAGGGTTCGAACACCACGTCGTCATTGATGAAGTTGACCGGGATGGAGACGCTGGCGGTGCCGGCTCGCATGATGACGGTTCCGGTCAGAACGTCGAAGTCCGTTCCGTTCGTCGTCGTTCCGCCGATCTGATAGTTCACGGACGTGTCCTCGGTGACCGGTGAGTCGGCGACGATCCGGAAAGATCCCGACCGGCCTTCGGCGACCGTGCCGCCGCCAAGCAACGTCATCTCCGGTAGGTCGGGACTTTCGATGGTCACGGTCGAGCTGACGGAGTCACCCAGCGAATATTCGGCCACCCGACCTCCGGACGGCGCATCCGCGAGCAAGGTGAAGATCAGGGTTTCATCGGGTTCGACCGCGTCGTCGCGGCGGGCCTGAATCTGGATCTCCGTGCTCCGGGCGCCCGCCGGAATCGAATAATCGTCGTCATCGGGGAGCACGTAGTCGGCGTCGCCGGTCGACGTGCCCGACAGCGACACCTCGAAGTCGATGTCGCGATTCGACTCCACCGTCGTACGAACCGTGAAGGTGACCGTGCCACCTTCGTCGACTGATTGGTTGCTGGCCGTCACCGTCAGTCGTGGATCGAGGTCGGAGCCGTTGGCTTCGATGACGGTTCGCGTCTGGTTGGTGGGACCGACGTCGTAGTCCGGATCGGTGCCGAATTGTTCGGTCAAGGTCACGGTGAGGTCCTCTTCGTCCTCGATGACGTTGTCGACGAAGATGTCGGCGGTGAACGACACCGACGTCTGGCCGGCCGGCAGTGTCACGGTGCCGAGAATCTCGCTGTAATCGTCACCATCCATCGGGTCGTCACCCTCGGTGGCTTCACCCCCCGACGCGATGGCGATGACCAAATTCGACGCCGGGGCAGTCGACGCCGTGACCGTGTACGTGACTCGCTCCCCCTCGTTCACCCGCGATTTGTCGACCGTGATACCGATGACGGGCAGCGCAACGCGGGGATGGATCCCGGATCCCGAGGTACTGGGCACGGCGGGCGTCACGGTGAAGGCCACCGTGTTGGCGCGACCGACGTTGTACGCCGACGGGTTCGAAAGCAGGCCGACCGTCAGCGTCTCGTTCCCTTCCGGCGTCGCACCTCCGTAACCTCGGGTCTGTTGCCACTCGGCCAGCGCACGGCGGGTCTCCTCGGTGAACAGATCATCCGGTCGAGCGATGTCGTGACCGGCGGCCACGAGTATCTCCTCGAGTTGTCGGACGTCCGGTCCCACACTGCCGACCGACAGACGTCGGTAGAAGGAGAACTCGCCGTTCACGGCCACGGACGCCCGACCGTCGAGAGCGAGAATCGCGTCGCCCACTTCGATGGTCTCGCCATCGTCGACGTTAATGTAGCTCACCTTGCCGTCCACGGCGGAGTTGATCTTGCGCGTCTCGTCGCGACGCACCTCACCACTGACCGTCAGCACATCTTGGAGGTCACGCCGCTCGACGAGACGAGGCGTGATGAGAAGTTCGCTGCTCGAGTCGCTCCCTCCCGAGCCGACGACGAACACCGCGATCGACACCAGAAGGGCCGCTCCGACCAAACCGCCCACGATCTTCACCCGCGAATTCATGTCTCCCTCGCTTCTCTACTGGCCGTTCTCGATGGCGTCGTTGATTCCGGTCTCCGAGAGACACTGATTGATGTCACGATCGTCGAGATCACCCTCGGCCGATTCGAAGCGAGTCGGATTGATCAACCCCTGGGCGTCGACCGCGGTTTCGATCTTCCAACCGCGCTTTTCCAGACATTCACGGAGCAACGTGAAGGCGACGTTGCGCTCCTCGATCTGTTCGGGGGTCAACGATGTCCGGGTCGACTCGACCTCGTTCAGGACGTTGATGATGTCGCTGCGCGCCGCACATTTCTGGATCAACTCGAGGTACGCCGGATCCTGGTACGCCGGATTGTTGGGGTCCTGAAGATTTCCTCTGATCGTCTCCCCCGAATCCTCGATGCAACCCCGGAACTCCGCGTACGCGTCGAAAAGTTTCAGCTCGGCCGGCCGGTCGTCCTCGTTCAACGGGATGGTGTTGCCGCTCTCGGACGCCGGTGGCGGTGAAGCATCGGCTGAGGAGTCGCTTCCGGAGGCGATGGTGGTGGCCGAGGCCTTCATTGCCGACACCTCCTCGGGTGTCATCACCTGGATGTCATCGGCGTTCCGCAGGACGATCGACGTCGAAGAGTCCGAACCGCACGAAACGACGGTCACCACGACGGCCACGAGAAACAGTGGTACTCGCGCGCGCACGGCGGTCAGCCTAAACCTCGTCCGGAGGAACCGAGCCAGCGGAGCCGAGAGTGAAGGGGTAACCGGGGTCCGACGGCCAGTTCGGTTGGAGCAAATGCCACTGCTCGGGTGCCCGTTCGATGAGGATTTCCAATTCACGAGCCACGAGACCGGTGATTCGTTCGACGTCGGCGCGAAGGCGACCCTCGCGGAGGCAGGGAACCGGTGGGCGAATCACCCCGAGGTGCCCGTCGCGTCGATCGGTGAAGTACACCGCGGTCGGCAGAAGAGCCGCTCCGGTACGTAGTGCCAAGGTGGCCGGCCCGGCCGGGAGCAGAGTCGACTCGCCGAAGAAGCGGGTGACCACTCCACCGCCGTTGATGTCCCGGTCACACAGCAAACACAGAACCTCGTTGGCCCTCAGCGCGGCCAACGCCGCCGACCCGGCCTCGGGGCCGACCGGGATCACTCGCATTCCGAACTTCTCGCGCAATTCCACGAACCAGTCGAAGAGCTCGGGCGGATGCAAGGGCTCGACGACGACGGTCATCTTGTTCCCGAGGTCCGCCGCCCAGCGTCCGGCCCACTCCCATCCTCCGAGATGAGGCAGTGCGAGTATGGCGCCGTTGCCTCGCTCCAGAGCGGGCATCAGATACTCGTCGTATCCCTCGACGGTGAACGAAGCGGCCACGTGTCGCGCGGAGAGGGTCGGCAGACGGAAGCTCTCGACGTAATACCTGGCGTAACTGTCGAAGACCTTCTGCGTGAGGCGACGAATCTGCCAGTCCGACGCCGATGGCACCACCCGACGCATGTGGCGTTCGACCATCAGGCGTTTGTCGCGCATCGCCAACGACGCGGGTCCGCCGACGGCTGCTCCAACCAGTGCCGACAGAGCGGTCGGCACCCCCTTGGACAACAGAGAACCGAGCTTGTACGCCCCGACGGTCAACGAATCGGAGATCTCCTGTCGTGGGTTGCGGGACACGTCGTCAACGGAGACGTGACGATGCACGAGTGCGACGTCCGAGGCGCGCCGACCGGCGACTCTGACGACGCGAGCGACGTTGTTCGATACGAGCCGCCGTCACCGGCGCCACCGCGGCCTGACGCCACACCTTCACGAACCGCTGGACGGCGGTCACCGCGGTGAGGGCCAACATGATCCACATGATCGGCAACAGGAGAACCGGGAAGAGCAGACCGAGGCACAACAGGATGATTCGCTCCGCCCGCTCCATGAGACCGCCCTTGGCCGACAATCCGAGGGACTCGGCCTTGGCTCGCTCGTAGGAGATCACGGAACTGACGGCCGAAACGGCCAGGGGCAACAACGCGGTCTTGGGCGAGTGCTCGTTGGTGAAATACCAGGCCACCCCGCCGAACAACAGCGCGTCGGTGACCCGATCCACCACCGAATCGAAGAAGGCGCCACGCTGACTCGAGGTGTTCGACGCCTTGGCCAGTGCGCCGTCGAGCAGGTCCGGCAGGGCCGCCAAGATCACCAGCAGGAGCCCGAGGGGCAGGTGACCCGCCCCGATGGCGACCGCGGCACCGATCGCGATGACCATTCCGGCGATCGTCAAGTGGTCGGGTGTCATCCGCGTGCGACGCAAGCCGTCGCCCAATGGCTTGACCGCTTTGTCGACCGAACTGCGTAGGTGGCCGTCGAACATGCAGACAGTCTAGAAAGTCGCAGCCGACGAGGTGAGCGATCACGTGATCAAAGACACGTCACGCAGGCACGATGCGGGACTCGGGCCCGGGACGAGGCCGACGAAATCTCACGTCGTGGGATCGTCCCACTTCTCGAGGTTTTCCTCCACGAAGTGTTCCTTGACCGAACCATCGACGGCATCGACGAGCACCAAGCCTCGTCGCAACGGAGGATCCTCGTCCGAGTAACACAGAACCCTCCATGTCGGACGACTGCGAATCCCTCGCCACACTTGCTGCGCCGACGCGTGTCCGACGGCGAAACCGACGGCGGATCCCGCCGCCGCCAGGGCCCCCTGCTCGTCGATGCTCATGCGCCAACCGGACAGGAGCGAGAAGAGACCGAAGGCGACGAGGACGACGGCTCCGACCACGAGCCCGTCGTTCAGGGTGGACGACTCCGTGTCGACCAGACTCATGACGAGAACGAACGCACCGACCACCACGTACATGACGCCCGGAATGCGCCGCCGGCTGTTGTCGGGGAAGCGATACTCGGCGCGATTCTCCACGGCGTTCAAATCGTCGGGAAGCGTGTCGCGAATCTCGGTGGGGTGCGGTGCCGACTCCGTCGGCGATTGATCGTTCATGATGCCCTCAGGTTACGCGCCTTCGGGGCTCGACTCGATGTCGCGCAGCGCGGCCCGCAGACGGGCAGCCGTCACATCAAGAGCTTCGGGAATGGCCTTGGCGTTCGCGGTCACGGACAGGAAATTCGTGTCTCCGGTCCAACGAGGAACGACGTGAACGTGCAGATGCTCGTTGACGCTCCCACCTGAAGCCGGTCCCATGTTGAGCCCGACGTTGACGCCCTCGGGTGCGTACTCGCGGCGAATGGCCCGACACACGAAGGTGACCGTACGCCAGAGATCGTGGGACTCGTCCGGCGACAACTCGTCGAGGTCGGCAACCTGCCGATACGGGAGCACCATCGTGTGTCCGACCGCGTAGGGGTAGGCGTTGAGGATCACGAAAACCTGGTCGGACCGACGAACGATGTACGTCTCCTCGTCGGGAAGTCCGGATCGGAGAATCGCGGTGAAGATGCTGGGATCGCTCCCCGACTCGCGAAGATCGGACGCCTCGTTCGAGGAACGCTTCGACAACGAGGACAGATAGCGACCCCGCCACCCGGCCCACAGGTTCTCGATCATGAAGCGACGGGATCGGACTCGATTTCGCGGGTCACGCGGACGACGAAGTCGTCGACGGTGACCCCCCGTTCCACGTCGGTTCCGCGGGCATTCACGCCGACGGTTCCCGACGCCACGTCATCGTCGCCGACGACCAACACGTACGGAATCTTCTCCAACTTCGCCGTTCGTATCCGCTTTCCGAGTGGATCGGACGCCTCGATCACGTCGACACGGAACCCCTGCGTCTCGAGGCGAGCACGCACCTGTTCGGCGTAGGTCTCGTGGGTCTCGGCCACCGGGAGGATGCGAACCTGCAGCGGAGCGAGCCACGTCGGGAAGGCACCGGCGTAGTGCTCGACCAGGACTCCGAAGAAACGTTCGACGGAGCCGAACAAGGCACGATGCAACATGATCGGGCGACGTCGGGATCCGTCGTTGGAGACGTACTCGAGGTCGAAACGCTCGGGCAGGTTGAAGTCACATTGGATGGTCGAGAGCTGCCAGGTGCGACCGATGGCGTCGCGCACGTGTATGTCGATCTTCGGCCCGTAGAAGGCCGCATCACCCTCTTTCACCGAGTACTCGAGTCCATGGGTGACGAGCGCCGCCTGGAGCGCCGCGGTCGCTTCGTCCCAGATCTCGTCAGAACCGACGTACTTCTGAGGGTCTTTGGTGGAGAGATGGAACGAGAAATCGTCGAAGCCGAACGCCCGCAGGACGCTGACGATGAAATCCAGCAACGAGATGATCTCGCCTTGCAGCTGCTCCCGGGTGCAATAGATGTGACTGTCGTCCTGGGTGAAACCACGTATCCGCATCAAGCCGTGAAGGGTCCCAGCGCGTTCGTAGCGGTACACGGTGCCCAGTTCGAACAGCCGAAGTGGAAGCTCCCGATAACTGCGTTGACGACCGCGGAAGATCAGACAGTGCATGGGGCAGTTCATCGGCTTCGGGTAATACGTGCCGTTGTCCATCTCCATGGGCGGATACATGCCGTCGGCGTAGAAGTCGAGATGTCCCGATGTTTGGAACAAGGTGGCGTTCGACAGGTGCGGAGTGAAGACGAATTGGTAGCCACCGTCCTGGTGGCGTGATCGGCTGTAGTCCTCCATCAACTTGCGAACCGTCGCGCCCTTGGGGTGCCAGACGGCGAGTCCGCCGCCGAGTTCACCCGGAAACGACAGCAGATCCAGCTCGACCGCCAAACGACGGTGATCACGTTTCTCGGCCTCCTCGAGACTGTGCAGGTGCTCCTCGAGCGCGGATTTGGATTCCCAGGCCGTGCCGTAAATGCGTTGGAGCACCGGGCCCTTCTCGTCGCCCCGCCAATAGGCCGACGAAACCTTCTGCAGTTTGAAGTGACCGAGCCGTCCGGTCGACGGCACGTGCGGTCCGAGACATAGATCGACGAACTCCGGAGTGTTGCGGTACAGGCTCACGGAGTTCGCATCTCCCCCGACCTCGGCACTGTCCGAACCGTCGGCGCCACCATCACGGACCCGACGGATGATCTCGCACTTGTAGGGCTGGGATTCGAACAGTGACAACGCGTCGTCGATCGAGATAACCGACCGAGTGAATGGTTGATCGGCCTTGATGATCGACCGCATCTCCGCCTCGACTCGGGCGAGGTCGTCCTCGTTGAAGGCCCGACCGCCCAGATCGAAGTCGTAGTAAAAACCGTTCTCGATGGCCGGTCCGATCGTGTACTTCGCTCCCGGGAACAACCGGGTGACCGCCTGAGCCATCACGTGTGCGGTGGAATGTCGCAGCACGTGTCGACCTTCGTCGCTGTCCGCCGTGACGATGCGTACGCGAGCTCCGTCGGTGACCTCGGACGTCACATCGGTCTCGACGTCGTCGATCACCGCGGACACCGCGGCCTTGGCCAGATTGCGACTGATCCCCGCGGCGAGATCCAGGACACTCGAGCCCTCGGGTACGGATCGTTCGGAGCCGTCGGGAAGGAGAACCGTGATCTCGGACATGGTCCGAGTTTACGGCTGGTGCGCGCCGTGACCCTCGGATATTGCTCCGACGAGACGTGGCAACGGGTGAGTCGGGTCCTGGACGTGCGCCACGGCCCCGATCGTGACGTCCTCGGACTCCGACGACGATCCGGCGTACACGTTGCGGTATTGCTGTCCGGTCATTTCCCGAATCTCGAACATCACCTCGTCCATCATCGAGCGCCACACGCGATGCGGTTCTCCTTGCGACGAATACCGTTCGGGCTTGACGGGACGTCCGATCGTGATCGAACACCTTCCGGTCAGTCGCGGTGCCTTCGCGTCGGGAGGCTGAATGGAATCGGTGCCCACGATGCCGACCGGAAAGATCGGACACCCGATACTCGTCGCGAGCCGCGCCGCACCGGTGCGTCCCTTGTAGAGGTAACCATCACGACTTCGTGTCCCCTCGGGGAAGATTCCGAACAATTCGCCACGATCGAGCACCCGACGAGCGACGTCGAGTGCTCCCTGGCTCTTGTCGCCACCGGAACGATCGATGGGAATCATGCCCATCAAAGGAAAAAGAAACTTCGTCTTCCACGAGTCCATGTACTCGGCCTTTCCAACGAAGGAGATGTTCCGAGGCGCCACCAACATCAGGAAGGCCGAGTCGAGGAACGAAATGTGATTCGGACAAAGAATGGCGGGACCCTCCGCGGGGAGCCGGTCGAGTCCGGAAACCTCGATGTTCCACAGACGACGAGCGATCGGAGACAGCGCACGGCGCGAGCGCTGTTGGGCCTTGCCGGCACCCTCCGCCTTCATCGCCTGCACCCCCCTATGTCCGCTTGGCGGGAATAGTAGATGAGCCCGAGCGGCGACGTGACGGTGGACGGCTCCTCAGAGCGGAACGCCGAGGAGCTCGGCGGAGTCGCGGACGTCGATCCCGAGCCGACTGGCCTCGTCGATGACGGCCACGGCACCGGGAGTGTCCAGATCGTCGTCCAAACGCTCGCGGACCCGTTCCAGAACCGCCGAATCCCTGGTGTGACCTCGACTCCATCCCTCGAGTCTGTTCACGGCTCGGGGCATGGCGTCCGGGGTCCACTCCCATTCGCGCCGATACGAGTTCTCCAGAATGGCCAGCCGGATGGCCCGGGGATCCCATTCCCGACGGAGAGCGTCGACGAAGACCAGATTGCCGAGACTCTTGGACATCTTCGCACCGTCCATGAAGACCATGGCCACGTGCATCCAGTGTCTCACGAAGGGGGTTCCCGTGGCGGCCTCACTCTGCGCTCGTTCACACTCGTGATGGGGGAAGATGAGGTCGCTACCGCCACCGTGAAGGTCGATCGTCTCGCCCAACTCGCGCAACGCGAGCGCGCTGCATTCGATGTGCCAACCCGGACGTCCGGCTCCCCACATCGCTTCCCACGAGGGCTCGTCGTCGGCCGACGGATGCCAGAGGACGAAGTCGAGCGGATCTCGCTTGGCCGGATTGTCGACGTCACCGCCACGTTCACGGGCGAAGGCGATCATCTGCTCGCGGGAGTAATGACTCACGGAGCCGAAACTGGGGAACTTGCTGACGTCGAAGTACACCGAGCCCGACGAGACGTACGCGTACCCCCGTTCGAGAACCATGCCGATGAAGCCCCGGATGTCGGGAATCGCCGATGACGCACGAGGCGTCGAATGAACGGGGAGGGCGTTGAGTGCCTCCATGTCCCGTTCGAAACGCGCTTCCTCGCCGGCGGCCAGATCCAGATAGTGCACGCCGAGTTGTCGAGCCTTGGCGAACAACGGATCATCGACGTCGGTCACGTTGCGCACGCACCGGATCTCGTGACCCAGGTCGATGAGCCGGCGTTGCAGCACGTCGTACGTCAGGAAAGTCGCCGCGTGACCGATGTGGGTGGCGTCGTAAGGCGTGATTCCGCAGGTGTACATCGTCACCCGGTGGCCCGGCTCGAAAGGAACAACCTCACGTCGCGAGGTGTCGTAGAGGCGCATGCTCACCCGGCGAGCGTCCCCTGATCACGAATGCCGGTCAACTTGGGCGCGACACGTGTCTTGTACCGGACGTTCAACTGCAAGAGAACCGCGGTGAAGGCTTCGATCGCGGTGGCGTTGGACAATTGGCCAGCATCCAAGGGACGACAACCCGGGATTCGATCGACGATCTCGCTGACGATCCGTATCGACTCCCGATCGTCCGAGCAGATGAGGACGTCGGAGTCGATCGGTGCACCGAGGTGCCCCAATTCCTTGGCCGGGAGATGATGAAACGCCGCCACGACCTTGCTGAGCGGGGCCGCGGCCTGAATGTGTGCGGCCACGCTGCCTCGGGGTGGGAGGAGTGGTTGGAACTCGCCGGCCACGCGTACCAGAGCGTTCGCCATGCTGATGAGGATCTTGCCCTCCAGAGCCTCGGAGTTTTCTTGGACCGTCGTGGCCGCGGAATCCCACGGTGTCGCGACGACGATCACGTCACCGGCGGCCGCGCGCGCGTTGTCTCCGCCCGACAGTCGATCGGAAATCTCCGGATACTTGGAGGCCAATTCGTCGCACACCTCGGCGGCGCGTGCGGCCGATCGCGAACCGATGATCACGTCGTAGCCGATCGAAGCCAGACGAGCGCCGAGTGCCGACCCGGCCGGTCCCGTGCCCCCCAGAATTCCGATGCGCATCGTGCCAGCCTTGCACACTCGGATCGCCGGCATGGGGGTCGCAGATCCTCGGCGTCGTCTAGGTTGACCACCGGGAGGTGGATCATGGGTCTGCTCGAGGGGAAGAAGATCGTCGTCACCGGTGTCCTGACCGATGCCTCGCTCGCGTTCGGGGTCGCACGACTGGCTCTGGACGAGGGAGCCTCCGTCATCTTGACCGGAGCGGGCCGAGCCCTCAGCTTGACCCAACGAACCGCCCGTAAGTTGCCCGCGGCGGTCGAGGTTCTGGAACTGGACGTGACCGTACCCGAGCACGTGGCGTCGGTGCGCGAGGCGGTGGCGGCGACCTGGGGCTCGGTCGATGGGGTCGTGCATTCCATCGGTTACGCACCCGAGGTGTGTCTGGGTGACGACTTCATGGCCGCGCAGTGGTCCGACGTCGCCGTGGCCCTGCAGATCAGCGCGTATTCCTACAAGCACCTCGCCGATGTGTTCGCGCCGCTGATGGGAGCCGGTGGGGCCTTCGTGGGCCTCGATTTCGACAACACGGTGGCGTGGCCGGCGTACAACTGGATGGGTGTGGCCAAGTCGGCGCTCGAGAGCATCAACCGTTACCTGGCCAAGGAGATGGGCCCCCGCGGCATCCGTTCGAACCTGGTGGCCGCTGGTCCGGTCAAGACGATGGCCGCCAAATCCATCCCGGGATTCAAGAAATTCGAGGACGTCTGGGACGATCGAGCTCCGCTGGGCTGGGACGTCACCGACGGCGAGCCGGTGGCCCGAGCCGTGGTGGCTCTCCTATCGGACTGGTTCCCCGCCACCACGGGATCGATGATCCACGTCGACGGCGGCTATCACGCCACGGGAGCTTGATCAGCGTCCGCTGCGCTCCAGGATGTGGATGCCACAGGCCGACCCGAGACCGATGACGTGAGCCAGACCGACCTTGGCGTCGGCGATCTGACGGTTTCCGGCTTCGTTGCGTAGGTGGTGGCAGATTTCCCAGATGTTGGCGATACCCGTCGCGGCGATGGGGTGGCCCTTGGACTCCAGGCCTCCCGAGACGTTCACCGGTGTCGACCCGGTGCGCCACGTGGCACCGCTGTTGAAGAAGTCCACGGCACCGCCCTCGGGGCACAGCATCAAGTTGTCGTAGTGCACCAACTCGGCCGTGGCGAAGCAATCGTGCAACTCGACCAGGTCGAGATCCGACGGTGCGACTCCGGCCTGCTCGTAGGCGATCTTGGCGGCGTTGCGCGTCAGGGTGTTGACGTCGGGAAGAACCTGACACGACTCCTGGTAGGGGTCGGTGGTGAGCACCGATGCCGACACTTTGATGGCGCGGCGCTGTTGCTCGAGGGACAGCGTCTTCAGGGTCTCGCCCGAACAGACGACCGCGGCCGCGGCGCCATCGCAGTTGGCCGAACACATCGGACGGGTGTTCGGGTACGCGATCATCATGTCGTTCATGATCTCGTCGAGAGTGAACTGCTTCTGGTACGCGGCCATCGGGTTGAGCGTCGAATGGGCGTGGTTCTTCTCCGAGATGCGAGCGAACAGTTCGAAGGAAACCCCGCCGTACTTGTGGCCGTACTCCATGCCGACCTGGGCGAAGGTGCCCGGCATGGTGTCGGTGCCGATGCGGCCGTCGGTCGGAGCAACGCTCCCGAAACGACCCTTGGGCTCCCATTTGTTGCCGTCCTTCTTGGCGCTACCGCCCCCACCGAGCAATCCCGCGCCGGCGAGCTTTTCGGCGCCGACGGCCAATCCGAACTTCACCTCACCGGCCTTGACGGCCATGATGGCGGTGCGCAGGGCGGTTGCACCGGTGGCGCAGGCGTTGGTGACGTTGTACACCGGTATGCCCGTCTGACCGACCTGCTTCTGCAACATCTGACCGAATCCGCCGCCACCCATGAGGTTTCCTGCGGCCAGAACGCCGATCTCGCGCATGCTGACACCGGCATCGGTCAGCGCGGCCATGACCGCCTCGGCGCCGAGGTCGACGATGTCCTTGTCGGAGTGCTTACCGAACTTGGTCATCGCGATTCCGAGAATCCAGATGTCGTCACTGGCCATGATGATTCCTTTGGTCGTTGTCTTGGGAGAGATTACGGGAACAGCGGGCGGTCACGATGCCGGTTCGAAGCCGAACCCCACGGCCTCGACACCCTCGTCGTCGGTACCCAGGCTGTAGGTGGTCAAACGAACCTTCATGCCCAGGGTGACCTTGTCGGGGGTGGGGTCGACGTTGATGACGTTGCCCCGAACGCTCGTACCCGCACAATCCACGATGCCGGCCACGAAGGGCACCGGAACCCCGGGAGCGGCGAAGGCCACGATCGTGAACGCCTTGAGCACGCCCTCGGTGGCCACGGCCGCCTTGCGGAACTCCGTCCCGAAGCAGTTGGCGCACGCGTTACGACGATCGAAGAAGCGCGCTCCGCAGCCGGTGCATTCGTTGGCCACGAGGTGCGGACGATCGCCGAGTTCGAGGTAATTGACGTGCGGAATCTGGGTGGACATGTTCACTCCCGGAGCGTGCGGATGGTCGTACCCTAAACCTCGCGGGACATTCGGGAGAAACCGGCTCGCTCACCACGTCCCCCGATGGATCACGTCGGCGGCGGGTCGTCGCGGTCGCCGGGTCGCCGAGCCGGTGGGCTGGTCGTCGGGGCTCCGATTCCCGACCGCGACGGCACCCACACATTGGATCGTCGACGGAACTCCGAATTGGCTCAGGGTGTCCCGAGGAGGACCGAACAGTCCGAACAGCAATGCGCCCCACCGCCGCTCTTCGATCAGGAGCAAGAGGTTCTGGGCCGCCATCGCCGAATCCGTCAACCAGTAGGGGCAGGACCACGATTCGCGCTGCTCGAGGCCGTGACCGACCTTGTCCGGTTCGGCGTATCGCGTGGTGTAGGCCTCGGGATCGGCGAGCACCAGAACGATCTGAGAACAGTCGACGACACGCGGGGCTCGCGCCGCGAACCATTCACCGGCTCCCGACACGGCGAAGAAGCGGTCCTTGTCGGCTCCATCCAGCACCAGGAAGTGGGACCCTTGGGAAAACCCCGCCGACGGTGCGCGACGTGCGATGTCGCAGACCTCGAGAAGTTCCTCGGTCGTGGGGCCGCCCGCGAAGGACCGGGTCATGCGCCGACGCCGGATGATGGACGTCAGGTCGTCGGACAAGGCCTCAGCGACGCCCGAGTTTGACGAGATCCTCCGCCATGGTCCAACCATGGACGATCAAGGACCCACCGGCCGACGACATCACACCATCGAACAGATTCACGATGTCCGGGGCGATCTTGTCGGGCTTGGCGGATTCGAAATCGAGGAAACCCGAGCGACCTTTCTTGCCGACGATGAAGGTCTTCTCGTCGTAGTTCGCGTCCACTCCGAATCGACGGGCGAGACGACGCCCCCAGGCACGTTCCTCGCCGACCGCACGATGTCCCGGTCTCGGGATCAGCTCGCTCAATTGTTTGAAGGCGTCCAACCCGTCGGCCGAGACGAATCGGCTGCCGACCACGACGTCCTCGTCGGGGAACGCCATCAAGGCGCGGTGGAACGCTTCGCTCATCAGGCCTTTCAGGACCGCATCGCGTTTCCCCGAACGCTTCACGCTCAGGAGCCCGATCAGGACGCACGGAGTTCCCCCGATGCGTTCGAGCGTCGAGAAGGTGAATCCGTGGAGCTTGCCGGATTCGGTGGCCGTGGTGCAGAGAACCCACTCCTCCTTGGCCGTATTGAGTCGCGCGAGATCGAAGGCGCCGCCCATGGCGGCCATGTCCTCGATTTCGGCCTCGGAGAGGGCCGCACAATCCCGCGTCTCGACCTCCACCGACATCCGAACCCGTACTCCCAACCTCGAAGGCCGCTCCCCCGACGACTCCATTCTGCCACTTCGCTCGCTCGGGGAGCGAAACGACGGGTCAGCGAATCACGCCCACCCCGAAGGCCACCCTCAACGGAGGAATCACGCGGTCGACATCGACGGCGAACTCGGATCCCAAACGGAGAACACGGGACCCTCCGAGATGGATGAACACTTGGGCGTCGCCCGGATACGCCGACAGGATCTCCTTGAGACTCGACACGGTCTCGGGATCGAGGGCCACCGCCGGAAGGTTCAATCGCAGTTCCGGGGCCCTCGCCTGCAACACCAGGGGGGTCACCTCCAGCGCCGAGACGGTCATGCGATCGTCTCCCGCTTGGCGATTGACCCGCACCTTGACCGCCACGATCGCCTCGTCGGCGATCTTGTGACCGTGCTGTTGGAGAGTGCGGGTGAACACCGTGACCTCGACCCCACCGTGGAGGTCTTCGACCTGGAGGATCGCCATGGGGTCACCCTTCTTGGTGACCTTGCGCTCCACCTTGGTGATGATGCCCGCGATCGTGGCGATCGTCCCCGGTTCGGCGTCCTCGAGCAGCGACGTCACGGTGGTGGCATAGCGACGCAAGGTTCCTTCGTGGCCGAACAAGGGATGATCGCTGATGTACAGCCCGAGCAACTCCTTTTCGAATTTGAGTTTCACGGACTGCTCGAACTCGGAGTCCGGAATGGGGATGTCCAGATCGAATCCGCCCTGGGCCGGGCCGGTCTCGACCGAGTCGAACAGGCTCATCACCCCTTGATCCGCTTCGGCACGACGCGAGATGGTGTCGTCGATGATCTGCTCGAAGACGAACATCAGGCCCTGACGCGTGTGACCCATCGAATCGAAAGCTCCGGCCTTGATGAAGGATTCGATGCCCTTCTTGTTCAAACATTCGGTGGGCACGGACATGCAGAAATCGTGGAACGACGAAAAGACCCCGTGCACCTTCCGGTGAGCCACGATTTTCTCGCAAACGGCGGATCCGACACCCTTGATGGCGCTCAATCCGAAGTGAATCAACCGATTCTCCGGATCGGAGATGAAGTCCACGTCGGAAACGTTGATGTCGGGTTGCTTGACCGTGATTCCGCGGGCTCGCGCATCGACGAGGTAGCCCGCGGCTTTGTCGAGGTTCGCCTTGACGCTCGTGAGCAAGGCGGCGAAATACTGGACCGGATAGTTGGCCTTCAGGTACGCGGTTTGATAGCAGATGTATCCGTAGCCGAATGAGTGGCTCTTGTTGAACGCGTAGTCGGCGAAGTTCTCGATGATGTCGAACAGCTGCTCGCCCAGCACTCGACCGTACCCCGCGTTTTCGCATCCCTGCTCGAACTTGGAGCGCTCCTTCTCCATCAGTTCGCGCACCTTCTTGCCGCAGGCCTTGCGCAAGTTGTCGGCCTCGGCCAAGGAATATCCGGCGAAACGCTGCGCCACGCGCATCACGCTCTCCTGATAGATCATGAGACCGTAGGTGTCGCCCAGGACTTCCCGGGCATCCGGATGGAAATACTCGACCGGCTTGCGTCCGTTCTTGCGATCAGCGAAGTCGTAGTGCATGTTCACGCCCATCGGTCCCGGCCGATACAAGGCGATGACGGCCGAGACGTCCTCGAACGTGGACGGGTTCATGGCGCGCAGCAGTTGCTGCATCGGCGGAGACTCGAGTTGGAACACGCCGGTCGTGTCGCCCCGGGCCAGGAGGTCGAAGGTGGTCGCATCGTCGAGGGGGACGCGATCGATGTCGAAGTCCGGCTCACTCGAGCGAATCAACGCCATCGTGTCGGTGATGACGTCGAGATTTCGCAGTCCGAGGAAATCCATCTTGAGCAGACCGAGGTCCTCGACACCGTGCATTTCGTACTGCGTCGTGACCGGAGCCTCCTCGATGGGCTTTCCGGCTTCGGGTTTGCGTTGCACCGGAAGGTATTCGGTGAGTTCCTCCTTGGAAATGACCACCGCGGCGGCGTGGATACCGGTGGACCGACGCAAGCCCTCGAGGCCCTTGGCGACGTCGATCACGTGCCGCAGGTCCTCGTCGCTCTCGTACAGGTCGCGAAGTTCCTGGGCGGCCTGGTAACCGCTCTCGTGTTTGGGGTGCTTCTCGAGACAGAACCGCAACGGAGTGTCACGTCCCATCACCACCGGCGGCATCGCCTTGGCCAGTCGATCTCCCACGGAATAGGGGTGGCCCAACACGCGAGCGGCGTCACGCACCGCGTTTCGCGCCTTGATGGTGCTGAAGGTGATGATCTGGGCCACGTGCTCGCGCCCGTAGGTTTCGGTCGCATAGCGAATCATCTCGTCCCGGTAGCGAGAGTCGAAGTCCATGTCGATGTCGGGCATGGAGATTCGACTGGGATTGAGGAACCGTTCGAAGAGGAGGTCGTATCGAATGGGGTCGATCTCGGTGATGCCGAGGCAATACGCGACCGCACACCCCGCGGCCGATCCCCGACCGGGTCCGACCCGGATGTTCCGGCTCCGGGCGTAGCGGATGAGGTCCCACACGATGAGGAAATACGAGGCGAACCCCATGTCGCCGATGACCTTGGATTCGTACGCCAGTCGCTCGACGATCGTCGGATCGAGGTTGTCGCCCCAGCGACGCCGCGCTCCTTCCCGGGTGAGATGATCGAGATAGGCGGCGTCATCGGCGAAGCCGTCGGGCACCGGGAAACTCGGCAACTGCGGCTTGCCGAACTCGATGGTGACGTCGGCGCGCTCGGCGATCCACAACGTGTTGTCGCACGCCTCGGGCAACTCGCTGAACACGTGACGCATCTCCTGCGCCGTCTTCAGATAGTGCTCGGTGCCGTCGAAGCGAAATCGTTTCGGGTCGTTCTTGAACGAGTTGGTCTGCACACAGAGAAGGGCGTCATGACTGTCGGCGTCGTGGCGATGGGTGTAGTGCGAGTCGTTGGTGGCCAGAAGCGGGGCACCCAGGTCCTGGGCGATGCGCAGCAACATGGGGTTCGTGCGCTTCTGGGAAGGAATCCCGTGGTCCTGCAATTCCACGAACAGGTTGTCCTTGCCGAAGATCTCCTGGAGTCGGGCGGCCTTGGCCAACGCGTCGTTGTAGTCGTCGCGCAGGAGCGATTGCAGCACGTGGCCACCCAAGCACCCGGTGGTGGCGATGAGACCCTCGTGATGCCGTTCGAGAAGTTCCCAATCCATCCGGGGCTGGTAGTAGTAGCCCTCGAGGAAGGCCAGGCTGGAGAGCTTGATGAGGTTCTTGTACCCGACGTTGCTCTCGGCCAACAAGGTCAGGTGGTAGTACAGCTTTCGGCCACCCTCGGTCTCACCGCCCGAGTCGTCCATCAAGCCTCGTCGGGTGGGACGTTCGAAACGCGTCTCGTACGCCAGGTACGCCTCGGTTCCGATGATCGGTTTCACTCCCTGGGCGCGACACTCCTTGTAGAAGTCGAGAACGCCGTACATGTTTCCGTGATCGGTCATCCCGAGCGCGGTCTGGCCGTCCGCCACCGCTTTGGCGACCAGTTCGTCGAGTTTGGCGGCACCATCGAGCATCGAGAACTCGGTGTGCACGTGCAGATGCGCGAAGGAATCGGCCATGTCACACCTCCTTGTCGTTGAGCGTCGTCGAAAACCCTGGCGAGCCATCCGTACGCACGGGCCGACGTGGGGCCCGAATCACACGGATGTCATTCGAGAGTATCAGCCGCCTAGAGGTAGGTTCCGGGGCGCTCGTCCGTCGCCACCGGGACCCCGTGGACCTGGTCGGGTTGCGCCAAACGCCGCATCTGGTCGAATTGCTGTCGGGCCGCGATCTGTTGGGCGAAGAGCGTCGCCTGGATGCCGTGGAACAGTCCCTCCAGCCAGCCGACGAGCTGGGCGTGGGCGATCCGCAACTCCGCGTCCGATGGGGCCTCCTCGGAGAACGGCAGGGCGAGCAGCCGCAGTTCCTGTTGCAGATCGGGAGAGAGAGCGTCGGCCAACTCGACGATGGATCGTTCGTAGATCTCGGCCAAACGCTCGCGACTCGGCTGATCGAGGGCCACCGTGCGGGCCTCTTCGAGAAGTTGCTTGATCATCGAGCCGATTCGCATCACTTTGCCCGGCTCGGTGATGCTCCCGTTGGGTGGAGCTTCAGTCGTGTTCGATTCCGGCCCGGATGTCAGTACCTCGTCGGGGGCGTGAATGGGTTGATCGCTCATGAGACGATTATGGACGAGTGACGGCCAGCAGGGGTACCAGCATTTCGTCCGCGGTCAGTGATCCGTGGCGCCCGATGAGACGAAAGGGCCCCGAGTCCAGGGGATCGTGGAACGTCGTCGCGGCATGGGGCGCCAGGGCCACGCTGCCGAGGCGACGGATCGCGGCATCCTGACCCCGTCCCCCGGGAGCGGGACCGAGCCACGCCTCGTCGACGACCTGTTCCTTGCTGGCGACCCACGCGACGTCGGAATAGAGGTCGCGGCAGATCCGTTCGAGTTCGACTTCGTGCCCGCGTTTGGCGTGCAGCCAACGGAATCGTCCCTCACCCGACTGGTGGTGGACGTGGTCCATGAGACGCAACGGCAACTCGATGACGTTCTCGCCCACGTGCACTTGTCCGTGATCGGCCGTGATCACCAGGGTGGTTCCTGTCGGAAGAGCGTCGTGCAACGTGCGAGCGAGCCAGTCGACGAAGGAGAGTTCGTCCTCGTAATGCTCACCCAACCCGCATTCGTGGGCGATCTTGTCGAGTCCGTCGTAGTAGGCGTAGACGAAGGAGTGGCCGTCGTCGCGTACGAGACGCGAACACTGGGTCACGATGGAACTGGCCGAACGCCATCCGTGCGGTCGGGCACCGCGCAGGTGGGCGAAGGTGAACGGAGTCGCCTCCAGATCGACGCGGCTGACCACCGGGACGGAAATGCCCGCGAAGGGAGGGATCGGTTGAACGGTGGCCGGCTCGAACACCTTTCGCACGTCGCGGTCACTCACGGTCCAACGCAGGCTGTTCATCACGCCGTCACCCATGTCCATCCGGTAGCCGACGATTCCGTGCTCGATCGGCGTTGCTCCGGTGGTCAAACTGGTGAGCGCGCAGGCGGTGGTCGACGGACCCACGGTGGTGATCGGGCCGCCGACCAGAGAACTCAGGAAGGGTGCCCGATGGGATCGGGAGATCAGTTGATTCCAGCCGAGACCGTCGACGAGAAGCAGGACGATGTCACCGGCCGCTCGGAGAGGCTCGGGAAACCAGCCCGGACGCCGCCCCGGACCGGCGAGAAGGCAACCCGGGACGATCCCGGAGATGTTCGCACCCGCGTAGTCCGGGAGAATGGGCGACGGTGTCACGGACACATCTTCGCCGATGGTTCGACCACCGGTGCACTCCGCCCGCTCATCGACCTTCTACGATGACCGGTGTGCGAGTGTCGACCCGGGGTGACTATGCCTGTCGTGCGCTCTTGTCCCTGTCGCTCCATGCCGACGACCACGGCCCGACGTCCGTGCGCGACATCGCCGAACGCACCGGTCTCCCCCAGCCCTACCTCGAACAGATCCTGCTGGCCCTGAAGGGAGCGGGACTCGTGCGTTCCAAACGCGGGGTGGGCGGGGGTTACACGTTGGCCCGTCCTCCGAGCGAGATTCGACTCAACGAGATCATCTCCGCTGTCGACGGCCCGATCACGTTGGGTGATTTCGGCGAGCCCCATCAGGATGGTTCGTGCGACCACGAGGGCCAATGCGTTCTGTTGGCGATCTGGAAACAGGCCGGCGACCACATGCGTCAACACCTCGAGGGATTCACGTTGGCCACGATCGCCGATGCGGCTCGCGGCAACGGGCCGTGGCCCGAATCCCTGCACTGACCAACCGGAATCTGTTCGTCAACGGACTTCGGCGGCGATGGCCGACAGGACGCCGTTCACGAAACGTCCGGAATCATCCGTGCTGAACCGTTTGGCCAGCTCCACCGCCTCGTCCAGGATCACCGCCGTGGGCACGTCGGCGCGCTGCATCAACTCGAAGGTCGCCACTCGCAGGATGTTCCGATCCAAGGCGGGCATCCGTTCGATGGTCCATCCGGTCGAATGAGCGGTGATGGACGCGTCGATCTCGCTCTGATGTTCCATCACCCCCAGAACGAGAAGTCGCACCACCTGATCGACGGGAATCACTTGGGCGTCGACGACGTCACGGGGGGTGACGCCCTTCGACTCCGCTTCGTAGAGCAGCGTCAACGCCGACTCCCGGGCGACGGACCGCGGATCCTCGACCCCCGAACGCTTCGTCACGTCAGACTCGCGTGATGTAGTCGCCGGAGCGGGTGTCCACCTTCACCTTGTCACCGATGTTCACGAAGAGCGGCACCTGAATGACCTTGCCGGTTTCCAGTTCGGCCGGCTTCCTCGCTCCGGACACGCGATCACCTTGGATGCCCGGTTCGGTGTTGGCGATGACCAACTCCACCGCGGCGGGAATCTCCACCGACACGATGTCGCCGTTGTGGATCGCGATGATGGCCACCATCGACTCGATCAGGTAGTCGGCGGCGTCACCGAGGGCGACCGGGGCCACGGACATCTGGTCGTAGCTGGCGGTGTCCATGAAGATGTAATCGTCGCCGTCTCGATACAGGAACTGCATGTCCTTCTTCTCGAGGATCGCCTGCTCCACGCGGATCCCGGCATTGAAGGTCTTGTCGAAGACGTTGCCGGTGCGCAGATTGCGCAACTTCGTGCGCACGAACGCTCCGCCCTTGCCCGGCTTCACGTGCTGGAACTCGACCACCTGGAACAAGCCGTTGTCGAGTTCGAGAGTGATTCCGTTCTTGAGATCGTTGGTGGTTATCGCGGGCATGTGGGATCCTTCGGGGAGCTGGTCAGATTCTCGTGGGATGAGTCCGTGACGAGGATCAGGTCCTCGATCCGCATCCCTCCGAAGCCACCACGATAGAGCCCAGGCTCGATGGTCACGACATCCCCGGGACGCAAATCCGCTCGGGATGTTCCGTTGAGGAAGGGATTCTCGTGAATCAACAGACCGACGCCGTGACCAAGGCCGTGAGTGAACCATTCTTCGAGACCGTCTCGGGCGAGAACGGCACGGCAGGCGGCATCGATGTCGCGAACCGCGCGACCGGGTGCGACCAAGTCGAGCGCGGTCGCCTGGGCCTCGAGAAGCGTGCGGTACCAGTCAAGCAGCTCGGCGATCGGATCGCCCACGAAAAAGGTTCGCGTCATGTCCGAGTGATAGCCGTCGATCAACGCACCGACGTCGATCACGACGGAATCTCCCGACTGAAAGACCCGTTCGGTGGGACGATGATGGGGACGCGCCGAATTGATCGGCCCACTCGCGACGATGGTGTCGTAGGAAGGACCATCGGCACCAAGTTCCCGCATACGCGCCTCGAGAACGTCGCGGACCGCGCGCTCGCTCACGCCGGGGCGCAACAATTCGAGGCACGATGCCAAGGCGTCATCGGCGATCCGGGCGGCCCGACGGACGGTGGCGATCTCCTCGGCGGTCTTCGCCCGCCGTAGGTTCGCGAGTTCGGCCGAGGCCGATGCGAGGCGCCGCCCGACCGCGGTGGCGATACGTCGCCAGGCGGAAACCGTCAGGTCGCCTTCTTGAACGGCGATCGTTCCCGACGGTGCGACCCGTCCGAGGGTCTCGGCCATGACCTCAGCCGTTCGACATTCGACGACATCCACGTGGTTCGGCACCTGGCTTCGAGCTTGTTCCATGTAACGACCGTCGGTGAGCAAGGTTGTGGAATCACGCGAAATCACGAGCCAGCCGTTGGAACCGGTGAAGCCGGAACACCAGCGGACGTCCTCGAGGTTCGACAGGAGCAGAACTTCATGTTCCGTCCCCGCCAACGAGAACGCCAGCTGACACCGTTCGTCCGACGTCGTCATCACTCGGATGACCGAGTCGTGGCGACCCGGGCCGCGATCTCGTAACCCCGTAGCCCCAAACCGGCGATCGTGCACATGGCCTTGGGTGCGACGACGCTGGATCGCCGGAAAGGTTCCCGAGCGTGAGGATTGGAAATGTGGACCTCGATGACCGGTCCCTCGAAGGCTCCGAGCGCGTCGTGGATGCTCCACGAGTAATGGGTCAGGGCACCGGCGTTGATGATGATCACGTCGTGGCGTCCGCGCGCGGAATGGATGGCGTCGATCAGGTCTCCCTCGTGGTTCGACTGCCGGTCGTGCACGGTCCAACCGCGGCCCTCGGCGATTGTTCGCACGACGTTCACGTAATCGGCCAAGGTGCTGGTGCCATAGATCTCGGGTTCGCGACGACCGAGGAGGTTCAGGTTCGGACCGTGAAGAAGCAAAATGCTGGCCACCTCCGGACAATACTCCCGCCGCAGACCGCGGTGACCGCCGTTTGGCTCAGGAGGCGAGATACTCGACGAGAACCGAGGACACGATGTCCGGTTCGATTCCGGGAACGACCTCGAGCCCACGGGAGGAGTCGAGAACGAAGGTGAGACCCGAGGTGGCCTTCTTGTCCCGAGCCATGGTGGCCATCAACGCATCGACGTCGAGAGGCTCCGACGGTTTTTCGGCCAAGCCGTACACCTGACCCACGACCTCGCGGTGCCGTTGCACCCGATTCGCGTCGATCCGACCGAGACGATGCGCCAGACGCGCGGCGAACACCAAGCCCATCGCGACCGCCTCGCCGTGCGCCACGGAATGTCGACCGACGGTTTCGATGGCGTGAGCCAAGGTGTGACCGTAATTCAGCAGCGCCCGCGCACCACCCTCGCGTTCGTCGGCCGAGACGATACCGGCCTTGATCCGCGCGCACGTGGCCACCCGTTCGTCCAGTTCCATGTCCAGCATCTCGTGCCCCGAGATGAAGTGGTACTTCGCGATCTCGCCCAACCCGCAACGGGTCTCGGTGGCGGGAAGGGAGGCGAGATGGTCGAGATCGCAGAGCACCGCGTCGGGTTGCCAGAAGGCACCGACGAGGTTCTTGCCCTCGGGAATGTTGACCCCCGTCTTGCCTCCGATCGCCGCGTCGACCATCGCCAACAACGATGTCGCGACGTGCACGACCGCCGTCCCCCGATGCCACGCCGAGGCGGCGAAGCCCGCGACGTCGGTGACCATTCCCCCGCCGACCGCGACGACGACGTCGTTCCGGGTGAGGCCGAAGGTGGCGAAACCTCGACACAGATCCTCGATGGTGGTCAACGTCTTGTGTTCCTCGCCCCGACCGATCCGGAGCGTCGTGTGCGGGAAACCCCCGAGATCGATGGCGGGGAGACCTTCCTGCGTCACGATGACGGCGCGTCGCGCGGAGGCCGGAAAGAAACGCCCGACTTCGCCGCTGACGCCGCGTCCCACGATGACCGGATAGGACCGCTCGCCGAGCTCGACGATGACCTCGTGTCGGCTCACCGTTCCAACTCCTTCACGGCGTCGACGCACGTCCGGACGATCTGCTCGATGGCGAGTGCGTCGACGTCGATGATCACGTCGCTGATCTCGGCGTACATCGCGCGGCGCTCGGTTGCCATGAGCGTCAACTTAGCGAGCGGATCCCCGTCGAGGAGAGGACGGTGGCCCGCCCCGCGTCGGGTCGCACCCGCGACCCGATCGACGAGCAACTCCGGTCGGGCTCGTAGCCAAATCACCGAATGATCATCGAGCAGACGGCGGTTCGTGTCGCGCAGGACGACACCGCCACCGGTGGCGATGACCGACGACACCTTCGTGTGGAGTGCCGACTCCAGCGCTTCCGACTCGCGGTCGCGGAATCCGTTCTCGCCGTCCTCGGCGAAGATGTCGCGGATCGAACGACCGGTCGATGCCTCGACCCGAGCATCGGTGTCGATGAAATCCCGGCCGAGCGCGCGCGCCAACCGGCGACCCACAGTCGACTTGCCGCTCCCCATGAGGCCCACGAGAACCACGTGCCGCATGGCCGAACTCAACGGACCGAGGCGTTCGCCGCGTTCCGACAGAACTCGGCCAGCGAATCGCCACCGAATTTGCGTTGGGCCTCGGCGGCCAACACCAGAGCGACCATGGTCTCGGCCACCACGCCCATCGCGGGAACGGCGGTGACGTCGGTGCGTTCCTTGAACGAGACGGCGGCGTCCTTGGTCACGACGTCGACGGTCGGCAGAGACGGCTTGTTCAAGGTGGCCAGCGGCTTCATCGCCGCACGGACCACGAGCAAACCTCCGTTGCTGATGCCACCTTCGGTGCCTCCGGCCAACGTCGTGTCCCGGGTGTAATCGCCCGCTCGGTCGTCCCAGCGCACGGCATCGTGGGCCGCACTTCCCCGCCGCCCGGCCACCTCGAAACCGTCCCCGATCTCGACACCTTTCACCGCCTGGATGCTCATGATCGCCTGCGCCAGTGACGCGTCCAACTTTCGATCCCAATGAACGTGGCTGCCCAAGCCCACGGGAACCCCGTACCCGAGAACCTCGACGACGCCTCCGAGGCTGTCACCCTCCTTCGCGGCGAGTTCGACTTCGGCGATCATCCGGGCGGCGGCATCGGAATCGAAACAGCGGACCGGCGATTCGTCCACCACGGCCAGATCAGCGAAGACGGGTCGTGACGCATCGGAGCGGACCGGACCCATCTGAATGACGTGGGAAAGAACCTCGACTCCGATGTTGCGCAGCAACAGTTTGGCCAGGGTGCCGGCAGCGACGCGGGCGGCCGTTTCACGGGCGCTGGCTCGTTCGAGAACGTCGCGGGCGTCATCGAATCCGTATTTCTGCATGCCGGCCAGATCGGCATGACCCGGACGCACCCGCGTGAGGGGGGCCTTGGTGGACCCGGGTGCCGGGTTCATCTCATCGTGCCATTTGTCCGAGCGGAACCACTCGGTGTTCTTGATCTCGATCGCCACCGGTGATCCGAGGGTGCGGCCGTGTCGAACGCCGCCCACGAGGATCACCTCGTCCTGCTCGAAACGTTGCCGTGGACCGCGACCGAATCCGAGGCGACGACGGGACAATTCGGACTGAACGTCCTCCACCGTCACGGACAAGCCCGCCGGGAGGCCCTCGACGATGACCACCAGGGCCTGACCATGAGACTCTCCGGCGGTGAGGAAACGCAACATCGTGGTCAAGGTTACCGGTGAGTCAGCCCAGTGCCCGTCGAGCGGCGCGCGTCATCGAGGTGACATCGGGTCGCCGGCCGGTCCACAAGACCTGCTGCCGAACCGCTTGGAGGATCAACATCCGCAGCCCGTCGATCGTTCGACATCCGGCCGACTCGGCCTGGTCGAGCAAGGCGGTCCGCAACGGGTGGTACACGATGTCCGCCACGACCTGGGAAGAGTTCAGGACACCGTCGGGCAAGGGGCTGACCGGCTCCCCCATGCCGACGCTGGTGGCGTTGATCACGACGTCGCAACCGTGAACGACCGCGGGCAGATCATCATCGGAAACGACCGTGCCGCGACCACCAGCCAACGGGAGGAGCCGTTCTGCGTTCCGAGCGGTGCGGTTGTGAAGATGTATCGACCCGCACGAGGTTCGCGCCAATGCGTCGACGATCGATCGGGCCGCGCCACCCGCGCCGAGGACGAGCACCCGTCGATCGCTCAGTGAGACACCAGCTTCGAGGAACGCGTCGCAGAGTCCGTCACCGTCGGTGCTGTGACCCACGAGCTCACCGCTGTCACTCCTCACGATCGTGTTGACACTCGAGAGTGTCGCCGCCGAAGCGTCCAACCGATCGACGAGATCGGCGACCGACTGCTTGTGGGGCATCGTGACGCTCACTCCGGCGATCGACGAACCCCGCAACATGGAAACGAAATCCGGCAAGGCCTCGGCGGACACGCGAAGGGGTGCGTACGTCCAATCCAGGTCGAGACTCTCGAACGCGGCGTTGTGAATGACCGGGGACAGACTTCGCTCGATCGGATCGCCGATGACCACCGCGAGCTTCGTGCGACCGGTGACGATCCTCTCATTTCCGGGGTTCACAGGATTCCCGCCTCGATGGCTCTCTGCACGTTGGCCAGATGTTGTTCCAAGGTGGCCGCGAAGGTGTGTCGGCCATCCTCGTCGGCCAACACATAGTAGAGATAGCGACACTCGCTGACCGGAGTGATTTCGGCGCACAACGGATCGCCCGCGAAGGGATTCGGCGCCGGATATAGGGCCGCCGCGATCGACTCCCGTCCGGGGTTGGCGATCGGAGTGGGTGGGAGCCCCGTGTTGATGTACGTGTTGTACGGGGTCTGGAGCGCCTTGAGTTCGGCGAACGGCCGCGACGGATCCTGACGGTACAGCAGAGTCGCGTCGATCTCGAGCGGCATACCGAGCTCGAGACGGTTGTAGATGACCCGCGCGATCAGGTCCCGGTCGTCGTCCAACTTCGCCTCGCGCTCGATCATGGACGCGATGATCAGCACCTCGTACGGAGTGCGTCCGACCAGGGCCGGCGCGTCATCGAGGCCTTCTTGTCGACCGACCCGTTCCATCAGCGAGATCATGTCGCGCAGAACCTGGGCGGCCGTGGAATCACCAGCGATCAGATATGTGTCGGGAAACAGAAGACCTTCGAGGCTCGAGATCGTGTCAGGTTGGTATCGGGAACGGACCACTGACGTCAGGTCGCCCAGGCCGGAGTCGGCGACGAAATCTTCGACGGCGATCGAGCCCAGCTCGTCGGCGACCCGCTCGGCCACCTGTTCCACGGTGAACCCTTCCGGAAACGTCACCTTGAAGTAGGTCTCGTTCGGTGGCGTTCGCAGAACCCGCAACAGATTGCCCATGTGATCACGGGGCCGCATCGTGTAGTACCCGGGAGCGACGTCGAGACCACCCTTCTCGCCGACGTAGCGCACGAACACCGAGGCATCGACGATGAAGCCTTCGGATTCGAGATCGCGGGCCAGGGAACCGACATCGGACCCGTCGACCACCTGGAAGACGTCGGCGGCCAGAGGGTCGCCGGGCGGGTTGACCTTGCGCAGATAGGTCAACTGATCGACACCGAACCACACGATCCCGATCATGGCGATGGCGAGGCTGGCCGAGATGATGGTGCGTCGCCAGCGCTTCCAGCGCGGAGAAGTGATCCGGAGTTCCGGTGTCAGACGTTCGTGATCGAGGTCCGTCACTGGGGACACCCCCGGTCGAGCCATGACTGCAACATCACCGCCGCGGCGACACGATCGACGTACCGGCGACGGCGACTCGCCGAGATGTTGGCCTCCTTGAGAGCTCGATCGGCGGCGACGGTCGTCATACGTTCGTCGAAGAGAATCACGGGCACGTCGAGAACGGTAGCGAGAAGCGCCGCTTCACGCTGGGCGGCCTCGGCCGCCATTCCCAGTTCTCCGTTCATCTGGATGGGGAGACCGATCACCACGATCTCCACTTCCTCGTCCATGATGATCCGCGCGAGGGATGCGTGATCGGAGCGAGTGGAGTGTGAACGTTCGAGCGTCGACAGAGGTGTCGCGATGGTTCCACTGAGGTCGCTCGTGGCCAATCCGATCCTTTTCGTGCCGAGGTCGACGCCGAGTGCCCGCATCAGACGCCGGCTGCCTCCCGAGCCAAACGCAACGCCTCCTCGAGTCCGTCGGGATTCTTCCCGCCGGCGGTGACGACGTCACCCTTTCCGCCGCCCCCGCCTCCGACGGCCTTGGCGCCGTCCCGAATGAGATCCGCGGCCGCCACTCGGAAGGACGGAAGTACGGCCGCGACGAGAGAAACTCCACCGGTCGAGGACACGCCACCGAGCACGACGGCGTCGATCCCCGTCTGCTGCCGCACCGCCACGGCCAGATCACGAAGGTCGGCGGGAGACAGGTCGTCGACACGCGCGATCACGACTCCTGCGACGGCGAGGGCCGACAACTCCGACGCTCGACCGGACGCCAAACGTCCGCGCAGGAGCTTGTTCTCGTCGTTCAGGTTGCGGATCTCGTCGAGCTTCTTGGACACTCCACCGACGAGGTCCTCGACGGGCGAGCCCAAGAGGCGCGCGGCCTCGGACAGCGAGCCCTCGAGTGCACGGGTCAGTTCGAGGGTGCGCATCCCGGCCACGGCCTCGATGCGTCGGAGGTTCGCGCCGATCGAGGACTCCGACGTGATCTTCACGATGCCGATGTCACCGGTTGCCGACACGTGGGTTCCACCACACAGTTCGACCGACGGCCCGGCCTCGAGCACCCGAACCCGATCCCCGTACTTGTCACCGAAGAACGCAATCGCTCCCCGTTCCATGGCGGCGTCCTTGCTCATCTCCTCCGACGACACGCCGGTGTTGCGCAGCGTCACGTTGTTGGCGATCTCCTCGATTCGGCGCAGCTCATCGGCGGTGACGGCCGCGTAATGACTGAAGTCGAATCGCAGACGATCATCGTTCACCAGCGATCCCGCTTGCTTCACGTGGTCCCCGAGGACTTCGCGCAAAGCCCAGTGCAGCACGTGCGTCGCGGTGTGATGGCGTCGAATGGCGGTTCGACGTGAGACATCGATCGCGGCTTCGACTTCCTGGCCGACGTGCACGTCGCCACCCATCGGACGACAGAGGTGACGGCGCAATCCGGGCAAGGCGAAGGTGGTGTCGAGCACCAAGAGAGTCCCGTCGGGACCCGTGATGGAGCCGGTGTCGCCCACCTGTCCACCACTCTCCGCGTAGAACGGGGTCTGGTCGAGGAAGACCTCGAGATTGCCGTCGTCGACTTCGATGACCGCGACCACCTTGGAGCGCGATGTGTCGTCGGAATACCCCACGAACGTGGTCTGGCCGGTCGCCTCCAGGACCTCGCGGTACTGATCCATGCGCTCGGGACCGTGAGCGGCCCCCTTTCGAGCGGCCTTGGCTCGTTCACGCTGACGACCCATCTCCAACTCGAAGCCCGGAACGTCGACGGTCACGTCGCGCTCGGCGACGATCTCCTCGGTGACCTCCAACGGGAAGCCGTAGGTGTCGTGAAGAAGGAACGCCGTGGAGCCGGAGATGCCTCGGGATTCACGAACCGCCAGGTCGATCTCGTCGGACAGGATCCCGAGTCCGGTCCTCAGGGTCTGACGGAAACGCTCCTCTTCCTTGGTCAACACACCGAGGATGAAATCCTTCTGCCGGACCACGTCCGGATACGCCTCTCCCATGACGGAGATGGCGGTGTCCACCAGTTTGGGCATGACCAAGGATTCGGTTCCCAGCATGAAGGCGTGTCGCACCGCCCGACGAATGATCCGACGAAGCACGTATCCACGGCCCTCGTTCGACGGGAAGACGCCGTCGGAGACGAGCATCGTGCTCGATCGCGCGTGTTCCGCGAGAACGCGCAAGCTGAAACTTCCGCGGTCCTCGTAATCGCCCACCCGGTATCGCGCGCCGGTGGCCGATTGCGCGGCCTCGACGATCGGGAACAACGCATCGGTCTCCCAGACCGAGTCCTTGTTCTGCACCAAGGCGAGGATTCTCTCCAGACCGGCGCCGGTGTCGATGGACGGTTTCGGCAGCAATGTCCGCGACCCGTCCGGAGCTTGGTTGTACTGCATGAAGACGAGATTCCAGAACTCCATGAAACGATCACCATGCGGATCGTTCAACGGGCCGCCGGGTGGACCAAAGGCCGGACCACGGTCGATGTGCAACTCGGAGCAGGGCCCGCAGGGTCCGGTGTCTCCCATCTGCCAGAAGTTGTCCTTGTCACCGAGCCGCTGGATGCGATCCATGGGCACGCCGACCTGCTCGTGCCAGATGGCCTCGGCTTCGTCGTCACTGGTGTGAACGGTGACCCAGATACGGTCGCCGTCGAAGCCCAGACGTTCCGTGACCAACTCCCAACTCCAGGGGATGGCCGATTCCTTGAAATAATCGCCGAACGAGAAGTTTCCGAGCATCTCGAAGAAGACCAGGTGTCGCTTGGTCCGGCCGACATCATCGAGGTCGTTGTGCTTTCCACCGGCCCGCGCGCACTTTTGCACGGTTGCCGCCCGGGAAAAGGGAGCCACTTCGTCTCCGACGAAGTACGGCTTGAACGGAACCATCCCGGCGACCGTGAACAAAACGGTGGGATCGTGGGGAATGAGGCTGGCCGACTCGACCGCGGTGTGTCGGCGCTCGGTGAAGAAGTCGGTGAACGTCCGACGGAGTTCGTTCGCCGTCGACGGAATCGGGTGACGAGATGAGGGGCTGGACGACGGCGACATTGACTCGCAATGTTAGCCCTATGTTTTCCCTGCTCTCGTGTGCTCTTCGACCGAGTTGCCATAACCTGAGGGCGTGACCGAGACGCTCCCCCTACCTCACGACGCCGCCCGTAACTCCAACGCGGCTCCGAAGCCGGTTCGAGTCGCCGGCCTGTCGGGTCGCCACGAGGACCTGCACGAGATGATCTCGTTCGAGGATCCGACGGAGCAACGCACGTGGATGATCGACGCCACGTTCATGCGGAGTTCCTGGAAGTGCATCTTCGGAGAAGGTTGTCAAGGTGTCTACGATCACCCGACCCCGGAGTTGAACCAAGGCTGCTGTTCCCACGGTGCTCATTTCGTGGACGAGGCCGACGTGGCGAACGTGGTCAAGCACGTCGTGCGTCTGACGGACGAACAATGGCAAATGAAACCCAAGGCCGCGAAGAAGGGCTTCCTGAAGAAGCACAAGAACGGCGACACCACCACCCGTCGGGTCGACGGCGCCTGCATCTTCCTGAATCGTCCGGGTTTCGAGGGTGGAGCGGGTTGTGCATTCCACATAGCCGCCATGGAAGCCGGTGAGCGGCCTTTGGATTGGAAGCCCAACGTCTGCTGGCAACTCCCGATCCGGCTCGAGCATCACACCGACACCAGCGGATGGGTGACGACGTTCGTGCGCGAATGGAAGCGTCGTGACTGGGGCAATGACGGCGACGATCTGCACTGGTGGTGCACGGACACCCCCGACGCCTTCGTCGGGCGCGAGCCGGTGTACAAGTACCTCCGGGACGAGATGATCGAAACCGTCGGTCGAACGGTGTACGACCTCATGGTCGAGGTGCTCGAGCGTCCGGTCGCCGAGCCGCTACCCCACCCGGTCTTGGTCAAGCGCAAGAAAGGCTGACTCAGCCGGTCTTCTTGTTCGCCTTGCGTCGATCCTCGAGTCCGAGGTGTCGCTTGCGAATCCGAATGGTCTTGGGAGTGATCTCGACCAGTTCGTCCTCGGCGATCCATTCGATGGCGGTCTCGAGAGTGTGAATCACCGGAGCGGCGAGCTTCACACCGTCGTCGTGACTGTGGGTGCGAATGTTGTTCTTCTCCTTGGCCCGGACGGCGTTCACCACCATCTCGTCACCACGAGCGCTCTCCCCGATGACCATCCCTTCGTACGTCTTGTCGCCGGGCTCCACGAACAGGGTGCCTCGCAACTGCAGATTGTCCAGGGCGTAGGCCGTGACCATGCCCTCACGGTCCGAGATCATGGCCCCACCGGTGCGGTGCGGCAGATCGCCGCACCACGGCATCCAGCCGGCGTGATGTTGATGGAGCATCGCGGTTCCACGGGTCACGGTCAGCAACAGCGAACGGAATCCGATCAGACCGCGACTGGGACACTCGAAGGTGATCACCGAACGTCCGGGATCCCCCGGTCGGAGATCGACCACTCGTCCCTTGCGGGGCGCCAGAGCCTGCGTCACCGCTCCGACGTGCTCGTCGGGGACGTCGCACACTCCACGTTCCAGTGGTTCGAACTTCTTGCCGTTGACTTCCTTGGTGATCACCTCGGGACGACTCACTTGAAGCTCGAACCCTTCGCGACGCATCGACTCGATGAGAACGGCCAACTGCAATTCACCTCGACCGGCGACCTCCATGACTTCGGCCGAGTCCGTGGGGTGCAACTTGATCGACACGTTTCCGAGCACTTCCTTGTGCAGGCGGTCGAGAAGATGTCGGCTGGTGAGATACTTCCCGTCGCGACCGGCGAACGGAGAGGTGTTGACGCCGAAGGTCATCCGCAGCACGGGTTCGTCGACCATCAAGCGGGGCAACGGCACCGGATTGTCGGTCGATGCGATGGTGTCACCGATCTCCACCTCGGGGAAACCCGCGACCACGAACAAGTCGCCCGCGAACAACTCGTCCTGCTCCACTCGGCCGACGCCCGAGTACGCCATCAACTGCGCCAGACGCCTCTTCAGTGGCGGTTGGCCCTCGACGAACTCCTCCTCCAACAGGGCGACCATTTCGCCCTTGCGCAGTGCTCCTTGATAGATACGACCAACGGCCAACCGGCCGAGGTACTCCGACGCGTCCAGGTTCGTCACCAGAGCCTGCAAGGGTGCGTTCGGATCACCGTCGGGGGCGGGAATGCGGCTCAGAATGGTGTCGAGCAAGGGTGACAGGTCGGCGTCGACCGGGGGCATTCCGAGACCGACCATGGCGCGTCCCTCACGGGCCACGGCCGAGATGACCTCGAACTCGATGTGATGATCGGCGGCCTCGAGGTCGATGAAGAGCTGATACACCTCGTCGAGCACTTCCTGGGCTCGGGCGTCGCCACGGTCGACCTTGTTGATCACGACGATCGCCGGGAGGTCCCGCGCCAGAGCCTTCTGCAACACGTAGCGGGTCTGGGGCAACGGACCCTCGGCGGCGTCGACGAGAAGCAAGATTCCGTCGACCATCGTGAGGGCGCGTTCCACCTCACCGCCGAAGTCGGCGTGACCGGGAGTGTCGACCAAGTTGATCTTGGTGCCCTTCCAGGTGATGGACGCCGCCTTGGCCAGGATCGTGATTCCTCGTTCGCGCTCCTGATCGTTCGAGTCCATGACCCGATCGACGACCTGCTGGTGGGCGGCGAAGGTGCCCGTGGCCCGAAGGAGGGCGTCGACGAGCGTGGTTTTGCCGTGGTCGACGTGAGCGACCAGGGCCACATTGCGGAGGGGGTTCGTCATAGGGGGGGTGTGAAACGAGGGATCACTCGTCGTCAGCGTCGTCACTTTCGTCGGTGTCACGGGCCTCGTCATCGAGGTCCGCCTCGTCGTCGTCGTCATCGTCGAACACGACGCCGTACTTCTCCGCCAACGCCGCGTACTCGTCGTCCTGGGATTTCGGGCCCTTGTCGGACCCGCCGAGACCGAGATCGAACGCACTGGGGCCGGCTTGCTTCAATTTGCGCGCTTCTTCGAAACGACGATGACGACCCTTCTTCACGGCAGGGCTCCGAACTGGTGTGGGGACTGGGGCGGGTGGATGATTCGGGTGACTCACCGACGGTGGACGTCGACCCGGGCCCACGAGGGGCTTCAACATTGTAGGTCCGTGAACCGTCGCCCACGGGGTATCTGATCCACAAAATCCCATTTCAGCAGGGTTCCGCCGACCGGGGCACCCGAATCGGCGAGTCTCAGGCCTCGGCGGACGTCACCTCGGTCGAGGCCGAAATGAGGCGGAGTCCCCCGTGACCGTCGAACGACAGTCCCGAGCGGCCCGCCAGAAGATCCTCGATCTGGGCCCCCACCAGATCCCGCCGCCAACCACCGGACAAGCGGGCACCCTCGTCACGACGAAGAAGGGCCACGATGTCGTGTCGCGTGGCCAACAACGCCGTGTCCACGTCGTTGGTGCGGGCCACCTCACTGATCCAGGCCGACACCAACGTGATCGCGGGCCGCAGGTTGCGGTCCAATTCCTCACCTTCGGAGGGTGGAAGATCGGCTCGGCGGTCCCGACCACGTTTCACCGCCTCGAGAATCTCGGCCCCGATCGCCCCGCGCGTGTGCCGGTCATCGACGCCGCGAGCCTGGGAGAGCTCGGCCACCGAAGAGGGATCGCGTTGAGCGACGCCGTGAAGCGCCAGGTCGGGCAGAACCTGTCGGGGCGGTATGTCGCTGGCCATCGCTCGCCTCTCGCGCCATTCGGCCAAGGACGCCAGAATCCCACGGGTTCGTGGCTTCATACCACGGAGGTCCTTCTGTTTCAGCCACGCATCGGCGGGATCGGCCGGCCCGGCCTTGCGTGTACGCAATTCCTCGCAGGCATCCTCGCACCATTGGAGACGGCCACGGTCGACGAGTTCGTTGCGGAGCCGGTCGTGCAATTCGAGGAGGTGCTCGACATCGGATGCCGCGTACGACAATTGGCCCGTGGTGAGGGGACGTCGCAGCCAATCGGTCAGGCGGTCCCCCTTCGGGAGAGAAATCTTCAATTCGGCGTTCACGAGAGAAGCCAGCGACGGAGTCGAAAAACCGAGAAATCCGGCGGCGATCTGGGTGTCGAACATTCGTTTCGGGACGGAGCCGACGGCGTGGGTCAGAACGTCCATGTCCTGCTGCGCCGCGTGAAGGACGATCAGGTTCTCGTCTCCGAAGATCCGAGTGATCGGCGCGATGTCCACGGCCAACGGATCGATGATGGCCACACCGTCGGACCAGGCCACCTGAACCAGGGCCAAGCGCGGGAAATAGGTGCGCTCACGATGGAATTCGGTGTCGAGAGCGATTCGGGATTCGGAAACGAGAACGTCGAGCAGTTCGGTCAGGGCCTCACGAGTGTCGACGAAGAGGAACGTCACCGGGGTGACGATCCTTCGACGACGTCGCGACCGCTCATGACCCATGCCATCGTTCCGCCCGCCACGTTCGTCACCTCGAACCCCAGACCGGCGAGGTGGGCACACGCGCTCGCACTTCGACCACCGACCTTGCAGATCATGAGCGTCCCGTTGCCCCGGGGATCTCGGCATTCCTCGACCCGTTGCGCGAGTTCGGAAAGCGGAACCGAAACGGCGCCGGGCACGTGACCGGAGAGGTACTCGTCCGTCTCGCGCACATCGACCAGAAAGGCGCCGGCCGCGAGCCGGTCCTCCAGTTCGTCGATGTCGATCTCTCCGAAAAGTTCCTCGGTCACCCCGACAGGCTAACCGAGGTCCTCGGGGCGATTGGCGTTCCGGAGCACCTCGGGCGGAAACTCCACCGTCGCCACGCGCAGCAGCCCGATGACGTTGCGCAAAGAGCGCCTCTCCATCGCCAACTCTCTCTCGATCGTCTGGATCGACGAGCGACGCCACCACGCGAACAAGGGTTGCGGGCCCTCGGAACACGAGGCCAGTATCACGTCGTCGAAAGGGTGGTTCACCAACGCCGACTTCAGTTCGCGGATCGCTTCACGGTCCAGGGCGATCAGGTCGACGGCCACGACGAGGGTCCACTCCTCTTCGGCCGATCGGAGGCTCGTTCTGATCCCTTCGAGTGGACCTCGGTCTTGTTCGAGATCCGGAACGTGCGCGAATCCGCAGTCACGAAATCGCTCTCCCGATCCCCCGATCAATCTGACGTTCTCGAAACCCGAATCGACGAGCAGGCGCGCCAGGCGGATCGCCGCCGGCTGATCCTGCACCTCCATGAGTGCTTTGTCCCGACCCATTCGCGAGGACGCTCCCCCCACCAGGATCACCGCGGACCGGGAAGACATCGATCAGGCTTCGTCCGCAACGCCGTTCGGCTCGAGCTGGAGCACGAAGAGACGACACCGCTCCGCCTCGTCGAGTTCGCCGATCGTCCCGGCCGTGACACCGAGGCGACTCAACGCGCGCAGAAAACCCCGATTCGGCTCGTGACTCCATCGAAGGTATCCCGAACCACGCCAACCGTTCTGCCGGAGGAGGTCGAGTCCCCGGTGGTAGGCGACTCGATAACACGCGTACCGTTCGATCTCGTCGCGAGCCAGGTCGCCGAGGGCCACCCACGCATCGATCCAGCGGGGGTTCCGGGACACGATGTCGGCGACCAATCCTCGTCTCACCGTCGGGTCGGCGTCGAGAGCTCTTTTCAATTCGTGGCGCACGGCGGCATCGACCTCCGGCAACTTGGTGGACGGCGGACCTTGAGCGGAAAGGTTGACGGGGTTCTGCGACATGCCGGGAATCTAACGGGGTGCAGCAGATGCATGGTGTCGCACGTCGACTTTCCGTAGCCTTGCGTGCATGCACGCGCTCCTGTCCTTGTCCGTCGATCAATTGAAGAACGTTTCCCTCGCGGGGGTCATCGCACCGATCGTCGTCGGAGTGATCCTGATGAAGTTCGTGGCCAAAGCGATGGTACGAACGATCATCATGGTGATCGCCTTGGTCCTGGCCGTCGCCGTCTATTCCCAGCGGCAGGAAATCTCCGATTGTTACGACGACGCTCGTTCGGGTGAGGCGATCATCGACGCCGAGATCTCGTGCTCCTTTTTCGGGCAGGACGTGACTCTCACGCCCTAGTCGGGTTCGACCGACACGACCAGGTCCCAGGCACCCGATTCGAGACGTCGTATCAACGGAAGTACCAGCAGCGCGTAGAAGTCGTCGGCACTCGCCGAGTGCGCGTTGTGATGCGCGCGCGGCAGGACGACCATGCGACCGTCAGTGGAGAGTTCCGACACGATTCGAGCCGATCGTCGGAAATCATCCCGAGACGCCTCCCCGCACCCCGACATGACCGGACACTCGATCCGAGTCCCCTTCCACGGTGCGCCGCGCCGCAAAGACATCGACTCCGCCCGCAACGCCACGCCCTCGGCGCGTCGCGAATCCTTCGTGCGCTGAGGTAACCGCTCCCAGCGCTCACGTCCGACGAAACGACGCATGAAGGCTTCGGCCGCATCCTCGGGAGTGGCGGCCCGCGCGGCCACCGAGCCTCCGCCGTCCTTCGACCACCAAGATTCCCAACTCATGGGAGACTCGTACACGACGAGACCGCGAACGAGCCCCGGAGATTCCGCGGCCAGCCCCAACGCGATCGCGCCCCCGAGGCTGTGCCCCACGACGATGCTCGGGACGGGACCGATGACCGTGCGAAGATCCTCCATGTGAGCCGAGATGCTTCGATCTCCGGGCGCATTCAGAGAGCGGCTGTACCCCTGACGATCGTACGTGACCACTTCGCCGTGGGGCCGAAGGTGTTTGACGAGTCGCGCGAATCCGCTCTCCCGATCCATCGACCCGTGCACCAGCACGAAGCGGTGAGGGCCTCCGTCGTGTCGCGAAACGTGCAGACCCGAGACGTGTCGGACTGTGGGATCGGTGGTCACACCTGATTATCTAGTCGGTCATGGAGATCATCCTCGTACGTCATGCAATTCCGCTCCGCCGCGAGGTGGAATCCGGGGCCGCCGATCCCGATCTGTCGGAATCCGGGGTCCGTCAGGCCCGTCTGATGGCCGATTACCTGGTCGACGAGGGAATCGACGCCTTGTACACCAGTCCCATGCGACGGGCGAAGCAAACCGCCGACGCGTTGGCGATGGTGACGGGGCTCACCGCGGTGGAAGTCGACGGTGTCGCCGAATACGACCGACTCAGCAACGAATACGTCCCGATCGAAGAGTTGAAGGCGACCAACGACCCGCGTTGGCAGGAGATGCTGAACGGCCAGTGGCCCCCGGCCCACGAGGAAGAGGACGTCTTCGTGTCCCGGGTGGTGTCGTCGGTGGAGCGGTTGATCGAGTCGCACCCCTCCCAGAAGGTGGTCGTGGTATGCCATGGTGGCGTCATCAATGCCTACGCCGCCCACGTGCTGGGTCTGACCCTCGGTGGACAACGATCGTTCTTCTATCCGAACTACACGAGCCTCCACCGCTTCGCCGCCGCGCGCAGTGGCGAGCGAAGCATCGTGACCCTCAACGAAACCTCGCATCTGCGGGGCTCCGGGTTGCCCATCGGTCTGTTCCAGCGCTGAAGCCGGTAGAACGTCCGACATGGCCGTCGACGACCTGATCTCCCACCTCGATCGATCCGTGTCGCCCGCGCACTCCACCGCGCACTCGGCGGGTCGATTGCGGGAGGCGGGGTTCGGAGAGATCGCGTTCGATTCGTGGGGAGCGAGCCTTCCCCCGCGCGGATTCGTCCGGTCGGCCGGCCTCCTGTTGGCCTGGTGCGGCACGGGTGGGCCGTTCCGTGTCGTCGGGGCGCACACCGACAGTCCGACCCTGCGCCTCAAGCCACGACCCGACTCCGGATCACACGGCTGGAAGCAGATCGCCGTCGAGGTGTACGGCGGAATTCTCAACAATTCCTGGCTCGACCGTGATCTGGCGGTCGCGGGGCGTCTGATTCTCGACGACGGCCGGACGGTGCTCGTGGACACCGAGGATCCGGTGGCCCGGATTCCCCAGTTGGCGGTGCACCTCGATCGTGAGGTGAACGAGCGAGGTCTCGTCTTGGACCGCCAGATCCATCTCTCGCCGGTGTGGGGTCTCGGCACATCGTCGCCCGGAGATTTCCTGCAACTCCTGGCCGAACGGGCGGATGTGAAGTCGACGTCGATCTCGACGCACGACCTGGTGATGTACGACACGACCCCGGCCCGCGTCCTGGCCGACGGAGCCCTGCTCGCGTCGGGTCGTCTCGACAATCAGGTCTCCTGTTGGGCCGCGACCAGCGCCATCATCGACGTCGCCCGTTCCGGAATCAACGAGAACACCTTCGTCATCGCACTCTTCGATCACGAGGAAGTCGGTAGCGAATCCACGCACGGAGCCGCCGGACCACAGCTCGACTGGCTGCTGCGAACCTTGCACGGAGCCGATGAAGGCTCCTTTCGTGACCGGTGTGCGAAGTCTCTTTGCGTCTCCGCCGACAACGCGCACAGTGTTCACCCGAACTACCCCGAACGCCACGAGCCCGGGCATCGTCCGATCGCCAACGGCGGACCCGTCATCAAATCGAACGCCAATCAGCGCTATGCGACGACGGCCGAAACGGCCGCGATGTTCGAGAAGGCGTGTGTGTCGGCCGGTGTTCCCTACCAGTGGTTCGTCAGCAAGAACACCATGCCTTGCGGCTCGACCATCGGTCCGATCACGTCCACGAGACTCGGTATTCCGACCGTCGACGTCGGTGTCGCGCAACTCTCGATGCACTCGGCCCGCGAGATGTGCGGAGCACACGATCCCGACCTGCTGGTGCGCGCGTTGACCGCTGTCGGCAACCTGTGACCTGAAGCCGGAAAGCCGAATTCAGCCGCCGGCCAGACGCCGAGATTCGTCGAGGAGCACTTGAAGTCGACCGTGCAAAAGGGTCGAGATTTCCTTCACCGCCGCCCGGGGCATCCGTCCATCCACCGACGCGGGTGCCGGGATCGCCTCTCCGATGACCACCACGACCTTGCGCGGGTACAAGAACTTGGCGCCCTTGCCCATCGCACGGTCACTGCCACCGATACCCACCGGAACGATCGGGACACCAGCCTTGCAGGCGATGTAGGCCGCACCGTCCATCAGCGGCTCGACGGTCGGTCCGCTCTTGCGCTCCCCTTCGGGAAACAAAACCAAGGGCTCACCGGCCTGCAGAACCTGGATTCCCCTGGTGACGGCTTGTCGATCGGCCGATCCCCGTGTCACCGGAAACGCACCCAAGGCCGACAAGATCCAACCGACGGTTCCGTTCTTCCACAACGAATCCTTGCCCATGAACCGCAGACGTCGTCGGGTACAGGCCGACGCGATCGGAGTGTCGATGTAACTGCGGTGCACCGGCGCCAGCACGTAGGCCCCCGTCGACGGGATGTTCTCTCGACCGTGGATCCGCATGCGGCAATACGTGCGCAGGATCAAAGTGACCAAGTGACGAACGAAGGAATAAAAGAGCCGACTTCCCCGACCGTTTCCTGCCAGATAGGACTCGACCTCGCTCATGATCGTCGCGCCGTGCGTCGTGGGGCGATCATCGCGACGATCTCGTCGACGATGGCGTCGACGGTTCGTCCTCCGGTGTCGATGACGACGGAGTCCGACGACGTGGACAACGGACTGTCGGATCGCGAACTGTCCTTGTGATCACGTTCCATGATGGATCTCTCCATCGCGTCGACGTCTCCCCCGACCTCGGCGACCCGGCGCTCGGCCCGAACGCGGGGCGAGGCGGTCAGGTACACCTTCAACAGTGCGTCGGGGAAGACCACGGTGCCGATGTCGCGTCCCTCGATGACTCCTCCACCGCGCGAGAGTCCCCAGGCGCGTTGGAGATCGCGCATCGACCGGCGAACGGCCGAGTTTGCCGCCACCGTGCTGACGGCGGCCGTGACGGCACCACCCCGAATCGGCTCCGAAACGTCGATGTCGTCGACCGAGGTCTTGCCGTCGGCGACTCGAATGGAGATCGAACGGGCGAGGGCCGCCACGGCCTCGGTGTCGTCGAGGGCCACGCTTCGATCCATCGCGGCATGGGTCACCGCGCGGTACATGGCTCCGGTGTCGAGATATTCCAAACCCAGCCGGGAAGCAAGCGCACGGGCGATCGTCGACTTGCCGGCCCCGGCCGGTCCGTCGATGGCCACGATGACAGGCGTGGAGTTCATGTCACCAGCTGGTGCCGAGGGGGCGTCCTTCGTCGTAGCCCGACGAACCCTGGATCCCGACCACCGCCCGCTCCCGGAATTCGCTCATGGTCGCCGCGCCCGCGTAGGTGAACGAACTGCGCACTCCGGCGACGATCTGATCGATGATGTCCTCGACGCCGGGTCGCTCGGCATCGAGATACATGCGAGACGTGGAGATGCCCTCTTCGAAGAGCTCCTTGCGAGCCCGATCGAACATGCCTTCGGTGCGCGTCCGGTTGCGCACCGCGCGGTTCGAGGCCATGCCGAAGTTCTCCTTGTACAGCCGACCGTCGGGATCACGCAGGGTGTCGGCCGCCGATTCGTAGGTTCCGGCGAGCCACGAGCCGAACATCACGCTTCCGGCACCCGCGGCCAAGGCCAACGCGACGTCACGCGGATAACGGACTCCGCCGTCGGCCCACACCGACTTCCCGGCCGCGCGGGCCGCGTCGGCGCATTCGAGAACCGCGGAGAACTGCGGTCGTCCGACGCCGGTCATCATGCGGGTCGTGCACATCGCACCGGGGCCCACTCCGACCTTCACGATGTCGGCTCCGGCCGAGACGAGATCGCGGGTGCCGGCGGCGGTCACCACGTTGCCCGCTACCACGATCGTGTGGGGCGCCGCCGAGCGAACGGCTTCGACGGCGTCGATCATGCGGGTCTGGTGACCGTGTGCGGTGTCGACAACCAGGACGTCGACCCCGAGAGCGGCCAGCTCGCGCGCCTTGGCGGCCGGATCACCGTTCACTCCGATGGCCACCGACGTGAGGAATTCGCCCTTGGCGTTGACCGACGGTCGGTACAAGGTGGACCGCAACGCCCCCTTGCGCGTGACACATCCGAGGAGACGCCCGTCCGCATCGATCACCGGAGCGGCGGTGAGACGCTGACCCGACAGCTGATGGAAGACCGACTCCATCGACGTGCCGTCGGCGACCGACAACAGATCCGTCGACATGACGTTGTGCAGCTGGGTGAATCGGTCGTATCCGGCCGCGTCGGCCTCGGTGAAGATCCCGAGTGGACGTCGCTCGCCGTCCACGACGATGACGACACCGTGAGCGCGCTTGTGAATGAGACTCAGAGCTTCTCCGACGGTGTCCGTCGGGGCCAACGTGATCGGTGTCTCGTAGATCGGGTGACAACGTTTGACGAATCCGACGACGTTGGCGACGACGTCCAGCGGAATGTCCTGGGGAAGCACCACCAGTCCACCTCGACGTCCGACCGTCTCAGCCATACGTCGTCCGGCCACGGCGGTCATGTTGGACACCACGATGGGAATCGTCGTTCCGACGCCGTCGGTCGTCGACAGATCGACGTCGAGGCGAGAGCCCACGCTCGACAGGCTCGGAACCATGAAGACGTCGCTGTACGTCAGATCGTGAGCGGGCGGGGTCTCGTTGAGGAATCTCATGCTGTGTCCGACTTTTCCACTGGACGAACCCGAACCGTGCGGGACGACCGCTTCAGGCTACGGGCTATCTTGGTCGGCGTGGAACATCCCATCGTTTTGGTCCATGGCTGGGGTGGTTCCTTCGAATCGACGTGGCGTTCGTCGGGATTCGTCGATCTTCTCCAGGACGCCGGTCGCACGGTGATCGGGATCGACCTGCTCGGACACGGGTCCGCTCCGAAACCCCACGATCCCGAGGCCTACGCCGACCTCACCGCCCGGATCCGGGAACGACTTCCGCAGGAGCCGGTCGACGCCGTCGGCTTCTCCTTGGGTGCCCTGACCCTTCTGCGTTTGGCGGTCGATGATCCGGGATGCCTGTCGAAACTCGTTCTGGCCGGCATCGGTCGTAACGCCATCGAGGCCACCGACCGCGCCTCGCACCAACGGCTGATCGAGGCTCTCGAGGGGAGCCCCTCGGAGGAGGACAACCTGTCCCGGTTGTTCGTTCAATACGCCGATCAGCCGGGCAACGACCGGGCGGCCCTGACGGCCGTCATGAAGCGCGAACGATCGCCCTTCACCGACGACGAGCTCGGCCGTGTGTCCTGTCCCACACTCGTCGTGATCGGAGATCGGGACTTCGCCGGTCCGGGCGAACCGCTCAGTTCGAGGATCACCGGATCTCGGCTCGTCAACCTCCGTGGTGTCGATCATTTCGCGACCACCGACGATTTCGGATTCTTCGATGCGGCGTTGGAGTTCCTCGGAGCACTCCCCTCGTGAGCGGGTCCGGCGTCGGAGCCGATGTCGATCGCGCCGCACGACTTCTCCTCCGTGGAGGGGTCGTGGCGATACCCACCGAGACGGTGTACGGGTTGTCCGCGTTGGCTCGCGACGAAATGGCGATACGGCGGGTGTACGAGGTGAAAGGACGTCCCCCGTCCCATCCGCTCATCGTCCACTTCGCCGACGCCGACGGTGCCCGTGAATGGGCCGGACGCTGGTCGCAGCGAGCCGAGGTCCTCGCCGAACGGTTTTGGCCCGGACCGTTGACCCTGATCGTCGAGCGGGCCGACTTCGTTCCCGACGCCGTGACCGGGGGGCGTTCGACCGTGGCGCTTCGGGTTCCGGACCACCCTCTGACCTCGCAACTGCTCCGAATCGTCGGTGACGGGCTGGCCGCTCCGTCGGCGAACCGGTTCGGACGCGTCAGTCCCACGACCGCCGCTCACGTTCGCGACGACCTCGGTGACGACGTCGACTACATCCTCGACGGTGGCTCGTGCGACATCGGCCTCGAATCCACCATCGTGGATTGCTCGGTCGATCCTCCCCAGATCCTGCGTCCGGGTGGAATCGCGACGGAGGACGTCGCCGCCGTCGTGCAGAAGCTCGCTGCGACGTCGGGACCGAGTCGTGCGCCCGGAATGCTGAGCAGTCACTACGCGCCCCGATGCCGGGTCATCCTCGTCGAGCCGGGCACGCCACCGGGCGAACCGTCGACGGGAAGGACGCGAACCCTGGACGCCAACGCGGATCCGATCATCTTCGCTCGCGAGATGTACACCGAGCTTCGTCGCGCCGATCAGGACGGCATCGACACCGTGGTGATCGAGTTACCGCCAGCGCGCGGCATCGGGACGGCCATTCGCGATCGCTTGTCGAAGGCCGCGGCGAATCGCTAACGCTCGACCCCGAGGGCGTTGATTTCACGAACGAGCAGATCACGCAACCGTTCGACGTCGACGGATCCGTCGGACTCGGTCACCAGCGAAACGGTGCTCGAGCCCGCGTCGGGGACGATTTCCGCCCGGCACCACGTTCGACTCGCACCAGGTTCGGCGACGTTTACGGTGAATTCCAAACCGTAGGGCGGATCGTCGTCGACGATCTCTCCGATCGACACCACGGCCAGCGTCAGAACCTCGTGTGCCAACACCGGCAGGACGTCGATGACGAATGACGGATGATCGACCACCACCTTGTGCGATGTGTCTCGCTCGGTCCTCACCGGTCGTGCTCTCGTCGTCGAGTCCTCCTCCTCGAGATCCGTCAACAGTTCATCGGCGGCCCGGTTGATCCGCGCCATGAGCGCGGCGTCTCCACCTCGATCGGGGTGATGAACGAGCGACAATCGCCGGCGGGCCTCGACGATCTGGGAACGGGTCGCAGGTGCCGGGAGACCGAGGAGGTCGTGACTCTCCGAGGCCGTCACCGCGGCGCACCGCCGGCATGACGCGTGCCCTCGGGATCGTGAGCCCACTCCGCCTCCACTCCCCACCGATCATCGAACACGACGTCGTGGAGCGGCTTGCGACGCACCGGACCGTGGGAGCCGCGCGGTTTGCCAAGAGTGATGCAGGCCGACAGGGCGACGTCGTCGGGAACGTCGAGCAGGCTCCGTAATTCGGACTCGACACCTTGATGCCACATGGTGAGAGCACCCCCGTAGCCCAACGCGCGCGCGGCTAACAACAGGTTCTGGCAGGCGGGATACACCGATGCGCCCTCGTAGGGATTCGGGTCGCGATAGCGGACGAGACAGACCAGCACCACGACGGGGACGGACTCGATGTTGTCGACGTACTCCTGCATGGCTCGGGCCTGTCGCGCCTTCGGGGAGTCCGGGTCGAGGCCCGAACCACTCTCGTAGCCGTCCTGACGCAACTTGGCGCTCCAGCCGCGCCGGAACGACTCCCCGAGCAACGACTTGGCTCGAGCAGCGCGGGGACCATCGACGAGAGCCAGATAGCGAACCGGTTGACGATTCGAGCCACTCGGTGCGCGCGTGGCGTGCCACAAGATCGAGTTCAGATCCTCCGGCGGTACGGGATCCGACGTGTATCGACGGATGGTGCGAGTGCTCGCCAAACCCGCGAGCAGTTCGATCGACGAGTCGTCACCCACCGAGTCCATCGATCGCGTCATCAACGACCGGTGAAATTGGCGGGTCGCTTCTCCATGAAGGACGCCACGCCCTCCTTGAAGTCCTTGGTGCGGAACAACGGCAGCAACTGCAGGAACACGTGGTGGATGTTCTGTTCGAAGGTCTCGGTTTCGGCGGCTCGCATCATGCGCTTGATGGCCCGCACCGCCAGCGGTGCGTTCGCCGCGATCTCGGCGGCCATCGAGTAGGTCCGTTCGCTCAACTGATCGGGTTCGATGACGTGATTCACCAGACCGAGGTCGAAGGACTCCGAAGCCGACAGGGTGCGACCGGTGAAGCAGATCTCGGCCGCCTTGGCGTAGCCGACGATTCGTGGAAGCAACCACGTCCCGCCGCTCTCGGGGAGGATTCCCCTCTTGGCGAAGCCGGGCGCCAGTTTGGCCGTGGTCGACGCCAGACGAATGTCGCAACCAAAGGCCAGATCGAGTCCGTAACCGGCGGCCCCGCCGTTGATGCAGGCGATCGTCGGCGTGTCCAGGTTGTGCAGAACCACCGGGGGCGCGGTGCGCAGGTCGAACTCGGCTCCCATGTCTCCACCCGCGTCCAGGACCCCGAGAGACTCCTTCTGGCCCATTTGGGCCGCCAGGTCGAGTCCGGCGCAGAATGCCCGCCCCGCGCCGGTGAGGACGATGCACCGGACATCGCGCGCACGGTCCGCGCGGAGCAGTTGCTCGGAGAGTTCCTCCAGCATGGCCCCCGAAATGGTGTTCATGCGCTCCGGGGCGTTCAGGGTGATGGTGGCCACGTGATCGGACACCTCGTACAGAACTTCGCTCATGGGCAAACCGTACCGTGTGGCGCAAATCCTCCGCGCACCGAGGTTTCCACCTCATTATCCACGGGTATCCTGACGGCTTCCAAACCAATGGGGCTCCCGCCCCGTATCTCCATAGGGGGAGAAACAATGCAGAAGACCAGCGCACGTCGCTTTGGTGCCCTGCTCGTCGGTTTTGCACTCGTGGGCGCTGTCGCCTGCGGCGGCGACGACGAGTCGGCTCCGGCGACCGAAGCACCGTCCACCGAGGCTCCCAGCACCGAGGCCCCGTCCACCGAGGCTCCGGCCGGTGGCGAGCTCGAGGGACTCAAGGGCACCACTCCGCTCGTCGATCTTTCCGACGAGTGGAAGCAGGCAATCAGCGACTTCTGGGTCGCCGAGGGCAATGAGGCTCTCAACGACTGGAGCTACGCAGCGGAGTCGTTCGACGCCGTCATGCTGATCGCTCTCGCTGCCGAGAAGGCCCAAACTGACGGGTCGGCTTTGGCAAACGAGATCGTCGCCGTTTCTAAGGACGGAGAGAAGTGCTCCGACTGGACGACCTGCGTCGACCTCATCAAGGCCGGAACCGACATTGACTTCGAAGGTGTGTCGGGACCGAACACCCTGAACGGCAACGGTGAGCCTCTCGAGGCCTCCTATGGCGTTCTGAACTTCGGCGCCGACAACCGCATCGACGACGAGCTCACCACGTTCATCCCCGCTTCGGCGCCTGAGTCGGCCGTGTTGCCGCTTGCGTCCGCTGGCGTGGAGCGCGACGGTGACGGCGTGCTGAAGCTCGGTGGCTTGCTGCCCGAGACCGGCTCGCTCGCCTTCCTTGGCGCGCCGATGATCGCCGGTGTCGAGTACGCCGTCAGCATCATCAACGAGGCCGGTGGCGTTCTCGGAAATCCGGTCGAGTACTCGCCCGGCGACTCCGGTGACACCAGCACCGACACCGCCAGCGTGACCGTGGACCGTCTCCTCAGCGAGAACGTCGACGCCATCATCGGTGCGGCCTCATCCTCGGTGTCGTTGACCGTCATCGACAAGATCACCCAGGCCGGTGTGATCCAGTTCAGCCCGGCGAACACCTCGCTGAAGCTTGTGGATTATGCCGACAATGGCCTCTACTTCCGTAACGCTCCCCCGGACAGCCTCCAGGGTGCGGTGCTCGCCGGCTTGGTTGCCGAGGACGGAAACGCTTCGGCGTACATCCTGGCCCTCGACGATGCGTACGGCACGAGCCTCGCCAACGTTGCCGAATCGGTGCTCGCCGATTCGGGCGTGGAAGTCCTCGGCAAGAAGATCTACGACCCGGCTGCGACCTCGTTCGACGCCGAGATCGCCGAGATCGTCGCTGCCGATCCGGACGCCATCATCCTGATCTCGTTCGACGAGGCCAGCCGCATCCTGCGGACCATGGTCGAGAACGGCATCGGCCCCAAGAGCAAGGCTGTCTACGGTGTGGACGGCTTCATTGGTAACGCGCTCGGCGAGAACTTCGACGCCGGCAAGTGATCCTGTAGTTCCTCGGAACTGGA
>JAJTEQ010000035.1 GCA_021298195.1 Ilumatobacteraceae bacterium
TGGGAGTCACCGTGATCTCGGTGCCGGCGGGCACCGCACCGGCGGGCACCACGAGCGTGATGATGGCTCCGGACTCGGCGCCAGGAACCGTGACCGGAGATGTGGTCGTGAGGGTGAGGTCGACCTCACCCATGACACTCGAGACCGCGCTGGCTTCGTCGGGTTGCACCTCGAACTCGGTCGACACGTCGCTCGGCGGTGACGACGAATCCATGGATGCGGTCGTGTCATCGGGTCCCGAGGAGGACGATGAATCGCCCGTGCCACCACAGGCGGCGAGTACGAGAATCGCGGTGGCTAACGCGAGAGCGAAATGACGAGAGAACGGCGCACGGATCATGCACCAAAGATAATCACAACTCGATTGTCACGAATCACCGAGTCGGGATTCGATGTTCTTCAACGCGTCGACCACCCGGTCGGTCTCGCTGCGGTGCTCGTGCACCAGGCGCACCAACCAGAAGCGCATGAAACGAGCCAACGAATAGCGCACGAACAGAGCCGTGCCGGCGATCACGAGAGCGAGTCCGATGAGGGTGCCGGTGGCGAGGAAGGCGATCTGGTCGCCCATCTCGGTGGTGCCGCTGGCTTGGAATCCGCCCACGATGGCCATCGCGACACCGGCGATGAGGGCCACGGTGCCAATGGCCAACAGCCAACGCTCGCGGTCGGCGCGGGCGCCACGCAGTTTCAATTCGCCGATCTCTTCGGTGAAGGTCTGGATGCGGTTCTCGTTCATGGGTCGGTTCCGTTTCTCTGTTGTCGCTTGTGTTTCTCGATCTTCGGTTGCTCGACGCGGGGTCACGAGCCGAGGTAGGCCCCCGCCAGTACATCATCGCCGATCTCGGATGCCTTGCCGGCCATGCGCACGGTGCCGTGGGCCAGCAGGACCGCGGTGTCGGCCACGCCCAACACGGTGCGGGCGAACTGTTCGACGACCAGCACCGACACACCTTCGGCGGCGATCGCCGCCACCTGGGCGTACAACTCGGCCACGATGAGCGGGGCCAATCCCATCGACAATTCGTCCAGCAACAAGATGGCGGGATCGGTGGCCAGAGCGCGCGCCAGTGAGAGCATCTGCTGTTCGCCGCCTGACATCGTTCCGGCCAACTGGGTGCGACGTTCACCGAGCCGCGGGAAGCGCGCGTAGGTTCGCTCCTCGATGTCGCTCATCTTGTGACCACTGAAGGTGGCCATCAGCAGGTTCTCGCGCACCGTCAAGTTCGGGAAGATCCCGCGACCCTCGGGGATGGTGCACAGACCGGCACGGGCCAGAGCACTGGCCGATGCGCCGGTGACGTCGCGACCGGCCACGATCAGATGACCCGCCGACGGCCGCAGCAAGCCACTGATGACCTTGATGGTGGTGCTCTTGCCGGCACCGTTCGGGCCGAGAAGCGCGACCACCTCACCACGACCGATGGAGAGATTCACGCCGTGCAACACGTCGATCGAGCCGTAGCCGGCTCGCACGTTGCGCAATTCGAGGATGGGCGGTGTGCTCATGAGGTTCCCAGATAGGCCTGCAACACGGCATCGTCGTGTTGGATCTCGTTCGGTGTGCCGATGGCGATGATGTTGCCGAGGTCGAGCACGTGGATGCGATCGCACACGTGCATCACCAGGTCCATGTCGTGTTCGACAAGCAGCACACCGAGTCCGTCAGCGGCCAACTCGCGCAACAGCCCGCCGAGTCGTTCGGTTTCGGAGTCGTCCAACCCCGAGGCGGGCTCGTCGAGCAACAACAGGCGGGGCATGGTCGCCAGGGCGCGCGCGATCTCCACCAAACGCGCCGAGCCGGTGGGCAGATCGCCGGCCGCGGATGCAGCCAGATGCGACAAGCCGACCTTGTCGAGCAAGGTGTCGACGGTGCCGTCCACGTCGGGAACCGCGGCCAGCTCGGCGGCCACGCGGACGTTGTCGCGCACCGTGAGAGACGAGAACAATTCGAGTCGTTGAAACGTTCGCGCGAGACCGCGCTTGGCGCGCCGGTGCGGGGCCTCGCGCGTGATGTCCACTCCGCTGACGAAGACCTGACCGGCGGTGGGCTCCTGCATGCCACTGATCACGTTGAACAAAGTGGTCTTTCCGGCACCGTTGGGGCCGATGAGACCGGTCACCTGACCGACCTCGGCGTCCAGGTCGACGCCACCGACGGCCATCACGCCGCCGAATCGAACCATCACTCCTCGTACTTCCAGCAACGACATCAGAGCACCACGCCGATCTTCTGTTCGGCCAACTCGATGTCCTCGCGACTGAAGTTCGTGTCCAAACCGGCCAGATCGGGTGACGCCGAGTGCACACGAGGAGAGTTCTCGACGACACGCTGCGCGCCGACACCGAACAGAGCGACCAATCCGATGATCAGGATGATTCGTTTGCCGGTGGCGTCGAGGGCGGTGCTCCAGTCGACGCCCGCGGCGATGACCAACCCGACGGTCAGCCACGCTCCCGCCATCACGCGCCGACCCGGCGCGGCGGCCGTCAACGCGGGAAGGTTGGGCGAAACCGCCAGGATCCAGACCACGCTGGCCACGAAGAACGACCAGTGCGAGATGACGTCGGTGGCGTCGAGGGCCCAGATGCCGAAGGCTCCGGCGGCGCTGACCGCGATCAGTCGTGGTTGTTCGATCAACGGACGGAACGAATCACCGATCTGGGCCGCCGCGCCCTGAGGATTGCGACCGAGGGTGATGCCGACCGTGCCCGGACCGATCTTGGTGAGGTTCTTCACCGTGGGCACGATGGTGGCCAGCACCGAGTTGCCCCCCAACAACAATCCGCCGAAGAGCGCGCCGGCCACCGAACCGACACCACCGACCACGGCCAGCAGCACGATCGGCAGGCTCTGCGTGAATTCGTATTGCTGTGGGCTCACCTTGTCGCCGGCCAGTGCACCGGCACAGGCGGCGATGCCGGCCGAGATCGCGAAAGCCGCCAACTTCGTGCGGGTGAGGCTCATACCCAACGTGGCGGCGGCAGCGGGGGAGTCCTTCAACGCGACCAGGCGTCGGCCGAGACGACTGCGACGCACGGCCACCACGATCAAGCCGAGAATCGCGAAACAGACCGAGGCCAGGATCAGTCGGGCCCGTGGAGTGTCGATGGTGACGAAGGGAATCCGCAACACGGGCACGGTGATGTTGCCGGTTTGGAAGGTCTGGCGCTGGTTGAAGACGATCTTGCTGACCATCACCGCGAACGCCGCCGTGGCGAGCGCGAGGTAGATGCCCGACAGTCGCAACGCGGGCAGTGCGACGATCGCACCCACGATCGCGACGATGGCGATCGCGACGACGAGCGTGACCAGGTTCCCGTCGCCCGGAAGCTTGGACATGGCGATGGCCCCGAGTCCGGCGAACGTCAGAGGTGCCAACGACATCTGGCCGGCGTAACCGGTGAGCGGCACCAGTGACAGCGTGACCATGGCGAACGTGAAGCCGTTCAGCAACAGAAGGGTGTTCGACCGGGTGAGCATGCCGGAGATACCGACGACGACCACCACGAGCGCGACCGCACCCATGATCGCCGTGCGCCACTCGGGCACGCGGTTCTCCTCGCGCAACTTCGTCGTGCCGACGCGCAAACGACTCTGTGGTCGCGCCAGCAACGCGATGAACAACACGATGGTGGGCAAGGCCGAACGTACGCCCGACAACGAGAAGCCGAAGGCCGTCTGGGGGAACCACGACTCGTCCGACACCATCAAGTAGTAAGCGTCGAGGAGTCCCAGCAGACCGGCGCCGAGGAACGTGAGAGGCAGGCTCTTCAAGCGCCCGATGATGGCGGCGGCGTACGCGTTGATGACCAGCAGCACCAGTGGCTCGATGTTGAGCTGTTGATCACCGGCCAGCAGGATTCCGGCGAGTCCGGCCAACGACGCGCTGATTCCCCAGGCGAACATGGACACGCGGTCGGGTCGACCGCCGTTCAGTTCGGTGAGGTTGCGATCATCCACGACCGCGCGCATGGCCACACCCATACGGGTCTTGTACAGAACGATTCGCAGGATGATGGCCACCACGACGGCGCAACCGAACGTGATGAGGCGGTGCCAGCTGACGTTGAAGCCGCCGATGGAGATGCTGTTGCCCTCGTAGAACTTGAGGAAGGCCTCTCGACTGGCGTCGTTGGGCCAGATCCAGTTGGCCAGGCCGATCATGAAGGCGAACAGCGCCACGGTCACCGACAAACGCACGACCTCCGTCGTGCCCTGTAGGCCCCGCATCACGAAACGTTCGGTGACTATTCCGAACAGTGGACACAGGACGAACAACGTGATGAACAGCGCCAATGGTGCCGGAAGATCCCAGTCGAACCGCAGTTGCCAATAGGTGAACGCCGACAACATGCCGGTGGCGCCGTGGGCGAGATTGAAGATGCCCGAGGTGGTGTAGGTGACGACCAGTCCACTGGCCACCACCGCGTAGATGGCGCCCGTCGACAGGCCGATGATGGTGAACGTCAGCAGTTCCTGCATCAGCGGCCCGTCGTCCGGTTCATGTGCGTGCGCTCATCGAGTTCGATGATCAGTTGGGTCGTGTCGGATCGATGGCAACCGACGTGTCACCGAAGTCGCCCTCGATGGCCACCGCGCCCTCGGCTTCGTCGCAGCGCCAACCGTTGCCGTTGTCGTCGGCGCTTCCGCGCTCGGGGTACACCCGCTGCCAGGTGCCGTCGACGACACCCATGATCAGTCCGCAGCGCGGCGGTTCGTTGCTACCGGGGTTCGACTCGGCGTGCAGACCACCGGCCGTCCACGAGGTGACCTTCTTGGCCTCGGCCAGCACGCACTCGCGCTCGAGCACGTTGTCGTTGGTGTCCAGACACGCGTTGGCCGATTGCACGAACAGCAACATGGCCGACACGGCCTGCTGACCCAATCCGGCGATGCGGCCGTCGGGGTTGTACGTGGCCATCATCTCGAGGAACGTGGCCAACGCCGGGTTCTGGTCGGCCTCTTCGAAGGGCGAGTACACGGTGCGCACGCGCAGACCCTCGGTGGCCTCGGCGTTGCCCTCGGCGACGATTTGCTCGCTGTAATGGTTCGCGTCGTTCAGCACCAGATCGGGCACGTAGCCCACTTCACGCATGGCCTTGTAGAGCAGGATCATGTTGCCCGGCTCGCCCACGACCGAGAGCATGGTGATGCCCTCGTTCTTCAACTGCTGGGCGAAGGGAGTCCAGTTGGCCTCGCCGGCGGGATTGGTGGGGATCATCAACGGTTCCCCGAATCCGCCGAGGGCGGCCATGGTGCCCTTGATCTGCTCGGCGACCATCTTGGTGCTCACGAAGTCGCCATAGATGATGGCCGGCTTGCCGATGGCCTCGGCCTGGTACTTCTTGGCCCACAAGAACCACGAGGCGGGCTTCAGGTTCGGGGGGTTCGGGATGGGCTGCACGCGACCGTTGGCGAGCGACGCCTCGGCGGTGACCGCGTAACCGGGGAACGACACCATGCCGCATTCGTGGAAGCGCGGGTACATCTGGTTGTCGAACACCCAACCTCCGCCGACCATGGCGAAGGTCTCCGCGCAGGCCTGCTCGGTGGCGGCCGGAACGTTGAACAGTTTGCCGTCCAGGTCGACGATCTCGATGGGTAGACCGCGCACACCACCCTGGGCGTTGCACCAGCCCGCGAAGGCCTCGGCGGCGTCGAGCATCTCGACCGTCAGGCCGGGGGCCGCTTCGTAGCCGTGGTCGGTGGCGGTGCCGAGGCGCAAGGTGTCGCCACCGTTCTGACCCTCGGCGATGGTGGGCACTCCGGCGTCGGTGGCCGGGCCACACGGGCTCGCCATGTCGCCGAACATCACGGTGCTCGGCGCGTCGGTGGTCGGCGCCTCGGAACCCGACGGAGCCTCCGTCGACGGGGCCCCGGTGGCCGGCGCACTCGTCGCGTCCCCACCCTCCTCGCGATTCGAGCATCCGACCGCGGTGATGGCGACCAGTGCGATCGCGACCATGGCCCGTGTCGAGCGAAGTTTGCTGATCATGATTCCCCCACGATTCCGATCGGGACCCCCACGGCCCGACTCACGTCCGACAATAGCAAGCAGCGGGGCGTTCTCGATAGGGCGCGGATTCCTCGCCGGCGGTGTGCGCCCAACGTTGCTCAAGTGATAAGAACGAACCCGTGTCCGCACCAACCTCGTCGTCGACAACGGGACCCGACGGAGTGTTCACCGCTCCTCTCGTCGTCGCATACCCGTACAAGCGCACCGTCGGAACCCTGTTGTCCCGTTTCTTCCAGTCCTTGCAGGAAGGTCGACTCGAGGGCACGAAGGGATCCGACGGACGCGTGTACTTCCCGCCGGCCGAATTCGACCCCGTCACCGGTCGTCAACTGGACGAGTGGGTGACCCTGGCCGAGACCGGGACGGTCGTCACCTGGGCCTGGCAGTCGGCCCCGCAACCGGATCAACCCTTGGAACGTCCCTTCGCGTGGGCTCTGATCACCCTCGACGGAGCCGACGTGCCCTTGCTGCACGCCGTCGATGCCGGCGACATAGCGCGCATTCGCACCGGGTCGCGGGTGAAGGTGCGCTGGGCCGACGAGCGTTCGGGTGGTATCCGCGACATCGCCTGTTTCGACCTGCTGGAGGGAGCGTCATGAGCGAGGCCGACGGAATCATGCGGCTGCGCCAGCCGATCTCGGTGACCTACAACTGGTCGGCCGGACCCAACGCCACCAGCCATCTCAATGGTTTGCTCGACGGCACCCTCGTCGGCAAGCGGTGTCCGGGTTGCTCGCTCGTGTACTTCCCGCCGCGCAACGGGGTGTGCCCCAAGTGCGCGCGCATCCTCGGCGACGATGTGGTGGTGGGACCACGCGGCACCATCACCACTTTCTGCGTGGTGAACGTTCCGTTCCTCGGCCAGAAGATCAAGTTGCCGTACGTGGCCGCCCAGATCCTTCTCGACGGCGCCGACATCTCCATGCAACACCTCATCCAGGAATGCGAGGCCAGCGACGTTCGTATCGGCATGCGCGTCGAACCGGTGTGGAAGGACCGCAGCGAATGGGGTCCTTCGCTCGAGAACATCGCTCACTTCCGTCCGACCGGTGAACCCGATCGTGACATGGGCGTCGAAGCGGGAGCCAGCTGATGGCGCGCCGAGACGTGGCCATCGTCGCGACGGCCCAGCGACCGAACGAAGTCGGCTCGACGTTGACGTCGGTCGAACTGATCCTGCCCGTCATCAACGACGTGATCGCCAAGGTCGGCATCGAACGCCAGAAGATCGGCTTCTGGTGTCACGGCAGTTGCGACTACATGAGCGGACAGCCCTTCAGTTTCGTGGCCGCCGTCGACGCCATCGGTGCGTGGCCGCCCATCGTCGAGAGTCACGTCGAAGGTGACGGTGCCTTGGCGTTGTACGAGGCGTGGGTGAAGATCCAGACCGGTGAGTGCGACGTGGCGTTGGTGTTCTCCAACGGCAAGACCACCTCGGGTCCCATCGATCGCATCTTGAACCTGCAGGCTGACCCGTACATGGTGACACCGTTGTGGCCGGGTTTCGATTCGCTGGCCGCGTTGCAGGCGCGGGCCTGCCTCGACGCCGGCGTCCTGAGCGAAGCCGACATGGCCGAGGTTGCCGCGCGCAGCTACCGCGACGCGTTGAACAACCCGATCGCCTACGCCAAGGAGAACGTGACGGCCGAACAATTGCTCGCTCGTCCGTACACCACGGCTCCGTTGCGGGCTCACGATTGTGGTGTGCCCGTCGACGGCGCGAACGCGATCATCCTGGCCGCGGGAGACGCGGCACGAAGCTTGGCCGAGCGCCCGGCCTGGATCCGTGGCATCGACCATCGCATCGACACTCAACGCCTGGGTGCTCGTTCGATGACCGAGAGTTCGTCGGCGGCCATCGCAGCGGCCAAGGCCGGCGTCGGCGACGATCGCATCGACATCGCCGAGCTGCACGCGCCGTACACGCACCAGGAGATCCTGTTGCGTCGCGCGATGAACCTCGGTGAAGGCACGCACGTGAATCCGAGCGGTGGAGCGTTGGTGTCCAATCCGGCCATGGCCGCCGGATTGGCTCGTTTCGCCGAGGCGGCCGAGAGCGTCTTCTCCGGATCCGCCGATCGCGTGTTGGCGCACTGCACGAGTGGTCCGATGTTGCAACAGAACCTGGTGTGCGTGATGGAGGGTGAGTGAGATGGCCGATCTCTGTGCGGTAGTTGGCGTCGGACAAACCAAGCACGCGTCGTGTCGCGCCGACGTGTCCATCGCCGGTCTCGTGCGTGAAGCCGTCGATCGCGCCCTGGCCGATGCCAACATCGGAATCGACGACGTCGATGCCATCGTCATCGGCAAGGCCCCCGACCCGCTCGAGGGCGTTGCCATGCCCGAGTTGTGGTTGGCCGACGCATTGGCGGCGCACGGCAAACCCGTGTTCCGCGTGCACACCGCCGGATCGGTCGGTGGCTCCACCGCCATCGTGGCCGCGCAACACGTGATGGCCGGCATCCACGGCACGGTTCTCACCGTCGGCTTCGAAAAGCAGAGCGACGGCAACGCCATGTGGGCGTTGAGCGTTCCGATTCCGTTCGGCATGCCGGTGCACGCCGGTGCGGGCGGGTACTTCTCGCCGATCGTGCGCGGATACATCAAGCGTTCCGGCGCCCCGTCGCACATCGGTGCCATGGTGGCCGTGAAGGATCGCACGAACGCGTGCAAGAACCCGTACGCGCACCTGCACGAGCCGGACTGGACCCTCGAGAAGGCTCTGGAGAGCCCCATGATGTGGGACCCCATCCGCTTCGTCGAGACCTGTCCGTCCAGTGACGGGGCCATGGCTCTCGTGATCATGAGCGAAGAGCGCGCCGACAAGCACGCGGGACCCAAGGCGTGGGTGCACGCCACCGCCATGCGCAGTGAGCCCACCGCGTTCGCGGGTCGCGAGCAAGTGAGTCCGCGCGCCGGCGAGATGTGCGCCGAGGATCTGTGGCGCAAGGGTGGCATCACCAACCCGGCCAAGGAGATCGACGTCGCCGAGATCTACGTGCCGTTCGCGTGGTTCGAACCGATGTGGCTCGAGAATCTCGGTTTTGCTCCGCGCAACGAAGGATGGCGTTGGGTGGAGGACGGGGTCACCGACATCGGTGGCTCGTTGCCCATCAACCCGTCGGGTGGCGTGATGTCGACCAACCCCATCGGCGCCTCGGGCATGTTGCGTTTCGGTGAAGCGGCGATGCAGGTGATGGGCAAGGCCGGCGAGCACCAGATCGACGGTGCACGCAAAGCGGTCGGCCACGCGTACGGCGGCGGCAGCCAGTTCTTCGCCATGTGGCTGGTGTCGAGCAGCAAGCCCTGACGAACCCGTTCGTCAGGTGCGCGTCCAGTTGGGCGCGCGCTTCTCGGCGAACGCCCGCGGACCCTCTTTGGAGTCGTTCGTGCTGAAAATGGGCCAACCGATCTCGAATTCCAACTTCAACGCCTCGGTCTCGGACATGGCCGCGGTTTCCTGGACGGACTTCAGGATCGCCTCCACGGCGAGGGGTCCGTTGGCGCAGATCATGTCGGCCAGCTCCATCGCCTTGTCGAGGGCCTTTCCGTCGGCCACCACATGGCCGATGAGGCCGATCTCCTTGGCCTCGGCGGCCGTGTAGCCGCGCGCGGTGAGCAACATCTCGAGCGCGTTGGTGTAGCCGATCTGGCGTTGCAGGCGCACGGTGCTACCGCCGACCGGGAACAATCCGCGGCGAGCTTCGAACACGCCGAAGGTGGCGCTCTCGCCGGCCACGCGCAGATGCGTCGCCTGCAGGATCTCGGTTCCACCGGCCACGGCGTATCCCTCGACGGCGGCGATCAACGGCTTGCGCAGGCGGTAGTGACGCAGCAGCGCCTTCCAGTGCAGATCGGGGTCGGCGGCCCAACGTTCTTGGTAGGGGTTCGGCCCGGCGTCGTCGTTCGCGCGCGCTTTCAGATCCATGCCCGTGCAGAACGAACCGCCCGATCCGGTCAGGATCGCGCACCGAAGGTCATCGTCCTCGTTGAGACGCACCCAGGCGTCGGCCAACCCGACGATCATCGCCGGACTCAGTGCGTTCTTGGCCTCGGGACGGTTCATGGTGACCACCAAGGTGTGTCCCACTTGTTCGACCAGTAGATGCTCGGTGCCTGACATATCGTCTCCGTTTTCCCTGAAACTGCCCTCTATGTGGTAGCACACACGTATGCCCGCACGCACCTTCAACATCGCAGATCTCTTCGAGGCCGCTGTCGACGAGTGGCCCGACCGCGAGTACGTGGCCGACGAGAACGTGAAGCGCACCTATGCCGAGATGGACCGTCGAGCGAATCGCTTGGCTCACCACTTGGCGGCCCAAGGCGTGAAGCCGGGGGACCACGTGGGCATCTATGCGCTCAACCGTGTCGAGTGGGTGGAGGCCCTGTGGGCCATCTTCAAGATTCGCGCGGTCTGGATCAACATCAACTACCGCTACGTCGAGGACGAACTCGCCTATCTCTTCGGCAATGCCGACCTGACGTATCTGATCGTCGAGCCCGAGTACGCCGATCGAGCCCGCGCGGTCCAGCCCGATCTTCCGCAACTGGTGATGGGCCCCGACTTCGAGGCCGCCTTGGCCGCGCAGTCGGACGAGCGCGACTTCGGGCCGCGCAGCAACGACGACATCTACATGCTCTTCACCGGCGGCACCACCGGCATGCCCAAGGGCGTGGTGTGGCGTCACGAGGACGTGGTCATGGCCCTGGGCGGTGGCGTCGACATCACCACCGGTGTGCGCATGACCGAGCCCGGGCAGTTCGTGGAGAAGGGACGCAACGGTTTCCACCTGTGCGGACTACCCATCGCCCCGCTCATGCACGGCGCCACGCAATGGAGCGTGATGGGCCAGAGCTTCGTGGGCAACAAGGTGATCCTGCGCGCCAAGTTCGATCCGGCCGACGTGTTCCGCACCATCGACGCTGAGAAGGTGAACCTGGTGATGATCACCGGTGACGCCATGGCCCGCCCGATGTTGGACCACCTGGTCGATCATCGCGGCGAGTACGACCTGTCGTCGCTGTTCGCCGTCAGTTCGAGTGCCGTCTTGTTCTCGCAGGCGTGCAAGAACCAGTTCATGGACATGTTCCCCAACATCGTGTTGACCGACGCCGTCGGCTCGAGCGAGGGTGGCGCGAACGGCATCACCATGGTGGGCAAGGACGCACCCAAGACCCCCGGTCTCACGGTGAAGGCCGCTCCTGACTCAGTGGTGTTGGGTGACGACCTGCGACCGGTTCCGGCCGGTGTGATGGGCAAGTTGGCCCGTACCGGCAACATCCCGTTGCGTTATCACAAGGATCCCGAGAAGTCGGCCGCCACGTTCGTGACCGGTCCCGACGGCACGCGGTATTCCATCCCCGGCGACTTCGCCGTCATGCAGGAGGACGGGTCGATCACGTTGATCGGTCGGGGCTCCGTGTGCATCAACAGCGGTGGCGAGAAGATCTTCCCCGAGGAGGTGGAGAACGCGTTGAAGTCGCATCCCGAGGTGTTCGACGCCGTCGTGGTGGGCGTGCCGGACGAGCGCTGGGGCGAGCGGGTGGCCGCGGTGGTGCAGGCGCGCGCGGGCACCAAGCCGAACCTCGAGAGCATTCAAGAGCATTGTCGCAAGCACGTGGCCGGTTACAAGGTGCCCCGTCAGTTGACGTTGGTCGACACCATGGTTCGTTCACCAGCCGGAAAGAGCGATTACCGCTGGGCGAAGGAGCGCGCCGTCGAGGACGCGGGTCGCTGACCATGCCCGGACCGCTCGCGGGTGTTCGCGTCGTCGAGTTGGTGGGTCAGGGACCCGGCCCGTACGGCGCCATGATCCTGGCCGACCTCGGAGCCGACGTGGTGGCCGTCGATCGACCCGAGGTAGCCGCGCGGGCGAATCGTTCGCGCGTTGCGACGAACCCGATGATGCGCGGCAAGCGCGGTGTCGCACTCGACCTGAAGAGCCCGACCGACATCGACGCTCTGTTGCGCCTCACCGACACGGCCGACGTGGTGATCGATCCGTTCCGGCCCGGCGTGTGCGAACGCCTCGGCATCGGTCCCGACGTGTTGTGCGCGCGCAATCCGCGGTTGGTGTTCGCCCGCATGACCGGCTGGGGTCAGGACGGCCCGTGGGCGCAACGTGCCGGCCACGACATCAACTACATCTCGTTGTCGGGTGCGTTGCACACCATCGGCTACGAAGGCCAGCCGCCAACCGTTCCGGTGAACATGCTCGGTGACTTCGCCGGTGGTGGATTGTTGTTGGCGATGGGGGTGTCGGCTGCGCTGGTCGAACGCACCACCAGTGGACTCGGGCAGACCATCGACGTGGCCATGGTCGACGGTGCGGCCATGATCCTCGGACCGTTCTTCGTGGCCGCCACCAACGGTTTCTGGGGCGAACGCGGCACCAACCATCTCGATGGCGGTGCGCACTACTACAACGTGTACGCGACGTCCGATGGTGGTTGGGTGTCGGTCGGCGCGATCGAACCGCAGTTCTACGCCGAATTGGTGAATCGACTCGGTGTCGCCGACGACGAGCTGCTGGCTCCGGCGCGACAGAACGATCGCACCGTGTGGGCCGAGGCGAAGAAGCGCATGGCCACCGTGTTCGCCACGCGCACCCGTGCGGAGTGGGAGGCGGTGTTCGAGGGATCCGACGCCTGTTTCTCGCCGGTGTTGTCACCCACCGAGGTGACCACGCATCCGCACACCGTGGCCCGTGGTGTGACGGTGAACGTGAACGGTGTGACCCAGGCTCAGAGCGCTCCGCGGTTCTCGCGCACGGTCGCCGGTGCGGGCCTGCCGTGTCATCCCGGCGAGAACACCGTGGACGAGATCCTCGCCGGCTGGAACTGAGACGTCAGCGACAGACCGTCGCGCCGTCGACGAGCAAGGACTCGCCGCAGACGAAGCTGGCCCGATCGCTGCACAGCCACACGGCGGCCTCGGCGATCTCGGTGGGCTCGCCCAAGAATCCGCGACCGATCCCGCGACTGACCATCTTCTCGATCTGCGGGTCGCCGTTGATGAAGTTCTCGATCATCGGGGTGCGGGTGGTTCCGGGAAGGATGGCGTTCACGCGAACGCCCTTGGCCGCGTATTCCTGGGCCGCGCACTTGGTGAGACCCAGCACCCCGTGCTTGGCGGCGGTGTAGTGCGGAAGGCCGGGCGCGGCCACCACGCCGGCGCCCGAGGACACGTTCACGATGGAACCGGCACCTTGGGCGGCCATCACACCGAGTTCGTACTTCAGACACAGGAACACGCTGGTGAGATTGGCATTGATCATCTGGTGCCATTCGTGCAACGGCAGATCGATGAACGAGCCGAAGCGACCGCTGATACCCGCATTGTTGACGGCACAGTCGAGGCGACCGTAACGATCGATGGCGGTGTTGATGACCGCGGCCACGTCGTCCTCTTTCGTGAGGTCGGCGGCGACCGCCACGGCTTCGCCACCGCGCTCTTGGATGGATTGCACGACCGCTTGCGCCGAGGCCACGTCGATGTCGCACACCACGACGGCCGCACCTTCGGTGGCGAAGAGTCGCGCGGTCGCTTCGCCGATGCCACGTCCGGCGCCGGTGACGAGGGCGACCTTGCCCTCGGCGAGTCCGAGACGCAACGGAAACGCGGCGCGGACGATCTCGTCGGTCTGCTCGCCGGGGATGGGCCAGATGGGGGTGGGGTCGTTCGTTTCGGGCACGTCCGCCACGGTAGTTCGTCTACGGTGTTCGCATGTTGACTTCGGGAGCCGAGCGATCGATCCTGAATCTGCTCTTCACCTACGCCGAACGTGTCGATGCCGGTGACTTCGACGGCGTGTCGCGCTTGTTCGACGGTGCCCAGGTGTTCATGGCCGGCCCCGATCAGCCCGCGGTGCCGGGTTCGATGGTCGGCGTGGTGATGGCTCGATTCGTGAAGGTGTACGACGGCATTCCGCGCACCAAGCACTTGGTCACGAACTCCATCATCGAAGCCGATGGTCCGTCGTCCGTGGTGGCTCGCTCTCAATTCACCGTCCTGCAGGACGTTCCCGGAGTGTTGCCCCTGCAGGTGGTGGCCTCGGGCCGCTATCACGATCGTTTCGCCACCGATGACGGAACGACGTGGCGATTCGTCGAACGCGTGATGCTGGTGGACGCCCACGGGAACGTGTCGGCCCACTTGAACCAGGGGACCGGGTTGTGAGCGTTCTGGTTCTGGGCGACGGCCCGATCGCGGATCGTCTCCGGAACACGGTGTCGTCCGACGTGGAGGCAGCGGTCGTCGTCACCGAGGTGGACGGCGGTCGCGGAGTCGGTCCCGTCGAGGATCTCGACGACGCCACCATCGACGCGGTGTTCGAGCAGCCGATGCAAAAGGTGATCGCCGGTCTGCAGCAGGCTCATGCCGCGGGGGCCAAGCGCATCGTGGTGATCGTGCCCACCATTGGTATGTCGGGCGGTGATCAGCACGCGGTGCACGCGGCACTGGCCGAAGCGGCACGAATCACCGTGAAGTCGGCGGCTCGCCAGTGGGGCGCGGAGGGAATCACGGTCAACGCGGTGGCGTTGGCACCCGAACGATTCGGTGTGGACCCCGCGGTGTCGGGACCCGTCGCCATCGCTCCTCGCGCGATGAGTGATGAGGTCGATCCGTCGGACACCGTCGCCTGGTTGTGCAGTGGGGCGGCGGCACACGTGACGGGGCAGACCGTGGTGTGCGACGGAGGGCTGTGGATGTGAGCCGCTTGGCCGGACGCGTGGCCATCGTGACCGGAGCCGGTCAGGGCGTGGGTGAGGGCATCGCGCGCCGACTCGCGCGCGAGGGTGCGACCGTGGTGGTGGCCGCCCGGCGCGCCGAGACGGGCGAACCCGTGGCCGCGTCCATTCGCGACGACGGAGGGCGAGCGGAGTGCATCGTCACCGACGTCGCCGACGGTGAATCCGTGCAAGCGTGCGTCGACGAGACGGTCCGACGGTTCGGACGGCTCGACATCATGGTCCACAACGCGTTCATGGGCGGGATCCCGCACAAACTGGAGAACGCGCGCATCGACAAGCACTGGACGAACATGTCGCGCACCGGTGTGTGGGCCAGCTTGTTCTGCGCGCGTTCGGCCATGCCGCACCTGGTGGCCAGTTCCCGGCGTCGGGCGGGCACCGGTGGTGGCCGACTGATTCTGATCACGTCGCCCTCTGGCGTGGAGGGCAGTGCCAACATCCCGTTGTATTCGCCGGCCAAGGCGGCTCAGCGCGCCATCGCCAAGAGCCTGGCCCGCGAATGGGGTCCGCACGGAGTGACCGTGAACTGCATCGGCCCGGTGGCCGGTAGTCCGGCGTTGATGACCGCGTTCGAGCGCAACCCGGCGTTGCAGGAAGCCATCGAGGCTCGCACGCCGTTGGGTCGAGTGGGTGACATCACCGAGGACATCGGCTCGGTGGCGTTGTTCCTCGCCAGCGACGACTCGTCCTTCGTCACCGGACAAACCATCATCTGCGACGGCGGGTCGTTTCTCGGGCTGTAGACCGACGCCCTCGCGAGTGCGAGACTGTGGTCATGATCAAGCTCATCTCGATGTTGAAGCGCAAGCCCGGAACCACTCATCAGGAATTCCTCGATTACTGGTTCGACGTGCACGGTCCGCTCATCAAGGCCAACTCGGCGGCCAAGTACGTGCGTCGTTACGAACAGCACCCCGCCGCGTGGCCGGCCGAAGGTAGTCGTCAGCCCGAACCCGAGTTCGACGGCGTCACCATTCAGCACTTCGACTCCACCGAGGCCTTCTTCGCCCACATGACCGAACCCGACTTCCCCGAGGTGATGGCCGACACCGCGAAGTTCCTCGACTCGTCGTCGTTGAACTTCGTGCTCACCGAGGAACCACGCATCGTCATCGGCGACTGACTTTGATGATCCCGTCCCCGACGATGGTCGGTCGCCACGTGGCGCTCGTGCCCTTGTCGATCGATCACGTCCCGGACCTCGTTCGTGCGGCCAACGAGGACCGTCGCGAGTACGACTACACCGCCGTGCCCGCCACCATCGAGGTGATGGAGGTCTACGTCGACACCCTCGTGCGCGAGCACGCCGAGGGCAAGGTCGTTCCGTTCGCGCAATGCGTGTTCGACGCCTCCGGTGACATCGGTCGAGCCGTCGGTTGCACGCGGTACATGGACATCCGGTCGCCCTACGGTCGGGGTTTCCCCGGTCGACCGTTTCCCGACGAGGTGGAGATCGGCGGCACGTGGTTGGCGGCGTCCGTGCAACGCACCGCGGTGAACACCGAAGCCAAGTTCATGTTGCTGTCGCACGCTTTCGAGGTGTGGGCGGTTCAGCGGGTGGCCATTTGCACGGACGCGCGCAACGCGCGCAGTCGTACTGCGATCGCCCGGATCGGCGCCTCGTTCGAGGGAGTGTTGCGCTCGCATCGGCCGAGTTACGTGGCGGGTGAGGAGGGCGTGTTGCGCGACACCGCGGTGTACTCGGTGGTCGGCTCGGAGTGGCCCGAGGTGAAGGCCGGCTTGGAGCGACGTCTCGCCTGAACGAGGTCATGCTTGAATTTTTGGTGGGTAGAATGTGAGGGTGCTGGAGCGCTCCGTTCGAATCTTTCATTCCCACGAGGAAGCCGAGCGCGCCGAAAACGAGTATTGGTGGGCGCAAACTCCGGCCGCGCGTCTGCAACATCTACTTCTTCTGCGACGGATCAACTATGGAACAGATTGAGTTTCCTCGAGACTTCAAAGAGTTCTTGAGATTGCTCCACGACCACGAGCCGAGCGCCGCAACTGAGCGGGGTTTCGGGTCGCGCTGTTCGACCCTCTAAGGTGTCTCTCAGGGGGTCGAGATGAAGAAATACCCGATCGAATTGGGCACGTTGTTGTTCACCATGGTGGAGCCGCACAAGGGCCACGAGGTGGAGTACAACCGCTGGTACGAGCGCGATCACTTCTACGGTGGCGTTCTGGTGGGCGCCTACTCGTTCGCCGGCGATCGCTTCGTGGCCACGCGCGACCTGAAGGCGTTGCGCTATCCGGCGGATTCGCCGATGACCCCGGACACCGACACCGGTTCGTACCTGGCGATCTACTGGGTTCTGAAGGGCCACCACGACGACTGGAACCGCTGGAGCGTGGACACCGTGAAGAACCTTCACGCCACCGGCCGCATGTTCGCCGAGCGCACGCACATCCACACGCAGCTCTACGACAACCAGTGGTCGATGACCCGCACCGAAACCACCACCAACATCGAGTTGGCCCTCGACCGCGGTTACCCGGGCATCGTGGTGAACGTGGGCGAGTTGAACGAGGGTGTCACCCACGCGCAGATGAGCGAGTGGATGCAGAAGCAGTGGGCGCCCAAGGCCTTCGCGGCCTCGTGGGGCCCCGACGTGTTCAACTACACGACGTTGCTCCCGCTGTTGCCGGACGCTCCGCCCGACGTGCCGCGCGTGCCCAAGGCCGATCAACGCTTCCTGCAGATCCACTTCGTGGATCACGCTCCCGAGAGCGAGTGGGCCCAGGGTTACGGCCGATTCGGTGCCGACCTCGAGGCGAGCGGTCTGGCCAAGCATCTGTGGACCGCGCCGTTCAAGAACACCGTCTTCGGCACCGACACGTACACCGACCAGTTGTGGTGACGGGGGAGAACATGGAACCGATCAAGGGCAAGAAGATCCTCGTCACCGGTGTCACCGGTTGGGTGGCCGGTCCGTTGGCCGAATCGTTGGCCGCCGCGGGCAACACCGTCTACGGCGCCGCTCGATTCAAGGATCCGGCGACGCGCGCCCCGTGGCACGACAAGGGTGTGCAGACGGTCAGCATCGACCTGGCCAAGGGCAATCTGGACGAGGTGCCCACCGATCTGGATCTCGTGTTGCACTTCGCCGTGGCCAAGAGCAACAACTTCGAGGAAGCATTCGCGTCCAACGCGCACGGCAGCGCCGACCTGATGGAAGTGGCGGCTTCACGCAGTGACGCGTTGACGTTCTTCCACTGTTCGTCGACGGCGGTGTACGAACCCAAGCACGGGTCGCCGCGCACCGAGACCGACCTGCTCGGTGACAGTCATCGTCCGATGCCGGGTATGCCGACGTACAGCATCTCCAAGATCGCCGGCGAGGTGTTGGTGACCCACACCGCCAGGCGGTTGGGCGTGCCGACCGTCATCGCGCGCCTGAACGTTCCCTACGGCGACACCTACGGATGGATGTCGTTCCACCTCATGATGATGGAACGTGACATCGCGGTTCCCGTGCACGTGGATCAACCCACCACCTACACGCCCATTCACGCCGAGGACATCAACCGCAGCATCCCGTACTTGCTGTCGTACGCCGACACGGGTTCGACCATCGTGAACTGGGGTGGAGATCAGTTGGTGTCCATCGAGGACTGGTGCGAGGAGATGGGTCGACTCACCGGCATCACGCCCACGTTCGCTCCGACCACGGCCACCATCGCGTCCATCGTCCCGGACCTGAAGAAACTGCACGACGTCGGCTTCCACTCGTCCATCGACTGGCGCGACGGAATCCGCCGACAGATCAACACCATGCGGCCGGAGCTGCTGAAGAACTAAGCGATCTGGGCGTACAAGAGGGCCTTGTGCATGATGAGGTCTTCGGGATCGTCGGGCATCTCGCGGTTGCCGTAACTCACCTCGCGCAACGACGTGCGAATGGCGATGGCGGCG
>JAJTEQ010000091.1 GCA_021298195.1 Ilumatobacteraceae bacterium
CGATCTCAATACAATTATTCAGGAAGCGTGCGCCGGCCGCAATCTTGACGCTATACGTGATGGAATCGTCGAACTTCGCAGTGACTACAAGCAACGGGATCTACGGGGTGCACCAAACTTCGACTCGCCCGAAAAGAGGCTCGCGTATGCCGTCGCCTACCACGCACCGCATGCCTATTGCTATCTAGATCTCTTATCGCGACAACAGTTCGGCCCCAAGCTTTTCGCATCGATGCAACGTCCGCTCAATGTTCTCGTTCTAGGAGCAGGAATCGGAGCAGAAACTCTCGCAATGCTTCGCTGGCTACGAGCCGAAAACTGCACATGGTTTCGGGGTTCACAACTGACCCTCGTCGATCGAGCACCGTGGGCTGATACCCGGAGACTGATCTTGGAGCCGATGATCCGAGACTTGATTAAATTCTTCGAACTTGGAATTCGGCAAGTACGCACAGACTTCTCCACCCCGAAAGGTCACGAGGTGCTCAAGAAGCTCGTCCCCGAGGCTGATCTCATCCTGGCCCCCAGCCTCGTCACCGAGCTCATCTCGGAACACTCAGAAGAACAGTTACACGTCTGCCTACGAAACTTTATGAAGCCCAAAAGCCGGCTTCTTTTGATTGACCATGGCTACGCGGAGTTCCGGCACGTCGCTTTTCAATGGTCGCGCGACTTCAAGAAAGTGCCCAATGCGACGTCTCAGTGTCAGGTCACGATCCATCGACCGAGTGCATGGATCAGGAGCAACCTTCTCATTCGAACGTCCGGTTTGATTCCAAACTCGCATTACGACTTGTCTTGGTTCTTACTCGAGCGCTAACCAACTCCGACACAGTCCAAGACCGAGTGTGGATCACGGCGGTCGAACAGTGTCATCGCTCGCGGTAGTCGCGGGCTCCACCCGCTTCGGGTTCCACTTCCAGCACGATGCCGTCGATGGCCACCACGCGGGCCACCTCGCCGGCCTTCACCGGCGTGGCGCGGTTGGTGCGGGCCTTCCAACGCGATTCGCCGATCTGCACCGCACCGTCGGGGGCGATGTCGGTCACGGCGCGACCGGTCTCGCCAATCAAGCGCTCACGACCGATGGTGGGCGTGGCGAAGCGGGTGCGCGTCATGCTGGGCATGCCCGAGATGTAGGTGAGGGCGATGCCACCGATGCCCACCAACAACGTCAACCACGACACGCGCAGGTTCTGCTGATCGAACGTGGGGAACAAGAACACCGACCCGATGGAGAACGCCACCAGACCCACACCGGTCCAGAGACGTGGTAATCCCACCTGAACGTCGACGGCAAAGGCCACGAAGCTGAACAGAATCAAGGCCAACGCCCAACCTCGTTCGGGCAACGCGCCCATTCCGTAGAAGCCGAGCAACGTGAGCACCGCTCCCACCACACCGGCCACACCGATGCCGGCGGTGAAGAACTCGAACACGATCAAGGCCAGACCGATGATGAGGAACAAGTACGCCACCGGCGGGCTGGCCGAGGTGTGCAGCATCTGCGGCCACAGTCCCAACTTGTGGAAGCGAACGGTGGTGATGTCGTTGGCCACGGTGCCGTCGTCGTTCAGGTTCTCGACCGCGGTGTCCAGTTCCACGCCGTCGATGGTGAGACCGTCGAGGGCGAACACCATGTTGCGAATGGTGGGTGCGCCTTCGTCGCTGATCTCCAACTTCAACGCACCGGCGCGACGCGCGTCTTGGAAGCCCAACGTCTCGGTGCGCAACGTGTCGGTGGCCTCTCCGAAATCGACACCGTCCACCAATGGTGTGCCGGTGCGACCGATGCGCGCACCCGGCGCCATGCCTGTGGCGTCGGCGGCCGACAACAACTGGGCGGGAAGACCCGTGGCGCGCGCCCCCGAGGGACCCACCCAGATGGCCACCGGCACCGAGGCATCGGCGATGCGCTCGTACAGATCTTCCATGGTGTCGCGACCCACCACGGCGGCCTTCGAGTTCAACTGCAACACCAACGCCTGCGCACCGTTGGTCTCGGCGCGATCGATGGCCTGCTCGATTTCATCGACCACGATGTCGTCCATCAATCCGGACACCTGCAACACGTCGACCGGCGCCAATCCGACCGCGGTGCTCTCCACGCTGGTGGTGATGGCGGTGTCATCGGGAACGTCTGTGCCCGATGACGCATGTGCCGTACCCGAGAAACCGAGCACGGCACCGGTGGCCATGAAGAGGATCGCTAGTCTGCGCACGAGTGCCTCCGAAGAGCGTTAGTCCGAGCCGAACGTTCACCATGTCGCGGTTGCTCGTGGTGGCCGGCAAAGGGGGTGTCGGCAAGACCACGGTAACCGCCGTGATGGCACGCGCCTCAGCCGACAGCGGTCTGCGGGTACTGGTTGTGACCCTTGACTCGCGCACCGGACTGGCCGAGTTGCTGGGTGGTCGCGCCACCGACGGCACCACGTACGAGGGCACGACGATCTCGTCGGGTCTCGGTCCGAACGGCACCGGCAGCATCCACCTGCGCACCATCACGGCCGGCGAGGCGTTGCAGGACTACCTGGCCACCCAAGGGCTGGCCCGTCTGGCCAAGCGTTTGGTGGCCACCGGCGTGGTGGGCGTGGTGTCCAGCGCCGCACCGGGCATCGACGATTTGTTGGTGTTGGGCAAGATCAAACACCTCGTCGGTCTCACGGGGCCCGACGGCGACCAGGACCTCATCGTGGTGGACGCGCCCGCGGCCGGACACGCTCTCAGCTTCCTGCAGTCGCCCAAGGCGATGGCCACCACCATTCGCGGCGGTCCGTTGCGCTCGCAAGCCATCGAGGTGCAGCAGATGTTGACCGACCCCGACAAGTGCCGGGTGTTGATGGTGACGTTGCCCGAGACCACGCCGGTGAACGAGATGTTGGAGACCACCGAGTTGTTGCGCGAGTCGGTGGGAGTCGCCTTCGCTCCGGTGGTGGTGAACAACGTCGACATCGCGACCGACGTGGAGCAACTGGTGGCCGCGGGAGATCTGCCCGCCGGTGCACTCGCCGACGCCGCCGCGTATCGGGCCGAGAGGAGCGCGCTCCATCGTCAGGCCATCGAACGCATCACCACCCACGGACTGGACGACGTGATCACCCTGCCGCACGTGGCCACCGCCAGCATGAGCGCCGACGACGTCATCGCGTTGGCCGACCGGTTGCGCGGAGTGACACCCAAGAAGCCGCGCCCGAGGAAGTCGTCATGAGCGCAGCCGACTTCGCATCAGTGCTGGACGACTCCAAGGTGGTGGTGTGCTGCGGATCAGGCGGTGTGGGCAAGACCACCACGGCGGCGGCGTTGGCCATCGCCGCCGCACGACGCGGACGACGCGTGGTGTTGATCACCATCGACCCGGCCAAGCGATTGGCCGACGCGTTGGGTGTGGGCGCGCTGTCGAATGATCCGGCCCGCGTGCCCCTGGATGGTGACGCGCAACTGTGGGCGATGATGTTGGACGCGCGCGCCACCTTCGACGCGGTGATTCGGGCGCAGTCGCGCAACGAGGCGCAGGCTGAGCGCATCCTGAACAACCCGTTCTACGTGAACATCGCCAGTCGACTGTCGGGTAGCCAGGAATACATGGCCGCCGAGAAGCTGTACGAGTTGGCCAACGACGACCGCTTCGACCTGGTGGTGGTGGACACGCCACCCACGCGCGAGGCCCTCGACTTCCTGGAAGCGCCGCAACGTTTGATGAACTTCCTCGACCACCGCGTCTACCGATGGTTGATGACGCCCGCGCGCGGCGGGCTGAAGGTGCTGAACATCGCGGCGCAGCCGATCCTGCGTACCATCGGACGGGTCATCGGCGCCGACGTGTTGGCCGATGCCATCGACTTCTTCCAAGCGTTCGAGGGCATCGAACCCGGCTTCGTGCGTCGCGCCGGTGCCGTTCAGTCGCTGTTGAAGTCGGAGGATTGCCGGTATGTGGTGGTCAGTTCCGCGCGGCGCGACACCGTGGACGAGGCGGTCTACTTCATCGGCCAGTTGACACAGCGCGACGTGGCGGTGGCGGGACTGGTGTTGAACCGACTGCAACCCGCGTTCGGCACGGGCTCGGCGAACAGTGCGCTCACCGCTGCTCGAGCCGCTCGCAAAGCCGGCGACCCGACCACCGCTCTGCTGCAGGAGAACCTGGCCCATGTGCGCCGGGTGGCCGAGGCCGAGCACGCGGTGATCGAACCGTTGCTGGCACGGGTACAGGGGGCGGCGGTGGCTCGCATCCATCAGCGGGCGGCCGATGTTCACGATCTGGACACCATCGACGCCTTGGGCCGCGAAATCGTGGGGTGATCGGGGGCGCTGTTCGCCCCCCGACCATGCCGACAGGTAGCGTTCCCGTCGTGCACGTGATCCTCGCAACCGATGCCGACTGGCTGGTCGACGAAGTCGTCGCCGCCCTCGGTGGACCCGACACCACCTTCACCCACTGCCGTGACGGA
>JAJTEQ010000036.1 GCA_021298195.1 Ilumatobacteraceae bacterium
CCGACCGCGACACAATCCAGCACTCCGACGTGACTGCGCCCGGCCACCTCGACTTCCTCGGGGTACACCTTCTCGCCACCGGTGTTGATGCAGACCGAGCCCCGACCGCGCAGGTGCACGGTTCCGTCGGCGTCGATCTCGGCGTAATCCCCGGGCACCGTGTACCGCACTCCGTCGACGGTTCGGAACGTCTTGGCGGTCTTCTCGGCATCGCCGAAGTACCCGTCGGGCATCGAACCCGACGCCGCCAGAACACCGGCCCGTCCGCTACCGAAGGGGATCGTCTCCCAGGTGTTCTCGTCGAGCAACACCGTGTTCGGCGTGGCCATGAACTGCGCCGTGCTCACCGGATCCTGGCCGGGCATGGTCATGGCCACGGCGAACGGTCCGCCTTCGGACGCGCCGATCATGTCGAGGATGAGCGCGTTGGAAGCCCTCTTCATCAGTGCACGCTTCATCTCGGCCGACAACGTGGCGCCGGTGGACACGATGCGACCGAGGCTCGACAGGTCGTAAGGAGTGCCCGCCGCCTCGGCGCGTTCCAGCTCCTCGACGATGGGACGAGCGAAGGCGTCGCCCACGATCGACAGCTGGGTCACCTTCTCACGTTGAACGAGTCGTAGCAGTTCCGACGCGTCGAATCGTCGACCGGCGAGCAGTACCACGGTGCCGCCCAACACGAACGTGGAGAACGCGAGGAACATCGCCGTGCCGTGCATCAACGGGGGTGCCGTCATGTTGACGGGTCCGGAACCCTTCTCGTTCAGTTCGCGCGCCACGCGGGCGACCTCGTCGGGCGTCTCGGGAACCGGCAAGCCCATCGAGGCGTAACCCGTGAAAGCCAGAGCGCCGAACAATCCGCCGTGGCTCCACACCACACCCTTGGGTAGTCCGGTGGTTCCGCCCGTGTACAACAGCAACGAATCCGCACCCGATCGAGCGATGGGAGCCATCGGTGAGGCCGCGTCGATGGCCGTGGCATAGTCGAGCGCTCCGTCCAGTCGATCGCCCGGCGTTCCGTCGGCCACCTCGATCAACAACGTCAACTTGGGTAGCGAACGGCGTGCTTCCCCGACCACGTCACGGAACGCACCGTGGTACACGAGGGCGCTGGCGCCGGAATCCGAGAGCACGTGAACGATCTCCGGCGCCCGGTACCGGTAGTTCACGTTCACCGTGCTGGCCCGCACCTTGAAACTGGCGTACGCCGACTCCAGGTACTCGGGACAGTTGTACATCAACTGGCCGACCTTGGCGTCGTGTCCCACACTGGCACCGTCGAGCACGCTCGCCAACCGCGCCGCGCGTGCGTCCAGATCGCGCCAGCGAATGCGGGTGTCCCCGATCACCACCGCCACGTGATCGGGCTGTCCGACGGCCAGTGCCTCCCAGAGCGTGGCCCAACTCTCGTTCAACATGACTCAGCCCTCGGGCACGAGATACGGAGCGACGGTCGCCGCGTCCCGTCCGTCGGCCGCCAATCCCTCGAGGATGAAGCGGTCGATGTGGCGGTGGATCAGTCGCATGCGCGCCTCTTGGTACAAGCCGAAGGACACACCTTTCTTGGCGCGCTTGGCGGTCATCTTCAAACCCAATTGCACCTTGGGCAGATTTTCCATGTCCTGTTCGAACACGTCGGCCAACCCACCCATGCCTTCGGCTTCCTTCCACGACTGTTCCAGACGCAGAACCTGCATCGGCGCGGGCTTGGGTCGCTCCTTGCCCTCGGGCACCGGCATCATTCGCAACACGTCCATGTAACAGGTGTCCGCCGTCGGACCGGGACGCCAGCGATAGGTCAGGGACTGACCGACGCCGGCCCACGGGGCGAACGCGGGAAACAGGTGATACAGGTGTGCGTCGAGGATCTCGGAGTCCGAGACCTGTGTCAGATCGACCTGGAACACCTGACCCATCACCGAACGGAAGACGTCGGCCACCACTTCCCGCGCGGTCTTGCCCTCGGGAACCTCCACCGAGCCGCGCGACGCACGAGCGGAAAATGCCAGGTACGCGTCGGCCACCTGCTGTTCGCTCAACGAACCGAGGTGCGGACTCTGGATGCCGAAGCCGTTGACGAAACGGGTGACGTACGGGGAGTCGGGCCAGATGGAGTATTCGCTGTTGGCGTCGCCGGCGAACTCGAGGATCTGCGGATGCGTGGCGATCACGTGGTAACCCTCGGCGAAGGCCTCCATGACCACTTTCCAGTTGGCGGGCACTTCCTTCACCGCATGGAAGGCCTTGTAGCGCTTCTCCATGGCGAAGTCGCGTCCGAAATGTTCGATGAGCTTGCTGGCCACCTTCTCGAACGCCGGGGCCTCGGGATCGAGGTTCACGAACACGAAACCACACCACTCCGCCACCTGCACTTGCGGCAGACAAGAGTCCGCTTGGTTCCACACTTGGGGAAAGTCCCACTCGGCGGGCAGTTCGACCAGATCGCCGTCGAGATCCCAACGCCACCCGTGGAACGGACAACGGAACGATGCGACACGACCGGACTCCGTGCGCAATTTCGTTCCGCGGTGCAGACACGAGTTGTGATACGCCTTGATCGAACCGTCTTTCGTACGGGTGACGATCACCGACTGATCCGCGATGTCGTACACGACGTGATCACCGGGCTGGGCGAGTTCGTCGGCGGTGCAGGCCATCTGCCACGTGCGCGTCCAGAGGTACTCGTTCTCGAGCGCGGCGAACTCGTCGGAGGTGTACCGCACCTTGGGGATGTCCACGCTCCCCTGCGGCACGTACGAGTGGTCCTTCAACGACTCCGGCACGGGTCGCGTGTCGGCCGCCAGGAGATCCTGGACGCTCGGGCCCGTGCTTCTCGCTTGACCGATCTCCGGATCGATGGTGGTCATGTTTCCCCCTGTCGTCGCCTAGCTCGCGGCCTCGAACAACTTCTTGGCCGAGACGTAGTCGGCCTTGCCGTTCGGAGCCCGCGGAACAGTGGTCACGAAGACCAATTGCTTGGGCACTTTGTAACTGGACAACTTGGTCTTGGTGTGAGCGATCACCGCATCCGCACCGGGTTCGGCCTGGCCCGGCGCCAGCGACGCCACACCGACCACGCGCTGACCGTACTTCTCGTCGGCGACACCGAACACCAGGCAGTCGGCCACCGCCGGATGTGTCTTGACGGCCTCTTCCACCTCTTCGGGGAACACCTTCTCGCCGGCGGTATTGATGCAGTTGGAGCCGCGGCCGAGCAACGTGATGGTCCCGTCGGCTTCGACGACGGCCATGTCGCCCGGGAAGCTGTACCGAACTCCACCCACCTCGCGGAACGTGCGGGCCGACTTCTCGGGATCCTTGTAGTACCCGATCGGGATGCCGGGGCCGCTGACGCCCACCATTCCCTGTTCGCCGGATCCGGGTGCCACTTCCTTGCCCGTTTCGAGGTTGATGACCTTGGTCGTGGGCATCGCGCCGAACTTGGCCGTGGTGTTCACGTTGGCCTTGGTGGCCATCGTCTGGCCCATGCCGCCCTCGCTCGATCCCAGGATGTCCATCACCGCCGCACCCGGAATGAACTCGAACATCTCAGCCTTGACCTCGGCCGAGAACATCGCCCCGGTCGACACGATGGTCGTCACCGACGACGTGTCGAACGGACTGCCCGTGGCGGCCTGAGTGCGTAGCGCCTGCACCATCGGGCGAGCGAAAGCGTCACCCACGATCACGAGCGTGCTGATGCGATGCCGTTCGACCGCACGGAACAATTCGGCGGCGTCGAAACTGCGCCCCTCCAACAAGACCACCTTGCCGGCCACCAAGTGCGGCAACAAAGCGCCCAACCACACGCCCGTCCCGTGCATCAAGGGGCAACACGGAACCGCGACCGGCTGGCCGAGCCCGTGAACCATCTTGGTCATCCCGGTCACCTCGGCGATGCTTTCCACCGGGGGCCGGCCCATCGGGGCCGTGTAGAAACCGAGGAAGCCGGCGGTGAAGTTGCCCATGGCGTACATCACTCCCTTGGGCATTCCCGTGGTGCCGCCGGTGTACAACATGTAGAGGTCGTCGAGGCCCCGCTCGATGCGCGGGGCCGGCGAGTTGGCGGCCAAGACCGCGTCCCAAGACGACGCACCGGGCACATTCGCCGACGGACCGTCGGCAACCTCGATCAACAACCGCAACTTTGGCAGTCGATCCTTGATGCGCGCGATGCGATCGCCGAGGCTCGCGTGGAAGACGACGGCTTCGCAGTCGGCGTTCTCGAGCAGGTAGAGAAGCTCGTCGTCCAGGTAGCGGTAGTTGACGTTGACCGGGGTGATGCGCTGCTTGAACGCGGCGAACTGGGTGATCAGGTACTCGGGACAGTTGTACAGGAACATGCCCACCTTGGACTCGCGAGACAGGCTGTTCGCCGACAACGCCGACGCCAGTCGGGCCGCGGCGTTCTCGTACTGCGACCACGTCAACTCACGATCCCCGTACGCGATGGCGACGGCATCGGGAAACTCGTCGGCGTGTGCCTCGAAGATGTTCGGATACGTCAACATGCCCATGTCCCCCTTGGTGCGAACCAGTCCCACCATTATGTTCGCTTCGCCGCTGTTCGCGTCTCCGCCTCCCATGCTGTCACCTGCGTAGTGGACGGAACTAACCCGACGGTCAATAATGGATCCATGACCGCACTCGACCCGCGACCAGCACGTTCTCCCGGCGTCAGCTATCAGGACCTCCTGGACGCCGACACCCATCCGGTGCCCGATGTGTTGCGTCTGGAGTCCCCCCGTTTCCTCGGCGACGACGACATCCCGATCGAGCGCTACACCTCCCGCGAGTGGCACGAACTGGAAAAGGAGTACCTCTGGAAGCGGGTCTGGCAGTTCGCCTGCCGCGAGGATCACATTCCCGAGGCCGGCGACTACATCGCCTACGACATCGCGGGTCTGTCCTACATCGTGGTCCGACAGCCCGATCTGTCGATCAAGGCCTACCCGAACGCGTGCCTGCACCGTGGCCGACGTCTGAAGGATTACGACGGTCACTGCTCGGAGATCCGTTGCCCGTTCCACGGCTTCGCCTGGGCCCTCGACGGGGCGTTGGCCGACGTTCCCGCCAAGTGGGACTTCCCCCACGTCGACGAACGACCCGACGACTTCCACTTGCCGGAGTGTCGCGTGGGCACCTGGGCCGGTTTCGTCTTCATCAACCCCGACCCCGACGCCGAACCCCTCGAGGATTTCCTCGGCGGCATTCGCGAGCAGTTCGACATCTGGAAACTCGAGGATCGTTACGTCGAGACGCACGTGACGCGGGTGATCCACGCCAATTGGAAAGTGGCCCAGGAAGCGTTCAGCGAGGCGTACCACGTGAACGCCACGCACCCGCAGATTCTCTACTACCTCGCCGACACCAACTCTCAGGTCGACATCTGGGACAACTTCTCGCGCGTCATCACCGCCGGACTCAGCACCAGCCCTTTGCTGTGGTACCCGGTCGACGAGAACACCATGATGCGTTCGATGCTGGACGTCCGCGAGGACCAAGAGAGCCCCATCCAGGTTCCCGAAGGTGGGTCGGCGCGAGCCATCGCGTCCCAAGCCTCGCGTGAACGTTGGCGACCGGCCGTCGGCGACCGGGTCGACACGATGAGTGATTCGGAGATGATGGACAGCATCGACTACACGGTGTTCCCGAACTTCCATCCCTGGGGAGCGTTCAACCGCATCGTGTACCGCTTCCGACCGAACGGTGACGATCACCGCTCGTCCATCATGGAGGTGCTGTTCCTGTCGCCCTATTCGGGCCCCAAGCCACCGAACGCCACCATTCGACACCTCGCCCACGACGAGCCCTTCACCAACGAACCCGGTCTCGGAATGCTCGCCAAGGTGTTCGAACAGGACGTGTTCAACATGTCGAAGGTCCAGCTCGGTCTGGAGACGACGCGCAAGCCCGGCATCACGTTGGCCAACTACCAAGAGGCCAAGGTTCGCTGGCTGCATCAGCGACTCGGTGAGTTCATCGACGAGGGCCGAAAGGCGGCCGACTGATGTTGGGCATCGTCCATCCCTTCTCCGGCGCCTTGTACGAGCAGGACGGCCACGGGAACATCCGCGTCTCCAAGGACGGCAAGTGGGGCATCTTCCGCGTGAACGGACAGCACGTCGACGGTGAGATCCGCGAATGTGATCCGCAACTGTGCGGTTGGGTCGGCGGACCGCAGGTGGCCAACCACCGGGTTTCGGCCAGCCCACGCGCCAAGCAATAATCGACGCGTCGTCGCGTCGACCAACGAGGGGGAACAATGATCGATCCGAGTGTGATGCCCGCCAAGCTCGCGGCTTTTCTCTCCGCCCACGGAGGGCAGAAGGCCACCGTGACGGCCTACGAACCGATGTCGGGCGGCTACAGCCGCCTCATGGCCAAGGCCGCGGTCACCTGGGCCGACGGTCGTTCCGAGCATCTCGTGTTGCGCGGTGACCCGCCCCCGGGCAAAGCGATGATGGAGACCGATCGCGCCACCGAATGGGCGCTGTTGAGCGCTCTCGGTCGTGCCGACAGCATCCCCATGCCCAAGGCCCGTTACTTCGACGCCACCGGTGACGAGCTCGGGACCAAGTGCATCGTGCTCGACTTCGTGGAGGGGCGGTCGTTGCAGTCGCACATCAACGAATGCGAGCCGGGTGACTACGGGCGTCACACGTTCGACCTCGTCGACACCATGGCCCGGGTGCACTCGATCGATCCGAACGACGTCGGTGACGCCATCGCTCGCCCCAACGACTGGTCGACCTATCTGAGCGGTCTCATCGATCGATTCCGTCAAGCCGACCGGGCGCACGCGGAGTCCAACCCGTTCCTGCGCTACGTGGCCGAGTGGCTGGACGCCAACAAGCCCGCGCCCCTGCCCCTGCGCATCGTGCACAGCGACTTCCAGCCCGCCAACATCATGGTGGCGGCCGATGGCAGTCACCAGGTGATCGACTGGGAACTCACCCACATCGGTGACCCGCGCGAGGACCTCGGCTATTACGCCGTCTACTCGGCCTCTTCGGGGCCGAGCCTGATCATGAACGATCCGATGGCGTTTCTGGCTCGGTACCGCGAGAAGACCGGCTTCGGTGAGGACACGGTGAACCTGGCGACCCTCGGTTTCTTTTCGTCGCTGGCCGCCATCTCGGTGTACGCGCAGATTCTCGCCGGAGCCGCCGCCATGTCCAAGGGTCTCAACTCGGGGATCATGACCACCTACACGCTCAACGCGCTCACCGTCGGTCACGCCAACTTCATGGGCGGTTGCGTCGCCCCCAGCATCTGAACCGGAGACGAACCATGTTGTCCAAGCCCACCACCCCGCAGGTCCTCCTCGACTGTCGTCGCGAGTTGCTCGAGACCATCGATCCCGCGGTCAGCGATCCGAACGTCAAGATCGCCATCCAGATGTTGGAGAACGTTCTGCGGAACTGCGCCGAACGGTCGGCCCACGAGATCGCGTGGATGCGCGAGGAGTCCGACCTCATGGTCGCGTTCGCGCGCGACGTGAAGTCCACCGTCGGCTCCACGCCCGAGATCGACGCCGCTCTCGCCGCCTACGAGACGGGCGACAACACGACCCTCCATCTCGAGGCTGTGAGCGACTCGTACAGTCGCGCCGGAGAGTGCCTCTCGGTCGCCATGGAAAAGGTGTTCGCCGCCGGCCACACCGAGCTGCACCTTCGGGGTCGCGACATTCTTGCTCTGCGACTGGCCCACGAGGACGCCATCAAGGGCGACTGGGCCTTCGTCGGTCGCGGCTGACGTCGATGACCATCCGCCTGCACGTCGTCACCGGCGGACACCCCTTCGTGGCCGCGGACTTCTTCGCCGTGTTCGATTGGTTGTCGTCGCGCGAAGACGTGGTCTGGACCGCGGTGAACTCACCCTCGGTGCCCGATGTCGACCCACCGGACGTGATCCTGTTTTACGACATGCCCGGACTCACGTTCACCCGCGACGCCCAGGCCCCGCTCGAAACGCCGGCGCCCACCGAGGATCAACGTCGTGTGTTCGCCGAGCTGTGCGAACGAGGAATCGGAATGGTGTTCATGCACCACGCCGTGGCCAGCTGGCCGGCATGGGAGGGTTTCGCCGAGATGGTCGGGGGGCGTTTCCACTATCGCTCGGGCAGCTTGCGGGGCGTGGAGTATCCGGATTCGGGATACGTCTTCGACGTGGCGCACACCGTCGAGGTGCTGGCGCCCGAACACCCCATCTGCGAGGGGCTCGGAGATTCCTTCGTGCTCACCGACGAGCTGTACTGCTTCCCGGTGTTCGAGGACGACGTGGAGCCGATCATGCGCACCACGTTCCCGGTGGACGAGCCGACGCGCTTCTTCTCGGCCGACCAGGCGATCCGCGGTCGGCGCAACAGCAACGACGGCTGGACCCACCCCGCGGGGAGCGCGCTGGTGGCGTGGGTCAAGCGAGTAGGAAACTCGTCGCTCGCGTATCTGCAGTTCGGCGACGGTCCGACGACGTATGCGGACCCGACGTTCCGACGGATCATCCGCAACGCCATCCTCTGGTCCGCCCCCACCCCCTAACCAAACCCAAAATGCGACAATTTGTCGCTTTGTGTACACGGGTGGTGTACACAAAGCGACAAATTGTCGCATTTTTGACGGGGGGGTTAGGACCAGGTGTCCCAGCGGACGAACTTCTCAGCGGGCACTCGGGACGCCAACTTGAAGTCGGTTCCCACGGTGTACGCGATCGGGAACAGTCCGGCTTGGGTGTACTTGTCGAACGGAATGCCCAACAGCTCCGCGGCTTCTTTCTCGTGCGGCAGGTGCAGGGTGGTCCACGCCGAGCCGAGTCCGCGCTCGCGCAGGGCGAGCATGAAACTCCAGACCGCCGGCAACAGCGAACCCCACGCCGACGCCTGCCCGAACGTCGGGGTGCCGGCGTCGAGTCGTCCGGCGATGAGCGGAATCATCAGAACCGGAACCTGGTCGAGCACCTGGGCCAGGTGCATCGACGAGTCGACGATGCGCTCGCCTTGGGCGTCGCGCTTCGGGCGATTCGGGTCGTTCACGTACGGGTAGTAGTTCGCTCGGTACATCTCGGCCAGCGCGGTCTTCTTCGCCTGATCCTCGACGAACAACCATCGCCAACCCTGCATGTTGGAGCCGGTCGGCGCCTGGTGCGCGATCTCCACGCACTCCATCAACACCTCGCGCTCCACCGGTTTGGTGAGGTCCAGACGCTTGCGCACCGCACGGGTCGTGGTGAGCACCTCGTCAGCGGACAATCCGAGTTTCATGGCCATGTCGTTCTCCTTCGCGGGACGGGGTGGTTCAGGCGTTCTTGGCCTGGGCGGCCATCCATTCGGCGGTGGCCTTGCCCATCTTGGCTCCGTCGTATCCGATTCGTTGGGTCGGAGTCACCTCGATGATGACACGACGCGGTGAATCCAGGAACTTGGCGAAGGTGTCACGACGCGCGACATCCGATCCCATGATGGCCTCGGCCAACTCGGGGTAGAACCACGCCTTGGTCGCATCGTCGTCGTGCAGGGTGCAGGTGCCCTTCCACGTGATCGCCTTGTTGCGGGGCAACGACGAACCGGTGGACGTGACCACCACGCACGCGCGCGGGTCGCGACGGATCGCCGAGATGCGCGCGCGTTGACTGGACGCGGTCAACCAGAACGAACCCTTGCGCCACACGTACGACATGATCACGCCGACCGGCCACCCCTCCTTGTTGGACCAGATGAAGGTGCACTCGTTGTGCGCGAGCAGCAACTTTTCCTCCATGTCCTCGTCCAATCCGTAGACGGTGACGTCCTCGTAGTTCTCGGGATGTTCGGCCATGTCTTCCTCCAATGTGAGTCGTTCGTTGCGTGGTCAGGATTTCTCGCGCGGCAGGAATTGGCCGGTGTTGGCCGTGATTCCGCCGTCCACCGGCACGACGGCGCCGGTGATGAAACTGGCCGCCGGGGACACCAGAAAAGCGATGACCGCGGCCACCTCGTCGGCGCGACCCCATCGTTGCATGGGAACCGCGCGTCGCAGACCCTCGTACACCGCCGGAACCGACTTGATGCCCGAGGTCATGCCCGTCTCGGTGGGCCCGGGACAGACCACGTTCACGGTGATGGCGTCGGCCGCCAGGTCGAGGGCCGCGCCGCGGGCCAGGTTGATGACGGCGGCCTTCGACGTGTTGTAGGGCCACATGTTGGGATCGGCGGCGATACCCGACGTCGATGCCGTGACGACCACCCGCCCACCACCACCGCGGCGCATCGCGGGCACCGCGGCGCGCAGACCGAGCAACACGGCCCGCACGTTGACCTCCATCGTGCGATCGAACTGTTCGATGGGCATCTCGAGGATGTCACCACTGCACGGCATACCGGCGTTGCAGACCAACGCATCGAGACCACCGAATTCGGACACCGCCATCTCCACCGCGCGACGATTGGTTTCCGGATCGGTCACGTCTCCGACCACGGTGGTCACGTTGGTCAGCCGGGAGAGCGACTCGACCGGAGCCCCCGGTCGGTCGACTGCCACGACCGCACCACCTTGTCCGACCAACGCCTCGACCGTGGCCAGTCCGATGCCGGAGGCCGCCCCGGTGACGATCGTCGTGCGCACGACCGAAGACTACGCCGTCACCGGGTCGGGGCTTGACCCCGGCGAACGCACGGTCCAACGGATCGGCAGAGTGGTCAGCCCGCGAAGGATGAAGGGCTGGTTCACCTTCACCTCACCGGTCAGTTCCACCGTCTCGAACGTGTCGATCATCCAACGCAGAGCCAGTTGTCCCTCGCGTCGTGCCAGCACGTTCCCGATGCAGTGGTGCACTCCCCAACCGAACGCCAGATGCGGGCGCGAACCGGGTCCGAATCGATTCAAACGAATGGCGTCGGGATCGTCCCACACGCGCGGATCACGGTTGGCAGCGGCGAACAGCAATTGCATCTTGGTGCCCGCCGCGATGGTTTCGCCACGCACCGGACAGTCGCGGCTGTTGGTGCGGAACAATCCTTGTACCGGTGAGTCGTAACGCAGGAACTCCTCCACGGCCCACGGAACGAGATCGGGATCGGCGCGCAGTTCGGCGACCAGACGTGGCTCCGTGACCAAGCGATACAACATGAGGCTCAACAAACTGGCGGTGGTCTCGTGACCGGCCACCAGCACCTGTTGACACAATCGACGCACTTCGCCGTGGGCCAACTCTCCGGCCAGGTGCGCGCGTGCCAACACCGTCACCAGATCGTCGGGTGGTTCGGTTCCGGCCTCGAGGTGAGCGCGCCGCTCCGCCACCAGATCGTCGACGAGGGCGAAGATCCCCTCGTTCGCCTTCTCGACCAGACGCAGGTCTCCGCCTCCCAGTCCGTTCACGATGTCGTCGGACCATTGTCCGAACCGGTCGCGATCCTCGGCGCGGATGCCGAGCATCTCGGCGATCACGATGGCCGGGAACGGAAACGCGAAGAGGTGGACGAAATCTCCTTCACCGTCGGCCGAGAACGCCGCGTCCCAGAGTTGTCGACCGATCTGCTCGACGCGCGGTGCCAACGAAGCGATGGCCGCGGGACGAAACCCGTCCTGCAACACCTTGCGTTGACGTCGGTGGTCCGGATCATCGGCCGATCCGAGCACCCCACCCACCTGATGAAAGACACCGGGGCCGTCACCGTTCCGCCACAGTTCGGGATCGGTCACCATCGACAACACGTCCTCGTGGCGACTGACGACGTAGAACGGCGGATCGAAGGATTCCTCGCGGTGAATCGGGCATTGTTCGATGAGATGGTGGTGACCCGCCGAAGGCTCGAGGTCGTTCGCGTGCTCCAGATGCGAGTACGTCACGGTCACCCCAGAAGTCCGCGCAGCGCGTCCTTGATGCCCACGATCGCCCGACCCTGTTCGTCGATGTCGTCCGACACCGCATCGGTCAGTCCGACGAGCACCGTCAGGATGTAGGCGAAAACGACCGCCCGACGTTGCGGGGAGATCTCACCCGTCGACACACCCACCTCCACCATGTCGGCGAAGAAGCGCTCACGTTGACGACTGCGCGGCTCGACCGACACCCGCATCTCGGGGTGGCGACGAACGTCGACTCGAACGGCACCGAGGAAACGCGCCACCGAGTGATCGGTCCTGTTCATCTCGTGAGCCACGTCGAGAACCGCCGTGAATTGGTCGACGAACGTGTGACGACCCACGATGGCTTCGCTGAAGCGGGAGTAGACCAGATCCTGCGTGTACTCGTGAACCGCCAGGTACAGGTCCATCTTGGATCCGAAGTAGTGATAGAGGGCGCCGGGCGTGACACCGGACCGGGAGGCGATCTCGCGGTTGGTGGCCACTTCGTAACCCAGAACCGAGAACGTCTCGCGCGCGATCCGCAGGATCATCCGCCGGGTGTCGGCCGAATCGGTGTCCGGGGGGCGTCCGAGCCTCTTGGCCGACTCCCTCGGCACGACGTGCAGCCCGACGGCCTCGCGTTTCCCCACGAAACGAGTATGACCGCACCGACCCACTCGGATCGGGTCGAGCGTCACGTCCCCGACGGGACCAACGCCCCGCCACGGTGCGAATACTGATCAGCGGGTCAATTACGGTGGGGTCGTGGACGCGCACACCGACTCCGTCACTCCCCCGTCTTTGGAGGAGTTCACCAAGACCGCCCGCGAATGGCTGGAGGCCAACGCCGAATACCGCACCGGCGGCAGCGACGAGAAGGAATTGGTCTGGGGCGAGGGCGAGTTCTCGGTGTCGGTCTTCCATTCGCTCACCTTCGAGGAGGAATCGGCCCTTCTCGAGCGGGGCAAGGCCTGGATCCAGAAGAAGGCCGAGCACGGGTACCACGCCATCACCGCTCCGGTGAAGTACGGCGGCCTCGGTTACCCGCGCGCCTACTCACGCGCGTTTTCCAAACTCGAGTCGCAGTTCGCCACGCCGACCGGACACGAGACCCTGAGCGTCACCGTGGGCCTGATCGCACCGACCATCGACCTGTTCGGCACCGAGGAGCAAAAGGAACAGTTCGTCGGACGATTCATGGCCACGCGCGATCTGTGTTGCCAGTTGTTCTCCGAACCGGGGGCCGGCAGTGACCTGGCCTCGCTGGGCTGCCGCGCCGATCGCGATGGCGACGAGTGGGTCCTGAACGGCCAGAAGGTCTGGAGCTCGGGCGCCCAATTCAGCGAGTGGGGCGAATTGATCGCCCGAAGCAACATCGACGTCGTCAAGCACAAGGGCATGACCGCGTTCATCATTCCGATGGACCTTCCCGGCATCGAAATCCGCCCGATCAAGCAGATGAGCGGTGGGTCGTCGTTCAACGAGGTCTTCTTCAACGACGTGCGCATCCCGGACTCCATGCGCCTCGGACCCGAGGGCGAAGGCTGGAAGGTGGCGCTCACCACCCTCGGCTTCGAGCGTGACCACTCCGGTGATGGTGGCGGCGGCAACCGCGTCGGTGGCTCGTGGCGTCAGGTGCTGGCGACCGCACGGGCCATGGGGGTCACCAGCGACCCGATCCTGCGTCAGGAACTGGCCAAGGCCTACACGCACTTCCGCGTGGAGGGTTTCGTCAATCGACGAGCCGCCGACATGCGTCGCGCGGGCTCGCCCCCCGGACCCGAGGGCTCGTTGGGCAAACTCATATGGACCGAGGGCATGACCCGCATCTCGGATCTCATCTCGCGCATCCTGGGTGCCGCTCTCGTGGCCGACACCGAGGAATGGGGAACGTTCGCCTGGGGCGAGCACGTGCTGGGCGCACCCGGTTACCGCATCGCGGGCGGCTCGGACGAGACCCAGCGCAACATCATCGGCGAACGCGTTCTCGGCCTGCCCGGCGAGCCGCGCGTCGACAAGGATCTGGCTTGGAAGGACACTCGTCGCTGACGAGGGCTTCCACCGGTATACACACCGACGGCGTCGCCGTCGCACGACACACAACCAGGGGGAAATCATGGATCTCGGACTCAAGGGCAAGAAGGCTCTCGTCACCGGTGCGACCAAGGGTCTCGGACGCGCCATCGCCGAAACGTTGCTCGCCGAGGGCGCGTCGGTCGCCATCTGTGCGCGCAACGCCGACGAGGTGGCCGCTGCGGTGAAGGAACTGTCGGCCAAGGGCACCGTCGTGGGTGCCTCGGTGGACGCCGGCAATCCCGAGGCTCTGCAGGCGTGGGTGAACTCCTCGGCCGAGCAACTCGGCGGCATCGACGTCTACGTGCACAACACGTCGGGCAAGCCGGCGCGCAAGCTCGAGCAGTGGGTGAACAACTTCAACATCGACTTGATGGCGTTGGTGTACGGCGTCGAGGCCGCCAAGGCCGCGCTGGCCAACGGAGGCGGATCCGTCATCAGCATCGGAACCACCGCGACCACCGAGCACTTCGCGAGCGGTTCGGGCAGCTACAGCGCCTTGAAGTCCGCGGTCACGAACTGGACCCTCGGTCAGGCCCAGGTGCTCGGCGCACAGGGCATCCGTTGCAACGTCGTCTCGCCCGGACCGATCATGGTGCAAGGTGGCGACTGGGACATGATCAAGAACGCCATGCCCCCGTTCTTCGAGGCCACCGAGAAGGCCCACCCCGGCGGACACATGGGCGAACCCAGTGACGTCGCCAACGCCGTCGCTTTCCTTGCCAGCGATCGGGCCCGCCACATCAACGGTGTCAACCTCACCGTCGACGGCGGTTTCCTGAAGCGCGTCGACTTCTGAGCGACGAGCCATGAGCCAGAAACCGGCCTCGCGTCGGATCGAGGTGACCCTGGTCGCCGGTGGCAAGTATCACGACATCGACTTCGCTCGTCGTGAGTTGCTGACCTTGCTCGCCGAACACGATGAGTTCCGGGTGCGGGTGCAACCCGACTACGAGGACGTGGACGGCATCACGTCGGCCGAGATCCTGGTGTCGTACACCTGCGACGTGCGCCCGAGCGAGAACGCCCAACGCGCGGTGCGCGCATGGGTGGAGAACGGTGGGCGCTGGGTGGCCCTTCACGGCACCAACGCCGCGCTCACCCTGGGTGGACCCAACGGCGTCGAGTCACCACGAATCTTCCCCTTGTGGGCCGAGACCCTCGGCAGCCAGTTCGTCGCCCACCCGCCGATCCAGCCGTACACGGTGTCGGTGTCGGATCCGTCGCACTGGTTGGTGTCGGGTATCGAATCGTTCGACACCGACGACGAGCTGTACCTCAGCGAGTACGCCGACCGCGCCGCGCTGAAGCCCTTGTTGCACACGACGTGGCAAGGGGACGCGGTCGGTTTCGCCGAGGCCGATTGGACCACCGGCGATCCGACCCACCTCGTCATGTATCTGCGCGATCTGGGCAAGGGCTCCATCCTGTACAACACCCTCGGTCACTGCCGGGGCCACTACGACATGAAGCCGGTCCTCGACTACTACCCGCGCATCGAACGCTGCTCGTGGGAGAAGCCGGCATATTACGAATTGCTCCGTCGCTCACTACGGTGGGCACGCGGACTCGACGCCTGACCCGACGACCGACCACTCGAACCAGAAGGAAAACCACTCATGGACCTACCCGTACACGTGCAACTCGACCTGCACCGACGCATGGTGCGCATCCGCTTGTTCGAGGAGGCGGCCGGTCGCCTGGCCGAATCCAATCGCCTGCCCGGATTCCTCCACCTCTACGTGGGTGAGGAAGCGGTGGCTGCCGGCGTGTGCGGAGCCCTGAACGACGACGACCACATCACCTCCACCCACCGCGGTCACGGACACTTGGTGGCCAAGGGCGGAGATTTCAACCGCATGATGGCCGAACTGATGGGCAAGGCCACCGGCTACTGCAAGGGCAAGGGTGGCTCGATGCACATCTCGGACACCTCGCTCGGCATGTTGGGCGCGAACGGCATCGTGGGCGCCGGATCGCCGATCGCCGTCGGCGCGGCCTTCGCGAATCGTTACCGTGGCCGTGGCCAGGTCGCCGTGGCGTTCTTCGGTGACGGTTCCACCAACATCGGAGCTTTCCACGAAGCCGCCAACATGGCGTGCGCCCTCCACCTTCCCATCGTCTTCGCATGCGAGAACAACGAGTACGGCGAGTTCACCCCGCGCGACAAGACCATGGCGATCACCGACATCGTCGACCGCGCCGCCGGTTACGGAATGCCCGGTGTCATCGTGGACGGCATGGACGTCATCGCGGTTCACGAGGCGGCCGTGGAAGCGGTCGAGCGCGCGCGCACCGGCGGCGGACCGTCGCTGATCGAGGCCAAGACCTACCGCTTCTACAACCACCACGGCGTGCAGAACCTCGGCCTGAAGTACCGCTCCGACGACGAGGTCGCCATGTGGAAACAGCGTGACCCGATCTTCACCCTCGAGGACCGCATGATCGAGAACAAGGCGGCCACTCGCGATCAGTTCGATGCCATCTGGGCCGAACTGCGCGCCGGCATCGAGGCGGCCATCGCGTTCGCCGACGAGAGTCCCTACCCCACGCCCGACCAGATCATGGTCGGCGTGTACACCAGCATGAGCGGAGCGAACTGATGGCCGACGAACGCAAACTCGCCTACGTGATGGCCTTCAACGAGGCCGTCAAACAACAGATGGAGGCCGACCCCAACGTGTTCTGCGCCGGTGAGGACATCGGCGCGTTCGGTGGCGTGTTCGGAACCTTCGGTGGACTGCAGGCCAAGTTCGGCGCCGATCGCGTGGTGGACACCCCCATCAGCGAACAGGCCATCGTCGGCCTCGGCGTGGGCGCGGCCGTCACCGGATTGCGCCCCATCGTGGACCTGATGTTCATGGACTTCATCTGCGTGGCCCTCGACCAGATCGTGAACCAGGCCGCCAAGTTGAAGTACATGTTCGGTGGCGACGCCGTGTTGCCCCTCACCATCACGACCGCTGGTGGCGGTGGCTTGTCCGCGGCGGCACAGCACAGCCAGTCACTCGAGGCGTTGCTGTGCCACATTCCGGGCCTCAAGGTCGTCATGCCGTCCAATCCCTACGACATGAAGGGTTTGATGACGGCCTGCATCCAGGAGAACAACCCGACGGTCATGATCAAGCACAAGCGCCTCCTCGGCATGACCGGGCACGTTCCCGAGGAGAGCTACTCCATCCCGCTCGGCAAGGGCAACATCCTGCGTCCGGGCAAGGACGTCACCATCGTCGCGTACGCGCGCATGGCGAACGAAGCCCTCATCGCCGCCGACGAACTGGCCAAGGACGGCATCGACTGCGAGATCATCGATCCCCGAACTTTGCAACCCCTCGACACCGACCTCATCGTGTCGTCGGTCAAGAAGACCAACCACGCGGTGGTGGTGCACGAGGCCGTGCGCTTCGGTGGACTCGGAGGCGAGATCGCCTCGCAGATCCAGGAGCTGGCGTTCGATTATCTCGACGCTCCCGTGACCCGTATCGGCGCTCCGTTCTCGCCCGTTCCCTTCAGCCCCGCGCTCGAACAGCACTACATCCCGGATTCCAAGACCATCGTCCAGGGAATCCGTGACGTGATGGCCCGCGTCTGATCGACGTCCATGTCCACCGTCGGCATCATCGTCAACCCCAACGCGGGTAAGGACATTCGACGATTGGTGACCCCGGCCACCCACACCTCCGACGTCACCAAGGTGGGCATCGTGCGTCGCGCCATCGTGGCCGCGGCCGAGGCCGGCGCCACCCGCATCCTGTTGATGCCCGATCGCCACCGTCTCGCCGAGCGCGCGGCCGAGGGTTTGGGTCTCGACGGCCGGGATGGGCGCTGTTCGGTGGAGATCGTGGACGAACCACTCAGTGGTTCGCGTCACGACACCATCGCCGCCGCGCGACGCTTCTGGAAGGAACAAGCCGGAGCCGTGATCGCCCTCGGTGGTGACGGCACGTCACGCGACGTGGCCCTCGGTTGGCCCGACGCTCCCCTGATCGCCATCTCCACGGGCACCAACAACGTGTACCCCAGTGCCATCGACGGAACGTCGGCCGGAGCCGCCGCGGCGCTAGTCGCCGCCGGTCACGTGGACATCGCCGTGGTCGGACGGCGTTCCAAGCGCGTCACCGTTCGCATCGACGACGTGGTCGTCGAAGGTGACGCGGAACGAACCGTGTCGCGCGACGATCTGGCGTTGGTGGATCTGGCTTTCATCGATGCGCAGTTCGTGGGTGCCCGGGCGGTGCGCGATCCGAACACGGTGCGCGTCGTCATCGCCGCCGTCGCCACACCGGCCAGCACCGGGCTGTCCAGCATCGCCGGTCGGGTGCACCCCGTCGACCGCTGGGACGACACCGGCGTGCTCATCCGCCTCGGTCACGGTGGACGGCGGGTGCGCGTTCCGCTGGCGCCGGGATCCTTCACGACCCTCGAC
>JAJTEQ010000092.1 GCA_021298195.1 Ilumatobacteraceae bacterium
ACGTCCATCTCCAGGTTCACCTTGGAGCCGGCGGGTCGAAAACCGAGTGTGGTCACCTCGGCGGTGTGCGGAATCACGGCCACGCGGAAAGTGTCGTCGGTGATGTCGAAAGCGGTCAGCGAAATGCCGTCCACGGTCACCGAACCCTTCTCCACCAGATAGCGCATCATCGACGCGGGCACGCGCACCACCAGGTCGGGGGCGGGGGAGACCACCTCGCCCACACCGTCGACGTGGCCGAGCACCATGTGGCCGCCCAGGCGATCACCCAGGGCCATCGGCCGCTCCAGGTTCACACGGTCGCCTACCTGTAGTGAACCGGTGGTGGTGCGGTCGAGGGTCTCCTGCGACACGTCGGTGTCCCACCAGCCCGAGCCGGCGTCGACACCCTGGTCGACCAACGTGAGGCAGCAGCCGTTGACGGCGATGGATGCTCCCAGTCCGGAACCCTCCAACACGGTGGAAGCGGCGATTCGTAGGCGCACACCGGCACCCCACTCGGTGGTGACCGGCCGGGACGACAACACCGTGCCTAACTCTTCGACGATGCCCGTGAACATGTCGTCAGGGTATCGCCGGCCTGAGCAGGCGAAATCCGGACCCGAACCCCGCGACCGCCGCCAGACACCCCGGCCCACCCCCGGTGGAACACCCGTTCTGCCCCCGTAGGCTTGCCAGCGTCCGTTGGGGTTCCGACTCCGGCGTGATGCTGGGGCCAACCGGCCCGAGCGACCTCCGACACCTACATACACGGAAGGCAGGGACCGCCATGGCTGGCACCCCCAAGGCTGAAACCATCTCACAGCACCGCGCGCACGCGACCGACACCGGTTCGCCCGAGGTGCAGATCGCTCTCCTCAGCGAGCGCATCAACCATCTCACCGACCACCTGAAGGCTCACCCCCACGATCACCACAGCCGTCGTGGGCTGCTCATGATGGTCGGCCGTCGTCGTCGTCTTCTCGACTACGTCAAGGGTCGCAACGTCGAGCGTTACCGCGAGATCGTTGCCAAGTTGGGCCTGCGTCGCTGAGGCGCGCGCCCGTTTAGCAATACAACCAAAACCGAGCAGACAAGGGTTCGGTTGTCAGTGGCCCCGGCCGGCATCGAGGTGCCGACCCCGCCCACTGGGAACCGACCTGCTGCTCCATAGGCGATGCGGAAAGGATCCGCGTCGCGCGAAAGGAGCTCGTCATGGCCGATGCCATCCGAGTGTCGGGTCCCGTTGGGGGCACCGACAAGACCCTGTCGTTCGAGACCGGCAAACTGGCTTTCCAAAGCCAGGGAGCGGTGGTCGCCAGCATTGGCGGCAGCATCGTTCTCGCCACCGCGAACGCAGCCAAAGATGTCCGCCCCGGTGTGGACTTCTTCCCCCTGACCGTCGACGTGGAAGAGCGGGCCTACGCGGCCGGCAAGATTCCCGGTGCGTTCTTCCGACGTGAAGGTCGCCCCAGCGAAGGCGCCATCCTCACCTGCCGTCTGACCGACCGCCCGTTGCGTCCGGCGTTCCCCGACGGCTTCCGCAACGAAGTGCAGATCGTGCTCACCGTGTTGGGTGCCGATCAGGTGAACCCGCACGACGTGCTCAGCATCAACGCCGCTTCGGCTGCCTTGATGATCTCGGGCATCCCGTTCGAGGGTCCCATCGGAGCCGTGCGCATCGCGTTCGCTCAGGACGGCTCGTGGATTCCCCACCCCACCTACACCGAGGGTGAAGAGGGCACGTTCGAACTGGTCGTGGCCGGTCGCGAACTGGACAACGGCGACGTCGCCATCATGATGGTGGAAGCCGGTGGCACCGAGAAGTCCTTCGAGTACTACGCCAACGGTGCGCCCAAGGTGGACGAGACCGTGCTCGCCGGTGGTCTCGAGGCCTCGAAGCGTTACATCAAGGAGTCCATCGCGCTGCAGCGTCAGCTGGTGGCCTCGGTGATCGCCACCAAGGGCGCCATCACCCCGCTCGCCTACACGCCCGTTCTCGATTACACCGACGACGTGTTCGCCGCCGTCGAGGGAATCGCCGGACCGCTGTTGGCCGACGCCATCAAGATCGCCCGCAAGGCCGATCGCAACGCCGCCACCGACGCCGCCGGCGATGCCGCGGTGAAGCAGTTGTGTGGCGAGGGCTCGGCGTTCGCCGGTCGCGAGAAGGAAGTGAAGGAAGCCGTGCGCTCCCTCACCAAGAAGTTGGTGCGCAAGCGCATCGTCGACGAGGGCATCCGCATCGACGGTCGCGGACCGCGCGATCTGCGCCCCGTGTCGGCCGAAGTGCGCGTGCTGCCGTCGGCTCACGGCTCGGGACTCTTCCAGCGTGGTGAGACCCAGGTCATGAACGTCACCACCTTGGCCATGCCCCGCATGAACCAGATGCTCGACACCCTCACGCCCACCACCGAGAAGCGTTACATGCACCATTACAACATGGCGCCGTGGGCCAACGGTGAGACCGGTCGCGTGGGTTCGCCCAAGCGTCGTGAGATCGGCCACGGTGCGCTCGCCGAGCGCGCGTTGCTGCCGGTGGTCCCCAGCCAGGAAGAGTTCGCGTACGCGTTGCGTCTGGTGTCCGAGGTGATGTCGTCGAACGGTTCCACCTCGATGGCATCGGTGTGCTCGTCGTCGCTGTCGTTGATGGACGCCGGTGTGCCGATCAAGGCACCCGTGGCCGGTATCGCCATGGGCCTCGTTTACGCCGAGGGCAAGTACACCAGCCTCACCGACATCCTCGGAGCCGAGGACGCCTTCGGTGACATGGACTTCAAGGTGGCCGGCACCGCCGACGCCGTGACCGCTCTGCAGCTGGACACCAAGATCGACGGCATCCCCGCCGACGTTCTGGCCGCCGCTCTGGATCAGGCCAAGGAAGCCCGTCTCAAGATCCTCGACGTGATGAACGCTGCCATCGGAACCCCGCGTTCCGAAGTGGCCGAGTCGGCGCCGAAGATCACGAGCATCACCATCCCGCTCGACAAGGTGGGCGAGGTCATCGGACCCAAGGGCAAGGTCATCAACACCATCCAGCAGGAGACCGGCGCCGACATCAGCGTCGACGACGACGGCGTGGTGGGCATCGTCACCATCGGTGCCGTCGAGGGCTGGCGCATGGAGGACGCGAAGGCGCGCATTCTGGCCATCGTCGATCCGCCCAAGGCCGAACTCGGCGCCGTGTACAACGGTCGCGTCGTGAGCATCACCAAGTTCGGTGCGTTCGTGAACATCCTTCCCGGACGTGACGGACTGGTGCACATCTCCAAGCTCGGTCGCGGCAAGCGCATCAACAACGTCGAGGACGTGTTGACGCTGGGCCAGGAGATCGAGGTGCGCGTCGACGACATCGACGACAAGGGCAAGGTCAGCCTGTCGCCCGTGGGCGACGGCCCCGAGCCGCCGGCCGGTGGATCGGCACCGCGCGAGTCGCGCGAGTCGTCGGGCCGCTCGAACGGCGACGGTCCCGTGACCGTCAGCTTCGACGATGCCTTCGACAGCGAGATCGCCGGCGAACTCGGTGACCTCGGCCCCGGCGGCAGCGCCGGTGGTGAAGGCGGCGACCGCGACGACCGTGGTGGTCGCGGTGGTGACCGTCGCGGAGGTCGCGATCGCGGCCCCCGTCGTCATCGCTGATTCACGATCCGCATTCGGACACGTTCCGCACTCTGGGCGGGTTTCGCGCGCTAAGGCGTCGCGAAACCCGCCCAGAAGCATGTACCGGTTCATTTAGGCTCGGTGCATGACTGATTCACGTATCCGCGTCGGAGTGTTCGGAGCCGGAGGTCGCATGGGCGCCTCGGTGTGCGACGCGGTGACCGCCGACGCCGACCTCGAGTTGGTGGCCGCCGTCGATCCGGCGTGCGCGGGACAGAGCACGCACGGCATCAGCATCGCGGCCGATCCGCGGGCGATGGCCGACGCGGGCGTGCAGGTGGCCGTCGATTTCACCGTGGCCGCGGCCGCGCGCACCAACCTCAGTTGGTGCGGTCTGCACGGCGTGCACGCGGTGGTGGGCACCACCGGATTCTCCGACGACGATCTGGCGAACTTTCGCTCGGCGTTCCAGTCGTCGAACTGTCTGATCGCGGCCAACTTCGCCATCAGCGCCGTGTTGATGATGAAGTTCGCCGAGATGGCCTCGCCGTGGTTCGACACCGCCGAGATCATCGAGTTGCACCACGACAACAAGGCCGACGCGCCCAGTGGCACCGCGATGGCCACGGCCAAGCGCATGGCGGCGGCATCCACCGACTGGGCCCCCGATCCCACCACGCACGAAGTGGTGGAGGGCGCGCGCGGTGGCAAGGGACCGGCCGACATCCGACTACACGCGGTGCGCATGCGCGGAATGGTGGCGCACCAAGAGGTGATCCTGGGTGCGGCGGGCCA
>JAJTEQ010000093.1 GCA_021298195.1 Ilumatobacteraceae bacterium
TGGGTGGGTCCCGCGCGCGCGGACTCCGTCGACGATGCCCGGCGCAAGGTCAACGAGATGGTCGATCGTCTCGAGGACGCCGAGGACGAGGTGGATCGGCTCAGCGAGGAACTGCGGGTGGCCGAGGACGACAAGGCACGCCTCGATCTCGAGATCGCCGAGGCCGAAGTGGTGATCGCCGCGATGGAGACCGAGGTCGGTGGTCTTCAGGCTCAGATGTCGGACCTGGCCGTGCAGGCGTTCGTGGGCGGCGGCGGCGGAGGCAGCCTGACCGGACTGCTCGCTCCGGGCGCCGGACCGAACGAGGCGGTGCAACGGCAGTACCTCACCGAGATGGCGCTGAACCTCGGTTCGGCGAACTCCGATCAACTGGACGCGCTCATCGACGACCTGGGCGACAAGAAAGCCGAACTCGAACGGGATCGAACCAACGCCGAGGAGCTGGCCACGCGCATCCAGGAGAGTCAAAGCGAAGCGGCCGACAAGATCGAGGAGTACACCGCGTTGAAGGCCAAGGCCGAACGAGAACTCGGTGAAGCGCTGGCCAAGGAACGCGCGCGCCGTGCCGCGGCCGCCGCGGCGGCGGCTCGCGCCCAGGCCAACGCCTTGGCGGCCAGTCGGGCGTCCGGCTCACCCGCATCGACCACGGGCTCGTCGTCGGGCGGGACCAACGTTTCGCGCCCCCGGTTCGATCCGTCCAGCATTCCGGCCAGTAGTTCGCGGGGGGCCATGGCCGTGGCCGCGGCTCGCAGCCAGATCGGCGTGAAGTACGTGAAGAACGCCGCCACCGAGAACGAAGCCTTCGACTGTTCGGGTCTCACCATGTGGGCCTGGCAACAAGCCGGGGTCTCCTTGCCTCACCAATCTCGTCGACAGTTCTCCTCGTCACCGCGTATCCCGGTGGAGTACATCGAGCCCGGAGATCTGATCTTCTTCTACAACCCCATCACCCACGTCGGCATCTACGTCGGCGACGGCATGATGGTCGATGCTCCCGGTGTCGGACGCTCGGTGCGATTGACCGCGGTCAGTTGGAACAAGGTGGTCGGGGTCACCCGTCCGGGCTGAACGCCCGTCATGATCACCCACTACGGTCTCCGTTCGGGGGACAGAGCATGAGCGTTCAGGGCATCGACGTCGACAAGGTGAGCACCTGGCTCGTCGACAACATCGACGGTGCCCGAGCGCCTTTCTCGTTCGATCTCATCGCCGGTGGCCGGTCGAACCTGACGTATCGCGTCACCGACGCCGATGGCACTCGTTTCGTTCTTCGTCGTCCACCGTTGGGTCACGTGTTGGCCACGGCCCACGACATGGCGCGCGAGTTCCGCATCATCGCCGCCGTCGGCTCCACCACGGTTCCCGTGCCCCGTGCGTTGGGCCTGTGCACCGACGAAAACGTGAACGGTGCCAACTTCTACGTGATGGGTTTCGTGGACGGCGTGGTGCTCGACAGCGCCGACAAGGCCGCGGCGCTCCCCACCGAGCTTCGGCCGGCCGCGGCGCACCATCTCATCGACGTCCTGGCCGACCTGCACGCCGTCGACGTGGACGACGTCGGACTCGGTGATCTGGCGCGTCGCGATGGCTACATCGAACGCCAGCTGAAGCGGTGGAGCACGCAATGGGAGAACTCCAAGACGCGGGACCTTCCCGAGATCGACGAGGTGGTGCGACGGTTGAGTGCCCATCTTCCCCGTCAACAAGGAGTCGTGATCGCACACGGTGACTTCCGCTTCGGCAACTGTCTCACCGATGTGTCGTCCGGTCGCATCGCGGCGGTGCTCGACTGGGAACTGTGCACGTTGGGCGATCCGCTCGCGGACCTCGGATATCTCGGTGTGTACTGGAGCGACGGCCCGTCGAACGCTCTGCGGGCCAACGACCCCACCCCGGCGGGCGGCTTCCCTCCCTATCGGGATCTGGTCGAGCGATACGCCGGTAACACCGGTCGCGACGTGTCGGCCGTCGACTACTACGTCGCGTTCTCGTGTTGGCGCCTGGCGGTCATCAGCGAAGGTGTCTACGCCCGGTATCTGCACGGCGCGATGGGCCGGCAAGAGGGGATCGACCTGTCCACCATGAAGATGGGAACCGAAGGCCTGGTTCAACGGGCCCTGGAAGCGGCGAGGAGCCTGACATGAGCACGAACGTCTTGAACGGATGGATCAAAGGGTCCTTCACCGCGGCGGGCATCACCCACGACACTTATCGCAAGGGTTCGGGACCGCTGGTGGTGGTCGTGCACGAGGTGCCCGGCATCACTCCGAAAGTGGCGGCCTTCGCCGAAGACGTGGTGTCGGCGGGCTTCACCGTCGTGATGCCCGACTTGGTGGGCACACCGGGCCAGGAGATGTCGAACGGGTACGCGATGTCGTCGTTGGTCAAGGTGTGCGTTTCCAAGGAGTTCACCGCGATGGCCCGGAACAAAACCTCGCCGATCATCGGGTGGTTGCGCGCGCTGGGGCGCTCGCTGCATCAGGAGATCGGTGGCACGGGCATCGGTGCCGTGGGCATGTGCTTCAGCGGTGGTTTCGCGTTGGGGATGATGCTCGACGATCACATGCTCGCCCCGGTGCTGAGCCAGCCGTCGTTGCCGTTTCCGGTGGGGGCCAAGCGCGCGGCCGATCTGAATCTCTCGCCCGACGATGCACTGGTGGTGAAGCGCCGGGCCGACGAAGGGTGTCAGGTGTTGGGTCTGCGATTCACCGGTGACCGATTGGTCGGCACCCGCTTCGATTCCCTGCGCGAACTACTGGGCGACGCGTTCATCGCCATCGAATTACCGTCGTCGAAGAAGACCGACCATTCGGTGCTGACCGAGCAGCGCGACGAGCCGAGTGTGCAGCGGGTGATCAGCTTCTTTCGCGAGAAGCTTCACTGATCCCGAGGCGGAAGCGCGGGTGTTTCCAGGCCCGCAAGGCCTCGCCGGGCGGCCCTTTCGATTCCAGCAGATGGCGCGCCAACATTCCTTTGGCGGCTTTGGCGTCGTGACCGGCGACTTTCCCGGACTTCTCGACGAACGTCACCGACGTCAAACTCGCGTACGCGTCCGGCGTCGGTGTCCACGCCGCCCGATGTTCGTTCGGCAACAGATCGATCACGTGACGTCCGGCGAGTCGCGTGTTCAACGTGGTCGACAACGGTTCACGCCACCAGCTGGTGAGTTTGCCGATCGCTGGTAGTGACGCGCCGATCTTCAACTTGTAATCGGGGAGCGGATCGTCGAAACCGACGAGACCCAGCAGGCCCGACAACACGATGATGGACTCGGTGGCTCGCGCGTGCACCTTGGTGGTCATCGTCGATGGCGCCAGGTGATCCCACACCACCCCCGTGTAGCGCTGGTGCGCGGGCAGGGTTGGCGAACCCAGCAACGACAGGTTGGCCCGTTGCGCCTCCTCCAGATGGCGACCGCCGACGCCGAGCAATTTCGCGTCACCGCCACCGATCGCGTCGAGGGCCGCCAACAGCTCGGAGCGTTGGCGCGTGAAGGCACGTCCGAATTCGCCGCTGCCCGGTCGCCAGCCGGGCTTTCCGCCACCATCGGCCTTGCCTTCCGACGGCGGGAGCAGGATGACCAGGGGAGCATTCGTCACGACGGCTTTCTCGGGGGGCACGCCCCAAATTCAACTCCACGCGACGCAGGGGTAGGGTGATTTCATGCGAATTCACGTCGATGCCGAGAAGTGCCAAGGTCACAATCGTTGTTACGCCCTCGCTCCCGAATTGTTCGATGTCGACGACTACGGAAACGCCGTGGTGATCGGCGACGGAACCGTGAGCCCCGATCTGGTGGAACGGGCGAAGTTGGCCGTGGCCAACTGTCCCGAGTTCGCCATCACCCTTTCCGAGTGAGAAGCGCCAATCCATGACCGTGTACGAACCCCCCGTCTCGATCTACGGCCCCGTCACCGACTGGGCCACCGACTTCGACCACGCCGACCCGGCCTACAACCGCAACGCCCACGGCATCTGGAGCGAACTGCGCGAAACGTGTCCGGTGGCGCACAGCGACCGCTACGGCGGAACGTGGTTGCCCGTCACGCACGAGACGGTTCGCGAGATCGCCTACGACACCGAGAACTTCACCAGCCGCGCAGTGGTGGTGAGCACCGTCGTTCCCGACGATCCGGCGCCCATCGGTGGCGCACCGCCCATCACCAGCGATCCGCCGTTCCACCACGATGCTCGTCGTCTGTTGTTGCCGCCGTTCTCGCCCAAGAAGATCGCCGAGTGGGAGGGTGAGGTTCGCATCCTGTGTCACTCGCTGCTCGACGCGATGGAAGCCAAGATCGCGGCCGGTGAGCCCGTCGACGCGGCCCTCGATTACGCGCAACACATTCCCGTGAACGTCATC
>JAJTEQ010000094.1 GCA_021298195.1 Ilumatobacteraceae bacterium
TCGAGCTTGTCGAAGAGGGTGTCCATCAAGTCCTCGAACTCGGCCGACACCACCAACTCGGATTCCACCCACGCGTGCGCGATGTCGGCGTTGGCCAAACGAGCGGTGAGTTCGGCCTGTTGATCAGAGGTCCACGACGACAGGTCGTAGTAGACGTTCTCGAGGTCGGGGTCGAGCGGGTTCCAGTCGGTCACGCCCGTGACGCTAGCCCTGAATCAGCGCAGATGCCCGTTCAGGAACGCTTCGGTTTCGTCGAACTCGCGCTGCTTGTTGGCGGGGTCGCGAAAGCCGTGTCCCTCGCCGTCGAACTCGATCAGTTCGCAGTGGTGTCCGCCACTGTGGGCGATGGCGCGCACGAGTGAACGACTCTGTTCGACGGGCACCACGGGGTCGACGGTGCCGTGCATGATCAACACCGGGACGTGACGCAATTCCGCGGCGCGATGCAGTGGCGAACGTCGCGCACTGCGTTCAAGGGTCTCCTCGGGCGTGCCCACCAACGTGCGGTTGTAGTGCGCCTCGAACCGGTGCGTGGTGGCGTCGAGGGCCGCGATGTCGCACACCGGATACGACACCACCGCGCACCGCGCCACGCGCGGTTCGGCCACCATCACGTTCAGCGCGGTCATGCCACCGGCCGAGCCACCCAGCACCGCCACCGTGTTCGCGTCACGACCCAACGCGCGCAGAGCGTCGACCACGTCGTCGCTGTCCAGTTCGCCCCAACGGCCGCGCAGGCTCTGCGTGAAGGCGCGACCGTGGCCGGTGGAACCGCGGTGGTCTGGCACCAACACGTCGTAGCCGCGATCCACCCAGTAGTTGATCTTCGGGTAGAAGGTGACCTGCCACTGATCGGTGGGACCACCGTGAATCCAGCAGATGGTGCGGCCGTTCGGTTGCGGCGCGCGGAACAGACGGGCGGGAATCGACTCTCCGTCGCGCGCGGTGAACACGAGCAACTCGGGTTCCACCAGGCTGGGATGACCGTCCCAATCGTGCGACGGCCCCACCACCAACGTGCGACGGGACCAGTCGTCGGTGCGCGTGTCGTAGGCGACGATCTGCGTGGGGGTCTTGCCACCGGTGCGGATGGCCACCAACGTGTCGTCCACCCACGACAGCTGGCCGTGCACGGCCTTGGCGTGTTCGAGTATCTCGCCGGTGTCGAGGTTCATGGTGCACAGGCGACCGAAGCCGTCCTCGTTGCGCACGAACGCAACGCGTCGACCGGTGGAGTGGAAACACCACGAGCGTTGATGTTCACCCCACGACGGCAGACCGTGTTCGTGGTGTTCGTCGGCGCGCACCATGCCGGCGTCGCCCACCACGGTGAGGTTCAACCAACCGGTGGAGTCGTCCAGCCAACCCAAGCGCTCGCCCACCACGTCGGTGCGCGGTTGCTGAATCTGCAGACCCGCGGCCGAACCGATGACACCGGTGGTGGACACCAGTTGTGTTTCGTCCCACGGCATGTGCGGGGCGTTCCACCCCACCCACACCGGCGAACCGTTCCACCACACCGGGTCCATCACGAACGCGTGCGCACCGCTGTCGACGCGCGTGACGGAGCCGTCGAGCGTGATCACGTGAATCTCGGTCTGGTCGATCACCACGGCCACCGCGTCCCCGTCGGGCGACACCGCGGGCGACGACACGGTGCGGCCCGCGTCGGGGGTCATCAATACGTGTGGAGCACGTCCGTCCACCGGGATGGCCCACAATTCACCGGTGGCGGCCACACACAACACGGCCGAGCCGTCGCGCAACCATTCCAGACTGCCGCCGCCCAAGCCCCGACCACCGCGGATGGGCCACGGCGACAAACGGCGCTCGGGGCCGCCCTGCACGGGCACCAGCACCAGATGGGTCTCGCCCGCTTCGGAGGCGCAGAACGCCACCAGCGAGCCGTCGGGGCTGAGGCGGGGTTCGGTGAGGTCGCGCCCGGCCAGGAATTGGGCCACGGTGAGGGGGCGCCGTTCGACCACGGGGCAAGGCTAGGCGGAACAAGGGACGACCACGGGCGTGGGACTACGGTTGAACCCATGCCCGAGAAGCCCTCACGCAACCTCGCCCTCGAACTCGTCCGCGTCACCGAATCCGCGGCCCTGGCCGCCTCGCGCTGGGTGGGTCGCGGCGACAAGAACGGTGTGGACGGAGCCGCCGTGGACGCCATGCGCACCGTGTTGGCCAGCGTGCCCATGAACGGCGTGATCGTCATCGGTGAGGGCGAGAAGGACGAGGCGCCCATGCTGTTCAACGGCGAGGTGGTGGGCGACGGTTCCAAGCCCGACACCGACGTGGCCGTGGACCCCATCGACGGCACCACCTTGACCGCCATGGGTCGCGGCAACGCACTGTCGGTGATCGCAGTCAGCGAGAAGGGCACCATGTTCGACCCGGGTCCGTGCATGTACATGGAGAAGATCGCCGTCGGCCCCGACGTGAAAGGGTCCATCGACATCAACGCGTCGTACACCGACAACCTGAAGTGGATCGCCAAGGCCAAGGGCGAGAGCGTGCGCGACCTGACGGTGATGATCCTGGATCGTGATCGTCACAAGGATCTCATCGAGGAGGTGCGCGCCAGCGGTGCACGCATCAAGCTGATCAGCGACGGGGACATCTTCGGTGCACTCGCCACCGCCTGGCCCGACGCCGGCGTGGACGTGTTGTTCGGTATCGGTGGAACGCCCGAGGGTGTCACCTCGGCCGCGGCGTTGAAGTGCATGGGTGGCGAGATCCAGGGCAAGTTGTGGCCCCGCAACGATGCCGAGCGCACGGCCGCACTGGATGCCGGCTACGACCTGGATGCCGTGTTGACCACCGACGATCTGGTGCGCGGCGACAACTGCTTCTTCGCGGCCACGGGCGTGACCGACGGAGAGTTGTTGAAGGGCGTGCGTTTCCACGCCGGTGGTGCGATCACGCAGAGCCTGGTGATGCGTTCACATTCGGGAACGGTGCGCATGATCGAGGCGCGCCATCAGCTGGACAAGCTGAACCAGATCTCGAGCATCGACTACGCCTGAGGCGTTGGGATCGCACAGCGGTCAGTTCTGACCACGCATTCGCCCAAGCCACGAAGCTTCTAACTACCTTCCACCAAAATCTGGACGGTTTAGGTGGCCGTCAAGGTCACATCATCATCTGTTCTAAGCTGCCAACGTGCTGAACGATGCTGAGGAGCTTGAGTTTCGTGAAGCGGCCTTTGCTTGGATCCGAGCCCAACAACTGAAGAAGCCCTTCTTCACGCGTGACGAACTCGCCGAATTCCCATCTAATGGGAAGAAGTATCGACTCATCGGTCCGCAGACCGGCATCTGGAAAATCGCATCGCTTAGCGACTCAGCTATCGCAATTTCGACTGCCTACGTTGACGATGGCAAGCCCCGACCATACGAGGATGGCGAAGGCCCCGATGGAATGCAGCGCTACAAGTGGCGTGGCACCGATCCAAACCAAAGCGACAACCGTGCGCTTCGCCGAGCCATGGAGCGAGGCCTTCCCCTCCTTTGGCTTGTCGGCATCGGATTTGTTCCAGGAACAAAGACACAGTTATTCGATGTTCGTTTCCCCGTTTATCTCGCTGGCGAAGAACCGTCACAACACCAGTTCGTCGTGGCACTTGAGGTTGGGCAACAAGTAATTGCGCAAGAGCAGTCGCCCGGTGCGCTTGAAATAGTGAAGCGCTACAACGAGCGAATTGTGAAAACTCGCTACCACCAACCGATTTTTCGCGCCCGTGTCATCCATGCGTACGAAGAACGTTGTGCGGTTTGCCGACTTCCGTTCACCGAGTTGCTGGATGCGGCCCACATCAAGCCCGACTCACAAGGCGGTTCAGCAAGCATCAACAATGGACTATCGCTGTGCAAAATCCACCACGGCGCATACGACTCCAACATCATCGGCATCTCTCCGGACTACGAGATCCATGTGAAGGATTCAGTGCTGGAAACTTTTGACGGCCCCACTCTGCAGCATTCAATCAAGGAAATGAACGGCGAGAAGTTGCGCCAGATCCCAACCATCAAATCCCATCAGCCCGACCGGGATCTTCTTGCTGAGCGGTTTGAGATTTTCCGCCAAGCTTCTTGACTAGAAAAGCTCGACTGATTGAAGGTGACGGCTTCGGAGCCCGATCTACCCGCGTTTCATCGCGGTGGCGTACACCCAGCGCTTCACCGCTCGCGGCAACAACGCACTCCCCCACACCAATCCCTTGTACAGCGCGCCCGGCACGCTGATGGCCCGGCCCTTGGCGCAGTCCGCCAACCCGTCGGCCGCCACCTTCTCGGCTGTCAACCAGGCAAACACCGGGAACCC
>JAJTEQ010000006.1 GCA_021298195.1 Ilumatobacteraceae bacterium
CACCGCGAGCAGATGACTCTTGCCCGTGCCGTTCGGGCCGATCAGGCCGACGCGCTCGCCGTGGTACACCTCGTCGGAGAACGGAAAGAACAGACTGCCAACCGAGAGGTTCTCCAACTTGGCGACGCGGCGAGCCGCGTCGGCGCCGCGAAGTCGAACGTGGATCTGTTGGTCGGCCACCGGCGGGGGTGGAGGTCCGAGCGCCACGAACTTCTCCCAGCGCGTCTCGGCGGCGTTGGCCTTAGTGGCGTTCTTGAAGTTCTGCGCGGCGCGCTGCTTCATGATCTTCATGTGATGGAACAGGCGACGTTCCTCGTCGTTCCAACGCTTCAGATCGTCGCCCATCAATTCCTGGCGCTTCGCGCGAGCCTCGGGAAACGTGGCGTACGAGCCGCCGTGGCTCCAGCACCCCGAGCCCTCGATGACCACGATCTTGGTGGCGACGCGTTCCAACAACGCTCGGTCGTGGCTGACCATCAAGATCGTGGATTTGCTGGCCATGATCTGTTCCTCCAGCCAGCCGCGGGTCGGGATGTCGAGATAGTTGTCCGGTTCGTCCAACAACAGCACGTCCGAGCCGGAGGTGAGCAGGAGATCCAACACCAGTCGCTTTCGTTCACCACCCGACAATTCGGAGACCAGACGCCGCGAGAAGTCGTCGATGGACGACTTCACACTGCGCTGCGCGGCGGCTTGCCACTTGGTCTCCAGTTCGTACCCACCGAGGTCGCCCCAATCCGACAGCGCGTTGGCGTACCCCATGCCGTCATCGGAGCCATCGGCCAACGCTTTTTCGGCGGCCACCAACGCTCGACCCGCGGTGCGCAGTTGCGGCGGTGCCACTTCGATCAACATCTCGCGCAGAGTGTCGGTGGGTCTCGACATACCCACGTCCTGGGTCATGGTGAGAACGGATCCGTTCACGGTGAACTCGCCGCCGTCGGCGTCGATCACTCCCGAGAGAATGCGCAGAATGGTGCTCTTGCCGACACCGTTGGCCCCGACCAAGGCGGCGTGCTCACCGGGAGCAATGCCGAAACTGACGTCGAAGAAAAGCTGGTCGGCCCCGGGTGGTGCGTACTCCAATTCCGAGACGACGATGCTGCTCACCGCGACATTCTCGCGGGAACGAACGCGGACTACACCTTCAGCAGCAACTTGCCGTGGTGCCCCCCGGTCATCAGCATGTTCATGACGGCCGGGAAATTCTCGACACCGTGCTCGATCTGTTCGCGCATGATGATGTCGCCGTTGCGATACCACTGTGCCAACTGGCCCTCGCCGCGGGCGTAATGCTGGGCGAAGTGGAAGACCGCGAAGCCCTCCATGCTGGCGTGACGTTCGGCCAACTTCAGGTAGTTGCGCGGGCCGCGGACGTCGTCCATCTTCTCGTATTGCGAGATCGCACCGCAGATGACGATTCGTGAACCTTCGACGATGCGCATCAACACGTCGTCGAGAATCTCGCCGCCGACGTTGTCGAAGAACACGTCGATGCCATTCGGAGCCAACTCGTCCAGTCGGGCACCGACGTTCTCGTTGCGGTAGTCGATGGCGGCGTCGAATCCGAGTTCCTCCACCAGGAACGTGGTCTTGTGACGTCCTCCGGCGATTCCGATCACCTTGTCGGCCCCACTCAGCCGGGCGATCTGGCCGGCCATGGAGCCCACGGCTCCGGCCGCGCCGCTGACCACCACGGTGTCGCCCTTCTTCACGCGACCGACGTCGACGATTCCGAAATACGCGGTGAGTCCGGTGGTGAGGCCGAGCGCTCCGAGCCAGGCGTTGGCAGGCGCGACGGCGGTGTCGAGCTTGCGCAAGGTGAAGGCCGGCATCACGGCGTGGGTCTGCGAACTGAGTGGCCCGAACACCTTGTCGCCGGCGACGAAGCCAGCGTCACGACTGTCGAGGACCTCGCCCACTCCGAGCGCCGGGATCACTCCACCGATCTGGGCGCCCCGGTGGAAACTGCCCTCGTTCAACGTGGTGCGGATGAAGGCGTCGATGCCCAACAGATCGACCGCCACCAACACCTGACCGTCCTCGAGCGGAGCCACGTCCTCTTCGAGGTATCGAAAGTTCGAGTCGTCGGGCCGGCCGTCGGGCCGACTGACCAGCACCACTTTGCGATTCACGATGCCCATCACAAACCTCCGTCCACTCCGAGAATCTGACCGGTCACCCAACTGGAGGCCGGTGACACGAAATACAAGACCGCTTGACCGAGATCGTCGGGCGTACCCAAGCGACGCATCGGCATGCGCAGAACCTTCTCCAGCTTCGGGAGATCGTCGTCCTGCAGGCGCATCGCCTTCATCATGATCTCGGTGGGCACCGCGCCGGGCATGATGCAGTTCACGCGGATGCGCGGCCCGAGTTCCTTGGCGTAGGTGACGGTGAGCGAATTCACCGCGGCCTTGGCCGCGGCGTAGTGACCACTGCCCATCACCGTGTTCACGGCGGCCTTGGACGAGATGTTCACGATGCGACCGCCGTCGCGCATCAATCGAGCCGCGGTGTTGGTGCAGACCCAGATCGACGTCAGGTTGAGACGCATCGTCGCGTCCCACTCGGCGGGATCGAGTTGGGTGAGCGGAGCCTGAATGGGCGAACCACCGGCGTTGTTGATCCAGATGTCGAGGTGTCCGAACTCGGAGATGGCCTTCTGGGCCAACGCCTCGACCGCGGAGTTGTCGGTGACGTCGGTGGGCATGGCCACGGCGCGTCCACCCTTGGCGCGAATGTCGGCGGCCACCCGCTCGACCTCGTCGGCCCGACGGGCCGCACACACCACCGCGGCTCCGGCATCGGCCAGCGTGTGGGCGATTCCTTCCCCGATTCCTCGTCCGGCTCCGGTCACCACGGCCACGTCGTCGGACAGATCGAACAATCGACTGGTTGCTTCGTTCATCGCTTCCCCCTCGTTACGAACAAACGAAAGTTACCAGTAGTAAGTTAGGCGTGGAAGGGGTCTTTCGGGAGATGAACGGATGAAGCAGACTGGCGTGATGGGCAAGTCGTCGACCGCCGCCTCCCGACGCCCCGGCCGACCGGTGGGCGGCCAACTCGAGGTCGATCGCGAACAGGTTCTGGACGCGGCCGAACGGGTCATCGCCCGCGATGGGGCCGGTGCCTCGATCGAGGCGGTGGCCGTGGAAGCCGGAGTGACCAAGCCGATCGTCTACGACCGGGTGGGGGGCCGTGCCGATCTGGCCGACGCCTTGGCCGAACGTCTGGCCGACCGCATGGCCGCGGCCGCCGCGGAGGCCGTTCGGGTCGACACCACTCTCACCAAGGAGTCCCTGCGAGGCTTCATCGAGGCCAATCTGCTCGTCGTGGGCCGGCATCGGAACCTGTTCCTGTACGTCACCGGGGGCACCACCGAGCAGACCGCGCTCGGACGTCTGAAGCTGACCGAGCGCTCGACGACGCCCATGAGCGCGGCTCTCACCGCCTGGCGAACCGGGTTCGGACAGTCCACCGAGGTGGCCGAGGCCTGGGCCTTCGGCATCGTGGGCATGCTGCAGATGGTGTCCATGTGGTGGCTCACGCAGGACCAACGCTCGGCGTCGGAGGTGGCCGAGCAGATCACCGATCTGTTGTGGCACGGCCTGCCCGGGAGTGGACGGGAGTCCTAAATTACGAGGGGTAGATAAGGGCACCGCTGAGGTGTTACTGTCGTCACAGGTTTGTTGGGGGGAACAGCATGGCCGCAGAAGACAACTACGAGGATCTCACCGAGTGCGCGCTCACTCCGGAACTCGAGCAGAAATTGGTGAATTCGCTCGGCGAATGCGTGTTCATGTGGGTGAACAGCAAGAACGAGCCGTTCGGCGTCGTCATGTCGTATCTGCCCAAGGACGGCAAGTTGTGGCTGACCGCGGCCGAGACCCGCAAGCGCATTCCGGCATTGCGACGCAATCCGCGCTCAGCCATCTGCATCAACAGCACCGGGTCCAAGATGGGCGGTGGGAAGACCGTCACCTACAAGGGCAACTGTTTCATTCACGATGATCGGGCCACCAAGGACTGGTTCTACCCCGAGTTCGCGAATCGCCTGCGCCCCGACAGCCCCGCCGCCGCCGAGGCGTTTCGCAAGTTCCTCGATTCGCCGCATCGCGTGATCATGGAATTCATCCCGGATTACGCCCTCAGTTTCGATGCCACGCTCATGTGGGCGCGCTCGCCCGAGGCCGTGCAGTAACCGCAACCAGCAACCGACACGAACGGAGACCACCATGTCGATGACCGAAGAAGTTCCCGCCCACCTCCAGGGCAACGGACGTCCCACGCAAGAAGAACTCACGCTCACCGATCTGAAGGTCGTCGGTCGCATTCCCGCCGAACTCGATGGTCGCTACTTGCGCAACGGTGCCAATCCGCTCACCGGCATGAGCGATCACCCGTTCTTCGGCGACGGCATGATCCACGGCGTGCGCCTGCGCGACGGCAAGGCCCAGTGGTACCGCAACCGGTACGTGCAGACGCCGTTCATCAAGGATCCGTCCATCGACATCCTCGATCCGAACGTGACCCTCGACATGACCTGCTCGAAGGCCAACACGCACATCGTCGGTCACGCGGGCAAGATCCTCGCCCTCGAAGAGGGTCACTTCCCGTACGTCCTCGACGGTGACCTCAACACCGTCGGAGCGACCGATTACAACGGCGTGTTGAAGGGCCCGTTCACCGCGCACCCGAAGATCTGCCCGACGACGGGTGAGATGCTGGCCTTCGGTTACGCGCCGTTGCCGCCCTACCTCACGTACCTACGCGTGGCGGCCGACGGGACACTGGCGCAGGTCGAGCCCATCACCGTCACCGGCCCCACGATGATGCACGACTTCAACATCACCGAGAACTACGTGATCTTCATGGATCTCCCGGCGGTGTTCAACCTGGATCTGGCCCTCGAGGGCAAGATGCCCATCGAGTGGAGCGACTCCTATCCGGCGCGCCTCGGCGTCATGCCGCGCAACGGCAACGATTCCCAGGTGAAGTGGTACGACATCAATCCCTGCTACGTCTTCCACCCGATGAACAGCTACGAGGACGGCGACAAGATCGTCCTCGACGTGGCGCGCTTCGAGCACATCTGGAAAAAGGACGCCATGGACTTCCCGTTGCCCCTGTTGTGGCGTTGGGTGATCGACACCCGCACCGGCAAGGTGACCGAGGAGCAGATCGACGATCGCTCGGGCGAGTTCCCGCGCGTGAACGACGCCGTCATCGGCAAGAAGCATCGTTTCGGATACGAGATGTCGATGGGCAACGCCGGCTTCGGGGAAGTCGATGCCGGAGCCATCTTGAAGTACGACCGCCAGACCGGAACCCGCACCTCGATCGAGTTGGGCAAGGGCCGGGTGTCGGGAGAAGCCGTGTTCGCGCCGGCCGCGGGGGCGACCGCCGAGGACGACGGCTATCTGATGACCTTCGTGTACGACGCCGCGTCGGACACGAGCGAGTACGTGATCTTCGACGCCAAGACCATGAGCGCCGATCCGATCGCCACCGTCCACCTGCCGCGCGTGCCCTTCGGGTTCCATGGCAGTTGGGTACCGGCCAACGTGGCCAACTGATACCCGCCGCAACCGCGGCGACAATTGAGGGGGGAACATGAAACGATCCACGGGTTTGGGGACCTCGGGATCACGGCGGCGCCATCGTGCGCTGGCCGCGGTCATCGCGGGAAGTCTCTTCGTCGTCGCGTGCGGCGGCGGAGACGATGGTGAGTCGACCGAGGAACCGGCGACCACCGAGGCGCCCGCAACGAGCGACGCACCGGCCGGCACCGAGGCGCCCGCGACCAGCGACGCACCGGCCGCCGAGGAACTGCCGGCTCCGACCGGCGAAGAGATGGTCATCGGCCTCGTGAACACCGAAGGTGGAGCGGGTGGCCTCGACTTCCCCGACATCCGTCGGTTCATGGAAGCGGCCATCGAATACACGAACGAGCACGGCGGCCTCGGCAATCGCCCCGTGAAGTTGGAGTCGTGCGTCGTCAAGGGCAACCCCGAGACGTCACAGGCCTGCGCGCAGGAATTGGTGGGCAAGAACGTCGAGTTGATCCTGTTGGGTCTCGACCTCTTCCCGGATTACAAGACCTACGACGCCGCGGGCATTCCGGTGATCGGCGTGTTGCCGATCCTGCCGCCCGACTACACCGCCAACGCACTGTTCCTGACCGGCGGTAACGCCACCTCGCAGGCCGCCTCGGCGGCTCTGGCCAAGGACTACTTCAACGCCACCAAGGTGGGCATCATCCACGCCGACAACGCCGGTGCGAACTCGACCGCCTCATCGCTGGAGGCTGCCCTCGACATCGCGGGCATCGAATGGACCGCGGTCAAGGGCGGAGACAACGAGACCGACGCCGGTTTCCAGGGCCTCATGCGTCAGGCCACCGAGGGCAACCCCGACGTACTGGTGTCGCTCTACTCCGACGCCGGCTGCATCGGCACGATGCGCGCCCGTGCGTCGCTCGGCATCACCCTTCCGGTGATCACCACCAACATCTGCGCCGACAAGGACGTCATCGACGCCGTGGGTGACGATGCCACCGGTTGGTACTTCGCGGGCCTGCCCGAGGAGAAGGAGACTCCCGATCGCGCTCTGTTGCGCCGTCTGTTGGCGCCCATCATGGAGGTGCCGGAGGAGGAAGTCACCGCGGCCGCACTCGGCCTGGGCGGACTCGGCTACACCTTGTGGATGTCGCTCATCGACTACGGCAACAAGATGGTCGCCGACAGCGTCGAGATGTCGGGTCAGGGTCTGTTCGACTACCTGAAGACGGCCGAGGGCCTCTACCTGTTCGGTGGAGTCACCCCCATCGCGTGCGGTTCGAATCCCAGCTACCCCGCGGTGTGCTCGTTCGTGTTCCCCTTCGCCACCTACCTGGGTGACGGCAAGGTCGGACCGATCGCGGACCTCGAGGCAGTGACCGGATCCGATCTGGTCGACAGCAGCCCGTACCTGCCCTGACCGTGAACCCGCTGTCGAGCAATGGACACGACTGAGACGATCGTATGACCGACTATCTCTTCTACCTGTTGCTCGGCAGCGGGGCCGGGGCCATCATCGCGGCCCTCGGCCTCGGCATGGTGGTGACGTATCAGGGTTCCGGCGTCGTCAACTTCGCCGCCGGCTCCATGGCGATGTGGGGCACGTACGTCTACGCGGAATTGCGCAACGGTGCGTACGTGTTTCCCATCCCGGGCCTACCCGACCGCTATCACTTCGGTGAGGACGTCGGCTTTCGTTGGGCCATGATCCTGGCGTTGCTCACGGCGGCCTTGCTCGGTCTCGTCGTGTACGCCTTGGTCTTCAAACCGCTGCGGCAAGCACCGGCCCTGGCCAAGGTGGTGGCCAGCGTCGGTCTCATCATCGTTTTCATCACCCTCGTCGAGAAGCGATTCGAGGGTCTGACGGCCATGAGAGTGGCGCCCATCCTGCCGCGCGAACCGGTCACCATCACGGGCAATCTCACCGTTCCCCGTGACGGCTTGTGGTTGCTGGCCGTCGTCGTCGCATTGGCCGGTGCGTTGTGGATGGCCAGCAAGTTCTTGCGCATCGGTCTGGCCACGCGGGCCTCGGCCGAGAACGAGAAGGGTGCCGTGCTCCTCGGATACTCGCCCGACTTCCTGGCTTCGCTCGGCTGGGTGGTGTCGACGGTCGTGGCCACCTTCGTCGCGATCCTCGCGGCGCCGCAAGTGCAGTTGAACCCCACCATCTTCACCTTGGCCTTCCTCATCCCGGCGCTGGGCTCGGCCCTCATCGGAAAGTTCCAGAACTATTGGCCCACGCTCATCACCGGTGTCCTCATCGGCATGGGTCAATCCATCTGCACCAAACTGCAGAACGAGATCAGTTGGTTCCCGGAGTACGGAGCCCGTGAGGGCATTCCCTTCCTCGTCATCATCGTCACCATGGTGGTGCTCGGCGAACGCCTCCCCGAACGTGGTGCGGTGAGCAATTGGAAACTCCCGTCCGTTCCCCAGGCCAACGTCACCATCGTCTCGGTCACGATTCCCATCGTCCTCGCCGTCATCGGCCTCTTCGCCTTCGGCCCGTTGTGGCGCGCGGCGTTGATGACCACCGTGATCGCGTCGGTGTTGGCGCTGTCGTTGGTGGTTCTCACCGGTTTCGGCGGTCAGACCTCACTGGCGCAGATGGCCTTCGCCGGCGTGGCCGGCTTCGCGTTGTCGAAGTTGGCGATGCGATACGACATCCCCTTCCCCATCGCTCCGCTGCTCGCGGCGTTCGGGGCGATGCTCTTCGGATTGCTGGTGGGCTTCCCCGCTCTCCGGGTGCGTAGCACGAACCTCGCCATCATCACCCTCGCCGGTGGTGTCACCATCGCCGAGTTCGTCTTCAAGAATCCCGCCGTCATCGGCGACATCGAATCGGGGGGTGCCAAGATCCCCAATCCGAAGTTGGGATCGTGGGATTTCGGTCTGGTCTTCGGCGACAAGGTGTCGCGACCGATCTTCGGTGTCTTCCTCGTGGTGATCCTGGTTTTGCTGTGCATCGCGGTGGCGAACATTCGACGCGCCGGCTCGGGTCGCGTGATGCTCGCGGTGCGGGGCAACGAACGCGCCGCCGCGGCCATCGGCATCAACGTCACGAACGTGAAGATGACGATGTTCGCGTTCTCGTCGTTCATCGCCGGTGTCGGCGGAACCCTCATCGCGTACCGATTCGGCTCGGTGTCCGACCTTTCGTACGGGGTCATGGCATCACTGACGGCCCTGTCGGTCGCGTACTTGGGCGGCATCACGAGCGTCAGCGGTGCCGTCACCGCGGGGGTCACGGCCACGGCCGGCGTGATGTTCTACGGCATGAATCAGGTCATCGGCGGCCTGGGCCGATGGGAGGCCCTCATCGGTGGCGTGCTCTTGATCTTCACCGCCATCACCAATCCCGAGGGAATCGCCGGTGGCATTCGTCTGCAGGTGGCGCAGAAGCGTCGCGAGAAGGAACTGGCGAAGCTCGCCGCGGCGACCTGACCCCTTCACGAACTCCAGAACGTTTCTTCATCGATCGCTGAGAGTCGATCACCTTTCGTCGTTCGATCCTTGAGTAGGGTCGGCGCGACGGCACACCGTGTCGAACAAGGAGCAATCATGAAGAAGTTCATCGGAATCGCCGCGTCTCTCGTGGCCGTGGCCGGACTCGCCGCCTGCGGTGGCGACGACGGAGGAAGCGGAGACGTCGACCGCGATGCGTTGATCGCGCTCATCAATGAAGACGGCGACATGACCCAAGAGATGGCCGAGTGCATCGCCGACGCCACCATCGCGAGCCTCGACGCCGAGGACATGAAGGCGATCATGGATGGCGGCGACCCGAGCCCCGAGGGCGAAGCGGCCTTCATGGAGGCCGTCCAGCCCTGCATCGAAGCCGAACTCGGCAGCTGAGATCAGACCGTGGTGACGGTGGGTGATCCCGCCGTCACCACGAAGGTCTTCCAGGTGGTGACCGCCGAACCCTCGACGAGAGCGTCGTCGACGATTCGATAGTCGGCGGTCCACGACGTCGCATCGACGGTGTGCAACGTGTAGCCCCGATGCGCGACCTCGGCATCAACGATGTTGGGAAGTGCGACCAACAGGGCCTCGGTGGAGGAGTCGATGTTTCCGCTCGACGAGATCGAGGTGGTGACGAACTCGACGCCCCGTGACGTCGCGGGATCGGCAGTGGTCGTGAGTTGTCCGACGCCGGCCAGATGGATGTCTCCCGTGAGCACGATCAGGTTGTCGGCCGACGCGATCGACTCCAGCAACCGATCGCGAGACGGTGCGTATCCGTCCCATTGGTCGTAGTTGAGCACCGCGGCGCCGAGGCGAATGTCGGTCATCACCGTTTGGTTGGCCACGACGTTCCAGATCGCCGAACTCTCGATGTTCTCGGCGACCCACGACTCCTGCTCGGAACCGAGCATCGAACGCTCCGGATCGCCGGCCTCTTCGCACGCCGGTGTCACCTGCAGCACCGCGTCACCACAGGCTTGATCATCGCGATATTGCCGACCGTCGACCACGAGCATGTTGACCAGTCCGCCCCAGGCGAGGCGGCGATGAATGCGCAGGCTCTCGTCGACCGGTGGATCCAATCGCACCGGCATGTGTTCCCACCACGCTTGGTACGCCGCGGCTCGCCGTGCGGCAAAGCCGGCGGTGTCGGCCGCGTCCTGAGGCGTCAGCGAGGCGTAGTTGTTCTCGACCTCGTGATCGTCCCACGTGACCACCCACGGGCAGGCCGCATGTGCATTCTGCAACAGAGGGTCGCTTCGATACAGGGCATAGCGGTTGCGGTACGCCACCAAGTCGGTGATCTCGTCGCTGTCGTGCAAACGAACGGTGTCGGCGCTCAACGTTCCGATGCCGCCCTCGTAGATGTAGTCGCCGAGGAAGACCACGAGATCGGGGGATTGCTTCACCATGTCGTCGTACGCGGTGTAGTAGCCGGCCGTGTAGTTCTGACACGATGCGGTGGCGATGCGCACGGGCTCGGTCGACGACGCATCGGGAGCCAAGCGGGTCGTGCCCACCGGACTGGTGAATCGACCCACCCGGAACCGGTAGTAAACGACGATCCCGGGTGGCGGTGACACGTCGACGTGAACACTGTGTCCGTAGCGAGCCGACGCGATGGTGTCGCCGGAACTCACGATGTCGGTGAACTCGACGTCGGTCGCCAATTCCCAGCGAACCGACACCTCTTCCTCGACGACTCCTCCGCCGTTCGACGGATCGGGTGCGAGACGGGACCAGATGATCACCGACGTGGTGGACGGATCGCCGGAGGCGACACCCAGAGTGAACGGGTCCACGTCGAAGGGAGCCGGCGCCAAGGTGGTGGAGGTGGTCGACACTTCGGGAGACGTCGTCGGTGTCGGTGACGTGGTGTCACCCGACGCGCCGTCGTCGGACTTCGAACAGGCCGCCACGACCACCGATGCACCCAGAGCGAGGAAAAGACGACGGGAGATCGGTGAGCCCATGACCGAATCTTGTCAGATGCGCGGACCACTCCGTGACGGTCGCGTCGCCCGAGGGGTCGTGCGACCCATCGTTCCTCAAGTCCGATCGTCGCACCATCTCCTTCGGGGGCCGAGGACCGCTCACCCCACGTTCGGGAGGAAGTCGATGCGGGTGAAGTGGTGGTGGACGGTCGTGGGTTTGGTCGCGTGTGGTGGATCCACCGGTGCGATCACGGGTGAACCGATGGTCGAGGTCGTGCGAGGGGTCGATCCTCCCGTCGTGGCGGTCACCACGACGACCGAACCCCGATTCGTTCGCACCGATGACGTCGTATCGGCATTCGATCGATTGATGACGATTCGTCTCGAGTGCGGCCGTCGACCCGGGACGTGTCCCGTGGACGATTTGGCCGTCGTCGGTTCGAGCATGCACACGGAGTTGGTCGATCTGATGTCCGTGCGCGCCGCGTCGGGAATCACCGCGTCGTCGCGAGGGTCACTGAGGTACCGAGTCGATGACGCGCGTGTCGATGGTGACGTCGCCACCGTCACCACGTGTCTGACCGACGACACCGTCATGGTGATGGACGGCGCCGTCTTCGACGATTCGATCCTGAGCGCGACGGTGCAATGGTCCATGTCGCTCACCGAGACGGGATGGAAATGGAGTGCATGGCGGTTCGTGTCCGTGACGCGGGAGGGGGATCTGTGCGCGTTCACCGGCTGATCTCGTTGGCGTTGTTGCTGGCACTTCTCGGACTGTTCGTCGGCGACGTGCACCGCCAGGCCCTGGCGTCGGACACGTCGGGAGGTTCGTCCGACGGCGTCATCTGGTCCGGAGTGCAATCCGGCACTCCTCCGACCTCGGGTTCGTCGGGCGGATCGTCGTGCACCTGGACCCTCATGGTCACCTACGACGCCAACATCGGACACACCACCAACATCTCGCGCGTCGTCGACGGGATCAGATACGACCTCTACGAACGGCGGTGCGGATCGACCTACTCGAGCATCTGGATCCCACGACTCGCACCGAGTCAAGTGGCGCGCAGCGCGGCGTTGCTCGTCCAGGGACGCCTTCCCGTTCCGTCGGCGTCGTTCGCTCCGTCGTCATCGTCGATGGTGGTGAAGTCACCCGTCTGGTTCTGGATCGATCCGGCATGGTGGACCCCCGTGACGGCCACGGCATGGATTCCCACCGTGTTCGGACCACTGTGGGCCCGCACGACCGCGACGCCGGTGAAGCTGACGTTCTTCACGCAGGACGACGGCACGTCCACCGGCGGAGATCTGGGATTCGCCGACTGCATCGGACCCGGTTGGCAGTGGGACGTGACAATGGGGGACGAAGCGAACTCGCCGTGCATGTACACGTTCCGTCACGCGTCGACGTCGCGACCCTCGGGTTCGTTCGTGGGGGTGATCGGCGTCGAGTGGTGGATCAGTTGGACGTCCAGCACCGGTGCGGGTGGAACTCTGCCGTCGTACACGACCAGTTCGTTCGTGGTGAATCGGGTGGCCGAACTTCAAGCCCTGGTTGGTTGAGTTCGCGGTGCGCGTTGCGACCACAACACCCCGACGATCACCAATGCGGCGCCCGACAACTGCACCGGCTCCAGTGATTCGTTCAGGATCAAGACCACCCAGACCAAGGTGAGCACCGGCTCGGTCGTGGCCACCAAGGCCGCCGATGACGGCCCCAGTCGTCGCACGCCGAGGAAGAAAGCCATGCTGGCCAACACGGTGCTGACGGCGGCCAGCCCGATGGCCGAACCGTATCCCCCGGCGCTGCTGGGCGCTTCGAAGGGCCACGAGAAGGCCGCGGCCACGACCGCGAAGGCCAAGGAACCGGTGAGACTCCACGCCGAAGCCACCAGTCCGTCTCCCCCGTCGGCGACCAGTCGTTCGCTGTAGATGACGTACGCGGCATACGTGAGGGCGTTTCCGAGCGTGAAGAGCAAGCCGGCCACGGTCGCCCCACCGGCACCATCCAACACCTCGGGCACCGTCAGTGCGATGCCGACCAAGGTGATGAACACGGCGATCCACACGTGTCGTCCGGCTGGTCGGCCGAGCAACGTCGCCCCGACGGCCACCATCGCCGGATAGGTGTAGATGATGACGATGTACAGGGCACCGGGCAACTGGTCGAGACCGGCGAAGGCCAGCCACGCGACCCCGCCGAACAGGACACCGGCGGTGAACCGGGGGAGCCACGCCACCGAGAACGGACCCGGCCCTCCGAGCCGCGCGCGAACCACGACCACGGCCCACGCGAGAGGCACGGCCAGGAGGAAGCGCCACACCAACACGTCGACGGCGTCCAGTTCCTCGAGAACGTTCTTGCCGAAGATCGTGAACATCGAATACGCGGTGGCGCTCAGCACCATCCACGCGATTCCGCTCTTCTTGGCTTGTTCCTCGAGACGCGACACGAGAACGAGACGCTAGAGGATCGAACGCCTCAGGACATCGACACGTCACCGGCGAACTCGGCCACGTGTCGCAGCAACAGGTCCTCGAGGGCGCTGGCGGTCATCGGACGGGCGTACAGGTGGCCCTGGTGCGTGGTGCATCCGAGGGCCAGCAATGCGTCGGCCTGTGATCCGGTCTCGACACCATCGGCGGACACGGCCAGTCCGAGATCGCGGGCCAATTGCACCATGGCGCGCACGACCGCGCGATCGTTCGGATGCGACGTGAGAGCGTCGACGTGCTGTCGGTCGACACGAATCTCGTCGAGAGGCAGCGTGCGGATCATCGACAACGAGGCTCCACCGCGACCCGCGTCCTCCAGACACACCCGGGCGCCCGAGCGCCGCATCTCGGTGAGAACTCCGGCGGCCCCCGCCACGTCACCCAGCACCGCCGCCTCGTAGATGTCGAGAGTCAACATGGTCGGATCGATGCCGGTGAAATACGACTGCACCTGACCGTCACGCCACGCGCGTGGTGTGCAGCGATGCGGCAGGTTGACACGGAACCGGAATCCCGCGGGAAGGCCGAGCGCGCTCAGTCGACGGATCACCGGTCGGGCCTGTTGCATCACGACACTGGTCAGACGCTCGAGCGTGCTGGCATCTTCGGCCATCGTCAACATCTCGGCCGCATTGGCGATCGTCCCGTCGCGCTTCAACCAGCGAGCCAGGATCTCGGCACCGATGAGGCGTCCGGTACTGGCGTCGAACTCGGGTTGGAAGAAGGGCACCACGTCACCGGCGTCGATGGATCGGCGCAAGGCCCGCTCCTCGAGCGAGCGACGTTGCATCTCGGCGCGGATCTCGGCGGTGAACATCTCGATGCGATCCCGTCCGCCGTCCTTGGCGCGGTGCAGTGCCGCGTTGGCGAAGCCGATCATCGAACTGGGGGTGTCGTCGGGCTCGGGACCGATCGCGATGCCGACGCTGGCCGAGACGCGTACCAAACGACCGACCAATTCCAATGGTTCACCGATCGAGCGCGTGAGTCGTTGGGCGACGGCCATGACCCGGCCGAGATCGGCGGCATCATCCATGACCACGACGAACTCGTCACCGCCGAGGCGACCGGCGGTGCAGCCGTCGGGGAGCACCGCGTTGATACGACGTCCCATCACGTGCAGTAATTGATCCCCGGCGCCGTGGCCGAGTGAGTCGTTGATGCTCTTGAAGCGATCGATGTCCATGAACATCACCGCGATGGGTCCGGTGGCCTCGTCGAGGATCCGCTCGAGGCGACTGGTCAGTCCACCGCGATTGAGGAGCCCGGTCATGGCGTCGTGGGTGGCCACATGGGCCAGTTCGGCGTGCGCCGTCGCGATGCGGGATCGGTCGTGCTCCAACTGGTCCACCCGGACCTCGGCCTCGCGACGTCGACGGTCCACCACCACCAGGGCCGCGAGAGCGAGCAGACCTCCGAGGGCCACGATGACGACGATCACGGACGGTTGTCGGCCCGTCCGCGGTCGTTCTTGACCGATTTGTTCACGCCCGTGCGGACCAACTCGGGACAAATGTTTAGTCAGTGTGACTAAAGAAACAACATTTGCCGGTTGCCAGGGCCCAATTCGACCCCTATCTTGATGCGCACTGACGCAGGATCCTCCACCCCCCGGGGGATTCGGCGTCAGTCCAGACCGCGAAACACCCGGGTACCGAACCCACGACAACAGGAGACACCCCCATGGCCAAGGCAGTCGGAATCGACCTCGGAACCACCAACTCAGTCGTCGCCGTCCTCGAGGCGGGCGACCCGGTGGTCATCCCCAACTCCGAAGGTGCGCGCACCACCCCGTCGGTGGTGGCGTTCAGCAAGGCCGGTGAGGTCCTCGTCGGTGAGGTGGCCAAGCGGCAGGCCATCACGAACCCCGACCGCACGTTCCGCTCGATCAAGCGCCACATGGGCGAGGGCTGGAAGAGCGACGACGTCGACGGCAAGAAGTACACCCCCCAGGAGATCAGCGCCCGCACGCTCATGAAGTTGAAGCGCGACGCCGAGGCGTACCTCGGCGACACGGTCACCCAGGCGGTCATCACCGTTCCGGCGTACTTCGACGACGCGCAGCGCACGGCCACCAAGGAGGCCGGCCAGATCGCCGGACTCGAGGTGTTGCGCATCATCAACGAGCCCACCGCGGCCGCTCTCGCGTACGGACTCGACAAGGGTTCCGAGGACGAGACCGTGTTGGTGTTCGACCTCGGTGGTGGAACCTTCGACGTGTCGGTGCTGGAGATCGGTGACGGCGTGTTCGAGGTGAAGAGCACGCACGGCGACACCGTTCTCGGTGGAGACGACTGGGACCAGCGCATCATCGACTGGTTGGTCGCCCAGTTCAAGAGCGCGCACGGCGTCGACCTGGCCAACGACCGCATGGCCACCCAGCGCCTGAAGGAAGCCGCCGAAAAGGCCAAGATCGAACTCAGCCAGGTGCAGCAGACCCAGATCAACCTGCCCTTCATCACCGCCACCCCCGAGGGACCGTTGCACCTCGACGAGACCCTCACCCGTTCGAAGTTCCAGGAGATGACCGCTGACCTCATCGAGCGTTGTCGCATCCCCTTCGAACAGGCCATCAAGGACGCCGGTCTCACCAAGGGTCAGATCAACCACGTCATCCTCGTCGGCGGGTCCACGCGTATGCCCGCCGTACAGGATCTGGTGCAGTCGCTCACCGGCAAGGAGCCGAACAAGAGCGTCAATCCCGACGAAGTCGTGGCCATCGGTGCCGCCGTACAGGCTGGCGTGTTGAAGGGCGACGTGAAGGACGTTCTGTTGCTCGACGTGACGCCGTTGTCGCTCGGTATCGAGACCAAGGGTGGCGTCATGACCAAGCTCATCGAGCGCAACACCACCATTCCCACCAAGCGCACCGAGGTGTTCACCACGGCCGAGGACATGCAGCCCTCGGTCGAGATCCACGTGTTGCAGGGCGAGCGCGAGATGGCGTCGTACAACAAGACCCTGGGCAAGTTCCAGCTGGTCGACCTGCCGCCGGCTCCGCGCGGCGTGCCGCAGATCGAGGTCACCTTCGACATCGACGCCAACGGCATCGTGCACGTGTCGGCCAAGGACCGCGCCACCAACAAGGAGCAGTCGATGACCATCAGCGGTCAGAGCACGCTTTCCAAGGACGACATCAACCAGATGGTGAAGGACGCCGAGGCTCATGCCGAGGAAGACCGTCAGCGTCGTGAAGAGGCCGAGGTGCGAAACAACGCCGATTCGCTCGTGTACCAAACCGAGAAGGTGCTGCGCGAGCAGGGCGACAAGGTGTCGGCCGAGGAGAAGGCCGCCGTCGAAGCGCCCTTGGCCACGCTGAAGAAGGCCCTCGAGAGCAACGACACCGCCAGCATCAAGGCGGCGACCGAGGCTCTGATGTCGGCGAGCCAGGCTTTCAGCCAGAAGCTGTACGAAGCCGCCGCTCGCGACGCGAACGCCGCCGGCACGTCGGCGTCGGGTCAGAGCGCACCCAACGATGACGAGATCGTCGACGCCGAAATCGTCGACGGCGACAACTGAGTCTCGTCATGTCCGAGGAAACGACCGAACCCATCGGCGACGCGGGTGCGAGCGACGACGTCGTCGTGACACCGCACGACGAGCCGTCGGAGATCGATCTGCTCACGGCGGAGAAGAACCAGTACCTCGAGCTCGCTCAGCGCGTGCAGGCCGACTTCGAGAACTATCGCAAGCGCGTGAGTGCCCAAACGGCCGACGACGTCGACCGGGCCACCGGGCGTATCGCCGAAGCCCTGCTTCCGGTGCTCGACGCGTGCGAGGCCGCCTTCGTGGCGCATCCCGCCGAGATCGAACCGCTGTTCAATCTGTTGTTGGGCGAACTCAAGAAGCAGGGTCTCGAAGCCATGAATCTTCACGGGCGACCCTTCGATCCTGCGTTGGCCGAGGCGGTGTTGCAGGAACCCGCTGACGGCGACGGCGACGGCACCACCGTGGTCGTCGACGTCTTGCGTAGCGGGTACACGTGGAAGGGCCGGGTGTTGCGCGCGGCCTTGGTGAAGGTCAAGGGCTGAGGAACCCGACGTCATGACCGCGCAACGCGAATGGTACGAGAAGGACTATTACGCGGTGCTCGGTGTCGCTCAGGATGCGGCGCCCAAGGAGATCACGAAGGCCTACCGCAAACTCGCTCGCGAGAATCACCCCGACGCCAAGCCCGGTGACGCGGCGGCCGAGGAACGCTTCAAGGAGATCTCCGCCGCGTACGACGTGCTCAGCGACGAGACCAAGCGCAAGGAGTACGACGAGGTGCGCCGGCTCGGTCCGATGGCCGGTGGCATGGGTGGCATGCGCTTCAACACGGGTGCTGGTGACGGATCCATCGACGATTTGTTGCGGATGTTCGGCGGCGGTCGCGGTCGCTCCGGTGGCGGAGTCGGCCCCCGACGAGGGAGCGATCTCGAAGCCACGCTCGGTCTCGAGTTCACCGAAGCGGCCCACGGTGTCACCACGGCGGTGCATCTGACGAGTGATGCCCGATGCGAAACGTGCAGCGGTAGCGGGGCGCGACCCGGTACGACGGCCAAGACGTGCGGGCAATGCGGTGGTCGGGGTCAAGTCGACGACAACCAGGGATTCTTCTCCTTCGCGTCGCCCTGCGGACGATGTGGTGGGACGGGAAGCATCATCGAGACACCCTGTGGCGTGTGTCGTGGTTCCGGTATCGAGAAGCGCAACCGCGAGGTGAAGGTGCGCGTGCCGGCCGGCGTCGCCGACGGCCAACGCATTCGTCTGCCCGGCAAGGGAACCCCCGGCCGTAACGGAGGTCCGGCGGGCGATCTGTTCATCATCTGCCGCGTGGGAGCGCACCGCGTGTTCGGTCGCGACGGCGAGAACCTCACGGTGAAGGTGCCGATCACGTTCGCCGAGGCCGCCCTGGGCGCCGACATCCAGGTGCCCACGTTGTCCGGGGAACGCGTGACCTTGCGCGTGAAACCCGGAACCCAAAGCGGTACCCGTCATCGTGTGAAAGGTCGGGGCATCGAAACGGCTAAGCACCACGGCGACCTGATCGTCACGGTGGACGTGGTGGTGCCCACGGACCTGAACGACGAACAGCGCTCGGCGGTCGAGGCGTTGGCCTCGGCCACCACCGATTCGCCTCGGAACCACCTCTTCTCGGGGGAGAAGTCATGAGCAACTCCAACGATCGTGCCGTGTACGTGATTTCCGTGGCGGCCCAACTGGCGGGCATGCACCCGCAGACGTTGCGCATCTACGAGCGCCGCGGACTCCTTCAACCGGCACGAACCCAGGGTGGCAACCGTCGGTACAGCGACATCGACATCGCGCGCCTGCGGCGCATCGCCGAACTCACCGCCGAGGGCATGAACGTCGAGGGCATCCGTCGCGTGATGGCCCTGGAGGCCGAGGTGGAACGACTGCGCGACGAGGTGGATCGTCTGCGCCTGCTGGCCGCGCACGCCATCAACGAACACGAACGACGCAGTCACGGCGAGATCGTCCCCCTTCGACAAGGGGTGGCGGTGTTCGGACAGGTTCCCAGCGTTCTTCGTCGGGACAACAGGAACTGAGATGTCGACCACGCAGGACTACCAGCCGTACGTGGCGGGACCGTTCCGCTGGCGCCTGGCCTTGCGCCCGCTCGACCTGTCCGACTGGATCCAGATCGGTGACGACTACGACCACGAGATGGATGCGAAGTCCGACGTGTTGCGCGATCATCACGGCACGGTCGTGGCGGTCGTCGATGGCATCGAGGAAGAAGCCGCCGAAGTGTTGCGCCACGTGGCCGATCACCTGTGTGCCACGTGGCCCGAGTGGTTCGCTCGTGAGGGCGATCACATCGTGAATCGCCGTCGCGACGAACGTTGGCCGTTGACCCCCTCCTCGACCGGCGAATGGATTCGCCATCCTCTCGACATCGCGGGTCGACTGGTGCAAGAGGACCTCGCGCTGTTGGTGAGTCGGGGCGGTCGCCTGGTTTTCGGAGGGGGAACGGTGTGTTTCCCGAATCGTTGGGATCTGGCTTCGAAATTGGGATTGACCATGGCCGAGGTGCACGCCCCGGTGGACCGCCTGAACGAACAGTTGCAGGATCCGATCGACGCGTTCTTCGGGCGCCTCTCGGCCGACAAACCGTTCTGGCGCCTGGGGTGGGGCGTGCTCGACACCGACGATCCGTATCAACCGATGGACGGGACCGCGGCGGCGTCCCCGCCGTTGCCCGCCGTGGGTGATCCGACCACCGGTGACCGATTGTTCCTGCGGGTCGAGCGCGAGACGTTACGTCGATTCCCCGAGACGGACTGTGTTCTCTTCACGATCCGTACGTACATCCGTCCTCTTTCGCATCTGGTCGAGCGTCCCGAGGATGCCGGACGATTGGCTGAGGCATTGAGCCAGATTCCTGACGATGTTCGGGATTACAAGCGGACCACCGAACTCACCGATGCCGCGGTGCATTGGTTGAGCGAAGTGGCCGGACAACAAGCACATTCCCCCGGAGGTCGTTGACATGGCACTCAACCCGAAGAACTGGACCCACAAGACGCAAGAGGCCGTGTCGGTCGCCATCGACCAGGCCAAGGCATTGTCGAATCCCGAACTCACCGGCGATCACGTGATGGCCGCCCTCATGCGCCAGGAGGACACCATCACGCCGGCGGTTCTCGCCAAGCTGGGTTTGGCGCCGTTGATGATTCGCAACCAGGCCGACGAGCGGGTGGCCAAGTTGCCCAAGGCCTACGGTGGCGACGAGCCGCGCATGAATCGCGAGCTCAACAACATCTTCGAGATGGCCGAGCGTTACCAGAAGGATCTGAAGGACGATTACCTCAGCGTCGAGCATCTTCTGCTCGCGATGAACCAACGACTCGGCGTGGGCAGCGAGGAACTCCTGCAGGCGCTGCGCGACGTGCGCGGCAGTCATCGTGTCACCGATCAGAACCCCGAGGAGAAGTTCCAGGCACTCGAGAAGTACGGACAGGACCTCACCAAGCGCGCCCGTGACGGAAAGATCGATCCGGTGATCGGTCGCGACGCCGAGATTCGCCGGGTCATCCAGGTGCTCAGTCGTCGCACCAAGAACAACCCGGTGCTCATCGGCGAACCCGGTGTGGGCAAGACCGCCATCGTCGAGGGCTTGGCCCGTCGCATCGCCGACGGCGACGTTCCCGAGGGTCTGAAGAACAAGCGACTCATCTCGCTCGACATCGCCAGCCTGCTGGCGGGAGCGAAGTACCGCGGCGAGTTCGAGGAGCGATTGAAGGCAGTGCTGAAGGAGATCACCGACGCCGCCGGTGAGGTGATCACCTTCGTCGACGAACTGCACACCATCGTCGGCGCGGGCGGTGCCGAGGGCGCCATGGACGCCGGCAACATGATCAAGCCCATGTTGGCGCGCGGCGAACTGCGCATGATCGGCGCGACCACGCTCGACGAGTACCGCAAGTACGTCGAGAAGGATCCGGCGCTGGAACGTCGATTCCAGCAGGTGTACGTGGGCGAGCCCACCGTCGAGGACACCATCGCGATCCTGCGCGGACTCAAGGAGCGTTACGAGGTCCACCACGGTGTGCGCATCCAGGATTCGGCGTTGGTGAGCGCCGCCGTGCTCTCCGATCGCTACATCACCAGTCGGTTCCTTCCCGACAAGGCCATCGATCTCATCGACGAGGCCGCCAGCAAGTTGCGCATCGAGATCGATTCCCTCCCCACCGAGATCGACATCGTCGAACGACGGATGCTGCAGTTGGAGATCGAGAAAGTGGCCCTGGAGAAGGAGACCGACGTGGCGTCGGTGGAGCGTCTCGCGTCACTCGAGGACGAACTGGCGTTGCTGAAGATCCAGAGCACCGACATGCGCGAGCATTGGCAACAGGAAAAGGAAGCCATCGCGGCCATTCGCAATCTGAAGGAGGAGCTGGAGCAACTCCGCATCACGGTGGAACGTGAGACCGACCTGAACGTGGCCGCTGAGATCCGCTACGGACGCATCCCCGAACTCGAGCGTCGCATCTCGGAGGCCACCGCCCATCTCGACGAGTTGCAGACCGGCAATCGCATGTTGAAAGAAGAGGTCGACGCCGAGGACATCGCCGAGGTCGTGAGCAAGGCCACCGGGGTGCCCGTGACGCGCCTGATGGAGGGCGAGATGGCCAAGTTGGTCCATCTCGAGGAACTGTTGCATCGTCGCGTGATCGGTCAGGACGAGGCGGTCACCGCCGTTTCCAACGCGATCCGTCGTAGCCGCGCGGGTTTGAGCGATCCGAACCGGCCCATCGGTTCGTTCCTGTTCCTCGGCCCGACCGGCGTGGGCAAGACCGAACTCGCGCGGGCCGTCGCCGAGTTCCTTTTCGACGACGAGCGCGCGATGGTGCGCATCGACATGGGCGAGTACATGGAGAAGCACTCGGTGTCGCGACTGGTCGGAGCACCTCCGGGATACGTCGGCTACGACGAGGGTGGCCAACTCACCGAGGCGGTGCGGCGACGCAGTTACAGCGTGGTGTTGTTGGACGAGATCGAAAAGGCGCATCCCGACGTGTTCAACATCCTCCTGCAGGTACTCGACGACGGTCGGCTGACCGACGGTCAGGGTCGCACCGTGGACTTCACCAACACGGTGATCGTCATGACCTCGAATCTCCCCGTGGATCCGGTGGAGTACTTCAAGCCCGAGTTCGTGAACCGCATCGACGAGATCATCCGCTTCCGGTCGCTCACGGAGGCCGACCTCACCCACATCGTCGGCATCCAGTTGTCGAAGTTGAAGGAGCGGTTGGCGGCTCGGCGCATCACCTTGGAGGTGACCCCCGCCGCGCTGAGTCTGCTGGCAGCGGAAGGTTTCGATCCCTCGTTCGGCGCCCGTCCCCTGAAGCGGGTGATCCAGCGCGAGATCGGCGATCGGGCCTCGGTGCTGATCCTCGAGGGCAAGGTGGCCGAGGACGGCTTCATCACCGTCGACGCCCGGGACGGCGACATCGTCGTCGGCTCCTGACGAAACACCCGCGCAACGGGTAGGGTTTCGTCACGTTCCCCTCGTGTTGGGCCCCTCGTGTTAGGAGCGTTGCCATGTCCGTGACCGTTGTCGTCGGTGCCCAGTGGGGTGACGAAGGAAAAGCCAAGGTCATCGACTTGCTCGCGCGCGAGAACGACGTCGTGGCCCGTTACCAAGGCGGACACAATGCCGGACACACCGTGGTGGTGGGTTCCGAGAAGTACGCCCTGCAGCTCATCCCGTCGGGAGTCCTGTACGAGCACGTCACGCCGGTCATCGGCAACGGTGTGGTCGTCGACCTTCCCACGTTGTTCGCCGAGATCGACCGACTGGAAGCTCGTGGCGTGTCGTGTTCCCGGCTGAAGGTCTCCAGTCAGGCCCATCTCATCTTCCCGTGGCACCAGACGCTCGACGCACTGAGTGAGGGCAGTCTGGGCGACAACAAGATCGGCACCACGTTGAAGGGCATCGGCCCGGCGTACGCGGACAAGGCGAACCGGACGGGCGTGCGAGTGGGGCAGTCTCTCGACTCGAATACCTTCGCCGCGTTGGTCCGCTCCGCCGGGGAGGCCGCGAACGTGCGCATCGTGTCGTTGGGTGGCGAGGCCCTCGACGTCGCCGAGATCGTCACTCGGTACGTCACGTTGGCCGAACGCCTTCGTCCCTACGTGGCCGACACCATCGGGTTCCTGCACGATGCCGTGGACTCCGGCCGGCGCGTGTTGTTGGAGGGTGCCCAGGCGACCTTCCTCGATCTCGATCACGGCACCTACCCCTACGTCACGTCCTCCAACCCCACCGCGGGCGGGGCCAGCGTGGGCAGTGGGCTCGGTCCGCGTCTGCTCGATCGCATCATCGGAATCACCAAGGCCTACACCACCCGGGTCGGTTCGGGTCCGTTCCCCACCGAGCTGACCGACGAGGTGGGCGAAAAACTCGTCGACATCGGACGTGAGTTCGGCACCGTCACCGGTCGTCGACGTCGCACCGGATGGGTGGACTGCGTGATGTTGCGTCACGCGGTGAGGGTGAATTCGCTCACCGAGCTGGCGCTCACCAAACTCGACGTACTCGACACCTTCGACGAGGTGCGCGTGTGCACCGGCTACACCATCGACGGCGAGCCCGTGCCCGGTTATCCCGATCTCAGCGAGGATCTGGCCCGCGTGGTGCCGACCTACGTGACCATTCCGGGTTGGAAGACCGAGCTGCGGGGCTGTCGTTCGGCGACCGACCTACCGGCGACGGCCCGCGACTTCGTCGCCACCGTCGAACGCGAGGCCGGTGTTCCCGTTCGAATCGTCGGCGTGGGCCCCGAGCGCGACGACGTTCTCGAGTGGCCCTCGACCATGGCGGGAGGCGCGGCATGATCCCGCGCTACTCGCTCCCGGAAATGGAGTCGGTCTTCGCCGACGAAACCCGCTTTTCCCGTTGGGTGGAGATCGAGTTGCTGGCCACCGAGGCCCACGCCGCCATCGGGGTCGTGCCCGCGGCGGATGCCGTCGCTTGCCGGGCCAAGGCCCCGGTCATCGACGCCTCCTTCGTCGACGCCGTGGCCGAACGCGAGAAGGTCACCGATCACGACGTGGCCGCTTTCGTCGACGTGATGCAGTCACGAATCGGAGGTGCCGAAGCGGGTTGGATCCATTACGGACTGACCTCCACCGACGTGGTCGACACCGCACTGTGCTGGGCGCTGCGCGACGCCGCCGACCTTCTCATCGACGCGTCCAGCAAGTTGTTGCGGGTGCTCGTGAACATGGCCAAGGCCCATCGCGACACGGTGATGATCGGACGCACCCACGGCGTTCACGCCGAGCCCACCACGTTCGGGGTCAAGGTCGCGTTGTGGGCGTTGCAGGTGGAGCGTGATCGCGAGCGCCTCCTGAACGCTCGTCGCACGATCGCCGTGTGCAAGTTGTCGGGCGCCGTGGGCACGTACTCGAACGTCGACCCGCGCGTGGAGTCCGCGGTCGCGTCGTCGCTCGGACTCGAGCCGGTTCCCGCCACCCAGGTGATCAGTCGCGATCGGCACGCCGAATACATGTGGGCCTGTGCGGCGGTGGGTGCGACGTGCGAGATGATCGCGGTGGAGCTTCGGCACCTGCAGCGCACGGAAGTGCGCGAGGTCGAGGAAGGATTCAAGTCGGGACAAAAGGGTTCGTCGGCGATGCCGCACAAGCGCAACCCGATCTCGGCCGAGACCATCAGTGGCTTGTCGCGCGTGCTCCGGGGGAACCTGCAGGCCGCTCTGCAGGACGTGGCCCTCTGGCACGAGCGCGACATCTCGCACAGCTCGGTCGAGCGCATCGTGCTTCCGGACTCGTCGATGCTGGCGCACTACATGTTGCATCGGTTGCGTCGATTGCTCGAGGGCCTGCAGGTGTCGTCGGAACGCATGCGCGCGAACCTCATGTCGAGTCACGGACTGGTGTTCAGCCAACCGGTGTTGCTGGCCCTCGTTCAGAGTGGGCTGTCCCGCGACGACGCGTATCGGATCGTCCAGGAGGCCGCCTCGGTTTCGTGGAGCCGTTCCCGCGACTTCCGTGGTGTTCTCGAGGAGGATGATCGCGTGCGACAGCTTGGTCCGGCGATCCTGGACGACGCGTTCGATCTCTCTCGTTCACTCGGTCGGATCGGTGTGGTCTTCGACGCCCTCGATCGCATCGAGGTCTGACCCGGACGATCTCCGGTCGGGTGCGTCAGCGGGTGACGCCGGCTTTCTTCAACACCGTGGCGTCAACACCGATCTCCCGCCACGCCGAATACGTGATGCCGTTGCGCTCGCCGTAACCCTTGGCGATCTTGACGAAGGCCTTCTCCAGCGGAGCGATGTCCACTTTCGCGGTGAGTTCGGCCAACTCGATGGCGAGGTCGAGACGCTCCTGGGCGTACTTCAGTTGTGTCACGGCGTCGACGTTCTCGAATTCGTTCTTGATCGTGTTGAGGCGTCGCTTGATCGACTCGGGGGTGCGCTTGCGGCCACGCTTGGGCTTCGTGCGCTTCAACGCTTCGAGATAATCACGAACGATCTTTCCTTCGGCGCGACCGGCCGCGAGAGCCTGCTTATGTGCTTTGGTCATCGGAGTCTTTGGTGCCGCCATGGCGACGAACGTATGACGAATTCCGAGCGTGCCACAACTCTCTCGATGACAAAAACACTTATGTTTATCGGATCTTGATACGTGCGTATCAGGACGACGAACTCGTGCCGTCATGCGATACGAATCAACTATTGTCCCTACCAATGGTCAACGACACCGCGTCTCTCCCCGTGCTCGATCCCGCCCGCGACGCCTTGCGTCGGCACGTGTTGGAGCACTCGCTGAAGACGGGTGATTTCACGTTGAAGTCGGGAGCGAAGAGCTCCTGGTTCCTCGACACGAAGCAAACCGCGTGTCGGCCCGAGGGCATCGTGTTCGTCGCCGACGTCGCGTTGTCGATCATTCCGTCGAATGCGACCGCGATCGGTGGACTGACGATGGGTGCCGATCCGGTGGCTTTCGGCATCGCCGCGGTCGGTGCGACCCGAGGACGGAATCTGCGTAGTTTCAGCGTGCGCAAGGAAGCAAAAGACCACGGCGTCACCGGACGATTGGCCGGGGCTCTGCGACCCGGCGACAAGGTGGTCATCACCGAGGACACCGTCACGCGGGGAACATCCATCATGGAGGCGGTCGACGCGGTGGTCGCCTTCGGTGCCGAACCGGTCCTGATCACGGTGATCGTCGATCGCGGAGGAACCTGCGCCGCGATGGCCGCGGATCGGGGCATTCCCTTCGTCCCGATGTTGACGGCACCCGATCTGGGTTTCGGTTACGGCACCTGAGGGAGAAGTACCGCACGCATCGGGACATTGGTCATCGCGTTCGGTGACGATTGTGCCTGTCGTGGTGATGATCGACTCCCCGACAATGCGTCATGGATTCTTCGAACACGTCCTCTGGTCCGAAACTTTCCGCACCCATCCTGGTCGGGATCGACGGCTCGGCGAATGCCGAAGCCGCGATGTGGTGGGCGGTCGATCTCGCGGTGGCGTTGCATCGACCACTTCGATTGCTGACGTGCTACACGTTGCCCACCATCGTCAGTCTGGGATCAGCCGCGGGTTTCGCCAGTCCGCTGCTCACCTCCGACGAGGTTCACGAGATCGACGTGCGAAATCGCGCCGCGATCGAGGATCTTCGGTCCCGGATTCTGCTCGGTCATCCCGATCTGGTGATCGAGACGTACCTCGATCAGGGAAGTCCCGGGTCCGCGCTCTTGAAGGCGTCCGATGACGCGTCGATGATCGTGCTCGGTACGCGCGGTGCGGGAGGTGCGTCGGCTCTCCTGATGGGTTCGGTCAGTTACTCGGTCGCTCATCGCGCCACGTGCCCCGTCATGCTCGTGCCGGAAACGGCGATGCGAGTCCCCGGTGGACGGGTGGTCGTCGGCATCGACGGTTCGTCGCCGGCGGTGGCCGCGGCCAAGTGGGCCGTCGAACTCGCCGAGGGGCTTCATCGTTCGGTGGATCTGGTGACGGCATGGCATTACCCGTATTCGGCGATGGCCCCCGAGGGAGGCATGTTGCTCGGACCCGACATCGACGAGTTGCGTTTGGCGATGCTGCGCGACGCCCGTTCTCTCGTGCAAAGGGTCCGCAAGGAACTCGATCACGTGTGCCACCACCATGTCACCATCGAGTCCGAGATCATCGAGGGCTCGGCGGTCGACGCGTTGGTCGAGTCCGCGAGACCGCAGGACATCCTCGTGGTCGGGTCGCGCAGCCACAGCGTGTTGGCGTCGGTGATGCTCGGCAGCGTGGCCACCGGTGTCGCGCACCGCAGTCACAGCCCGGTCATCGTCGTTCATTGATCGTCGTCCGTGTGCCCCTAACCTGAGCGCGTGACGATCCAGGAGTTGTTCGCGCTCGAGCCACATGGTGTGGACACCTTCGTGGGTGCGGGTCGGCAGTATCCCTGGGGTGGTCTGTATGGGGGGCACATCGTCGCCCAGGCTCTACGGGCAGCGGCCGAAACCGTCGACTCGTCGATGGAACCGCACTCGTTGCGCGCCTACTTCATCCGGCGCGGGGACACCGGTGAGCCGGTGCGCTACGAAGTGGATCGCATCCGCAACGGGAAGAGTTTTTGCACTCGTCGCGTGGTGGCCCGTCAGAGTTTCGGTGCGATCCTCAACCTCGAGGCGTCGTTCCAGACGTTCGAGGAATCCGCCGATGCGCAGCCGATCCGATTTCCCCACGGAGTGCCCTCACCGGAATCCGTCGAGAACTCCGCGTGGAGCGACGGATTCGATCGTCGCTGGGTGACCGAATCGACGATTCCCGACGACGGTCGCGAGGGTGGCGGCCGGGCCATGGCGTGGTTCCGGGTGACCGACGCGCTGGGCGATCCGTCGAATCACGACGCGCAATTGCTGCACCGCTGCGCCTTCACGTTCCTGAGCGACGACCTGCCCACCGACGCCGTGGTGCGCACTCATCCGGTCATCAGTTCTCGACCGGAGAACGCCCGCAATTTTTACGGCGCCAGCCTCGATCACACGATCTGGTTCCATCGCCCCATCGAGAGCGATCGCTGGCATCTGCACGACTTCACGTGTCACTCGTTGGGCAACAGTCGAGGACTCGCGCTCGGTCACATCTTCAGTGAGGACGGAGTGCACGTCGCCACCGTGGCGCAAGAGGCACTCATTCGCGACTGGCGTCGGTGACCGCTCGACTCGTCGCCCGTCGCCACCGTGCGTGAACGAAAAACGGGCGCCCGTTGGGGCGCCCGCATTTGCTGGTGGTCGAGACCGGCGTCGATCCGGTGACCCTACGCTTTTCAGGCGTATGCTCTGCCGACTGAGCTACTCGACCTCGTGCGCTCGTTTCCGAAACGCACTAGCGGTCCCGACGGGACTCGAACCCGCGACCTCCGGCTTGACAGGCCGGCGTGAACTCCAACTTCACCACGAGACCAAACGTTGATTGCTCATTGCTTGGGTATTGCTGTATGTCAGGCATTGCTATCACCGGTTGCCCGGTTTGCACCCCCAACGGGATTCGAACCCGTGCCGCCACCTTGAAAGGGTGGTGTCCTAGGCCACTAGACGATGGGGGCTAGGTACTCGTCCGATGAGAGCGGGGCAACTCTAACAGCCCACCCGCCGGTTACCACCCGGCTCGTCAGCCCTGCATGAGGGCAGTGACCGCACTGTCGAGCAACCACGACAAGTAGTTGTACATCGCCATCTCGTTGGCGAGAGGCGAGTCGGGGTCCTCGTCGTCGTCCTCGTCGGTGATCCCGAGGATCGTGCCCAGGATCAAGCGCACAGCGTTCAGTGAGACGACGAAGGCGTTCAGTTGCTCGGCGGTCAACGCGGTCATCGCGGTGTCGGCCAGCAACTCGTCGATGCGTCCGATCGAGTCGAGGCGGCTGGCCACCAGTTCGTCGCGCATGAGTCGTTGGTACTCGGCTTCGGCGTCGGCGTCCTGGCCGCTGGCGTTCGTGTACGCCGGGGGGAACAGACGCCCCATCTTCGGATCACCGGCGGGCAACGAGGTCAACAGTTCGCGCACCTCGCCCACCAACCGTCGAACGAAATGTCGTTCCTCTTCGTCGAGGTTGATGGCGTACCCGTTGCGGCGGGCCTCGAATGGTGGTCGACGACGCGCCATCTCAGTCGTCGCCGTCCTTCTGCATGGTGGCCCACAGACCGTGCTCGTGCAGTCGATACACGTCCATCTCGGCCTTCTCGCGATTGCCCGAGGACACCACGGCCTTGCCCTTTTCGTGCACGTCGAGCATCAGTTCGGTGGCCTTTTCCAGGCTGTAACCGAAGAGTTTCTGGAACACGAAGGTGACGTAACTCATCAGATTGATGGGGTCGTTCCAGACCAGGACGATCCACGGCTTGTCGAGCGCGGTCGACTCGTCGACCTCGGGTCGCACGATGGTCGAGGGAGCCGCGGCGACGAGAGTCACGCCATCTCCTTGCACGGCTTCATTGTCACGGTTGGTTGTGCGTTTCGCACCCCCATACGATCAGTCGTGATGTCCGTCGGATCCCGTCCTCTCGTGCCGTCGCGGCTGGCACCGGGCGGCGTGGCCGCGCACGGCCCTCGGCGCGCCCCCACCACCATGCTCGGGGGGTACGTGGCGCTCATGAAATTGCGGGTGGTCGAGTTGTTGCTCATCACGACCGTCCCGACCATGGTGCTGGCCGAGAAGGGCTGGCCGTCGTGGGGCTTGGTGGTGGTGACCCTGATCGGGGGGACCTTGGCCGCGGGCGGGGCCAATGCCATCAACATGGTCGTGGATCGCGACATCGACGCCCTGATGGAGCGGACCAAGGGTCGCCCGCTGGTGACCGGATTGATCGCCCCCAGGAATGCCCTGATTTTTGCATTGTCCCTGCAAGTGGCGGCTTTCGTGGTGCTCTGGGTCGGCGCAAACCTGCTCTCGGCGGTGCTCACCATGTCGGCCACGCTCTTCTACGTGTTCGTCTACACCTTGTGGCTGAAGCGGACGAGTCGTCAGAACATCGTCATCGGGGGAGCCGCCGGGGCGGTTCCGGTGCTGGTGGGCTGGTCGGCGGTGCAGGATTCCCTGGCCTGGGAGCCATTTATCCTGTTCACAGCCATTTTCTTGTGGACCCCACCCCATTTTTGGGCCCTGGCCATCAAACACGCCGACGACTACAAGGCCGCCCAGGTTCCCATGCTGCCCACCGTCGTTTCCATGCGCCAGACCATCATCTCGATGCTCGTCTACACGGTGTTGTTGACCGCCGTCAGCCTCGTCTTGGGGCCGGTGGCCGGTCTGGGACCGATCTACATGGTGTCGGCGGCGGTTCTGGGGTTGGGATTCATTCTGAGTGCGGTCGATCTGGGCCGACACCCCACGCCGGCCCGATCGATGCGGGTGTTCGGGTTCTCGATCACCTACGTGACGGTGCTCTTCGTGGCCATGGCCGTCGACGTCGTGGTCGAGCACGGCGTCTGATCACAAGTGCACGACGTGTGACCCGTGACGATCGGACGGGATTTCGGTCTGAGCAGGACAAAGTGGGTAAAGTCGGTCACTGGAAATCGTGTTGAAACCCCCGAGGAACGCGGACAAGCCGCGCCCCTCTCGTTGCGCGTGAAGCGAGCCATTTCGAATGACATCAATTGATACGCACCACGCCGCCGGAACCGCAGCGGCTCCCCCCGCAGTCGCCGTGTGGATCACGTCGGCCGACCACAAGCAGGTCGGTCGGTTGTACGCCGGCACCGGACTCGTCGGTCTGTTGGCCGGTCTCGTGCTGGCGGTGCTCGTTGCGTTCGAACGCATCGACGCCGAGGGTTATCAGTTGCTGGACACCGACTCGGCCACGCAGGTCCTGGCCGCGGCGCGCCTTCTGCTGACGTTCGGCGCGGTCGCTCCCTTGTTGCTCGGTCTCGCGGTGGCCATCGTGCCGTTGCAGCTCGGTGCCCGCTCGTTGGCTCTCCCCCGGTTGGCCGCTGGCGGTTTCTGGATGTGGCTCACGGGTCTCGGTCTCGCCGTGGCGTCGATCATCGCCAATGGTGGTCCCGGCGGCGGGTCGTCCGAGATGGTCGACTTGTACCTGCTCGGAACCATCGTCATGTCGTCGGGTCTCCTCATGACCGCGACGTCGGTGGCCACCTCGGTTCTCACCACGCGCGCGCCGGGCATGGGTCTGCTGCGTGCGCCGCTCTTCGCCTGGTCGGCGTTGGTGGGTTCGGTGACCATGCTCCTGGCCCTGCCGGTCTTCGTCGGCACGTCCATTTATTTGTGGGTCGATCACAAGTACGCCCGCGCGGCGTTCGGTGGCAACGTCGGGGTCTCCGACTGGGCCGGCTGGGCGTTGTCGCAACCGTTCACCTATCTGCTCGCGATTCCGGCGCTCGGAATGGTGCTCGACATCGTGCCCGTGATGGGTCGCACCTCGTTGGCTCAGCGCACGGGCGCGTACGTGGCCCTCGGAATCGTGTCGATCGCGACGTTGGCCACCGTCACGCAAACGATGGTCACCTTGCCGTGGGACGGTGACTCGTTCTTCGACAACGCCGGCGACAAGATCGCCGACCTGTTGCCGTGGGGTCTGCTCACCGTGATCCCGCTGTTGGGCGTGCTCGGTGTGCTCGGAACGAGCGCGCTCACGTTGAAGAACGGCAAGCCGCGTGTCGCCGCGCCGTTGGTGTTCGCGATGCACGGTCTGCTCACCATCGTCCTCGGTGTCGCGGCTCACATCTTGGGCTCGATCGACGACGCCGGTGTGCGCGGCTCGATCTTCGAAGCCGGTACCTACGTCGCCATCACGTTCGGTTCGGTCACCGTGGCCTTCGGTGCTCTGTGTTACTGGGGCCCGAAGTTGTGGGGCCGTCGCATCTCGGACAAGGCCGCGCTCCCCTTGGCTTTGCTCGCTCTTCTCGCCACCGCCCTGGGCTCGATCCCGTACATGATCGCCGGCTTCGCCGATCAACCCGCCGGTGCTCTCGACGGATTCGCCTACGACGGTCCGCAGGAGTTGTGGAACACCCTCACCACCGCCGGATTCGCGTTGATGTTGCTCACCTCGCTCGGATTCATCGCACTGGCCGCCAAGAGCTTCACCTCGGGTGAGGCCGCCGGCGACGATCCGTGGGACGGTCAAACTCTCGAATGGGCCACGTCATCGCCTCCTCCGGCCGACAACTTCTCCGATCTCGCGGTCGTCGGGTCGGCCACCCCGCTCCTCGATCTCAAGTCCGCTTCGAACGGGAAGGACGCCTGATGCTCGCGTTGCCCCCCGCACCCACCGCTCCGGCGCGCCGTCAGGTGTTCGTCGGAACCGCCTTGGCCATCACGGCGGCCACGACCCTTCTCGGCGGAATGTTGGCCACGTGGCTGCAGTTCCGCGCCGACGCTCCGTTGCGCGAGTCGCCTCGTCGCGGGTTGATCAGGGATTGGATGCCCGAGAAGATCCTCGTTCCCGAGGTTGCCACGAACATGATGTTGATCGGTCTGTGCGTCGTGTGCATCATGGCCCAGTGGGCGGTCTATTCCGCCAAGCGCGCCGACCGCACCCACGCGGGCTTGGCCTTCGGGCTCACCGCGCTGTTCGGTCTGATGGTGGTCAACGCTCAGGTGTTCACCTGGACGCAGATGGGCGTCGCGGCCAACGACGGCGCCTTCCACACCATGTTCTACGCCATCACCGGCACCATGACCCTTCTCCTGGTGGTCGGCATCGTGTTCACCGCAGTCGCGGCCTTCCGATTCCTCGGCGGGCGCACCAAGGAACTCGAGGTCGTCTCGGCGAGCGCTTTGTATTGGTACTTCCTCACCGCGGCCTTCACCGCGGTGTGGTTCGTCGTCTACGTGCAGAAGTGACGGGGCAGAACACATGATCACCACCGGCTCGAAATTCCTCTACGGACTGGGAAGCGCGACCTCGATCGCGGCCATTCTCTGGTTCATCGCCAACGACGGGGGCTCCATCGGTGTCGTGTCGCTGGCCTTCCTCGCCGTGGCGTTGTTCTTCATGGGGGCCATCGCGTCGTTCGTTCGCGACGGTCACGTGTTGTCCACGGACACCGACGCGCACGCGTCGAGCAATGCCGCCCAACGGAACGTCGGTCGTAGCTGGTTCCCCGTCGGCACGGCGTTCTCAGCCGGCATGGTGGCCGTCGGTTTGGTCAGTTCACCCGGCATCTTCAAGGTCGGCATCTGCCTGCTGTTCGCGATGCTCGGTCAGTGGCTCATCAAGAACTGGAGCGATCGCGCGTCATCGGACGCCGCGTACAACGAGAAGGTGCGTGCCTGGGTCGTGCACCCGCTCGAGATCCCCGTCGGTGGCGCCATCGTCCTCGCGATCATCGTCCTGTCGTTCTCGCGCATCATGCTGTCGTTGTCGAAGGAGTCGGGCCTCATCGTCTTCTCGGTGATGGCCGCCCTCGTTCTGACGTTCGGTTCGATGGTCAGCGTTCGGCGTGGTGCCAGTCGGCGGGTCATCGGCGCCGTGGCGGGCGTCGTGTTGGTCGCCTTGTCGGGCACGGGTATCGCGTTCGCCCTCGACGGTGAGCGTCACGAGTTGGTCGAGGCCGCGGCCGAGGATCATTTCGCGCATCGCGCCTGTGGCGAGGAAGCCGAGGAGACCGACGAGGATGCCGCCCGTTCGGTGTCGGCCAAGAGCAGCGTGGCCGCCACGGTCATTCTGCGCGACGGCCGTCTCTTCGCCGAGATGGACGGATGGAACGGTGAATTGACCAGCATCACGCTGCAGCGCTCCAACCCGTCGACGATCCTCTTCGTCAACGAGGACGATCACGAACACCGCATGGTGGTGGAGTACGGAAAGATCGTCGAGGATCTCGGCGGCGGAGTGTCCAAGGACACCGTGCTCGAAGCGTGCACCTCACTCATCACCAAGGGTGGCACCCAAGCGGTGTCGATCGTCATCCCCAAGCCCTCGTTCGCAAGTGAAGAGCCGTACTCGATCACCGTTCCCGGTGTCGAAGGTGCGTCCATCGAGATTCAGGTGCCGTGAGTCACCCCCGCCCCCATAGAGAGTCGATCTGAACCCATGAGTACCGTGAGCAACATGAACGAGCGAGCAGGAGTGCCGATGAAGTCGTCGCGTCGTTGGTCGAACATCATCAAGCCGGTTCTGGCCGTTTCATCGTTGATCGCCGTGGCGGGATGCGCCAAGGACGCACCTCAGGACACCTGGCAGCCGGCCGGTCCGAACGCCAAGATGATCGACGATCTGCAGCGTCCCATCTTCTACATCGCCGGCATCGTCGGTGTGATCGTCTTCGCCGCGGTGGCCTGGGCGATCTTCCGCTTCCGCGATCGTGGCCAGGCGATGCCCGAGCAGACGCACGGCAAGCCGGCCCTCGAGATCACCCTCACCGTGATCCCGGTGTTGATTCTCATCGGTGTCGGCGTGCCGACGGTCGGGACCATCTTCGATCTGGCGAAAACCGATGACACCGAGATGACCATCAACGTCACCGGTCAGCAGTGGTGGTGGGAATACGACTATCCGGCGGTCGGTGACAACGCCGAGGTGTACGGCATCAGCGATCCGATCGTGACCTCGGGTCAACTGGTCATTCCCGAGGACACCAAGGTCCTGTTGCGCGTCACCAGTCGAGACGTGATCCACTCGTACTGGATTCCCAAGTTGAACGGCAAGAAGGACAGCGTCCCCGGTCGCGTGCACCTGTTGCGCATGGAGGGCTCCGAACCCGGTATCTACGCCGGACAGTGCACCGAGTTCTGTGGACTGTCGCACGCCTACATGCGCATGGAGGCCGTGGTGCTGTCCAAGGCCGACTACGCGACCTGGGTGGCGAACCAGTTGGAGGCCTACAACTCTCCGTCGGCGGACAACGTCCTGGCCGTCGAGGGCGAGAAGCTGTTCCTCCAGCAGTGCGCTCGTTGCCACCAGGTGAACGGCTTGCTCAACGCCGACGGAACACCGAACGTGGCGGCCCCCGATCAGTACGTGGTGTCGGGCGCGGCGCCGAACCTCACCAACCTCATGACGCGCAACACGTTCGCCGGTGCCTCCTGGGATCTCCTGACGCCCGAATGTCGCGATGACGTCTGGAACGCCACACCGGCGGAATTCGGCGAGAAGTACCTGGCCGGCGTCAGCGAGGATTGCCTCAACCAGAAGGACCTGCGCGAGTGGTTGCGCAACGCTCCCGAGAAGAAGCCCATGTACGCCGACCCCACCAAGCTCACCGAGACCGGTGGCAAGTACCGCGGCATGCCCGCCCTCGGACTCACCGAGGATCAGATCTCTGCCCTCGTCGCCTACCTACTCGAACTGAAGTAAAGGGAGAACACTCAGATGGCCATCATCGAACGTCCCTCCTCCGAGGTCGCCATTGCCGGCGGCTCCACGGTCGGCGTCAAGCCGAGCGAAGCCCTCGGAGTCTTCAAGCGCCCGGCCGCCAGCACGTCCTGGCGTGACTGGATCGTCACGGTCGACCACAAGAAGCTCGGCATCATGTACGGCGTCGCCGCGTTCTTCTTCTTCATCGTGGGCGGACTCGAGGCGGTGCTCATCCGCATGCAGCTCATCGCTCCCAACGGCAAGGTCCTGAACGCCGATCAGTACAACCAGATGTTCACGATGCATGCCACCACGATGGTGTTCCTCTTCGTGATGCCCATGGCGGCGGCTTTCGCCAACTACTTCGTCCCGTTGCAGATCGGCGCCCGTGACGTGGCCTTCCCGCGTATCAACGCCTTCGGCTTCTGGTGCTTCCTGTTCGGTGGAATCTTCCTCAACACCGCGTGGTTCCTGGGTGGCGCGGCCGATGGCGGCTGGTTCATGTACGCCCCGAACTCCAGCACGTTGTTCTCGCCGAGCCATGGCATCGACTTCTGGTCGATGGGTCTGCAGATCACGGGCATCGCCTCGCTCACCGGCGCGATCAACCTCATCGTGACCATCCTGAACATGCGTGCGCCGGGCATGAAGATGATGCGCATGCCCATCTTCACCTGGATGGTGTTGGTGGTGCAGTTCCTGCTGTTGTTCGCCATCCCGGTCATCACCGTGGCGCTCTTCCTGCTCACCTTCCAGCGTTCGTTCGACGCCACGTTCTTCGACGTGGCCTCCGGTGCGGACCCGCTGTTGTGGCAGCACCTGTTCTGGATCTTCGGTCACCCCGAGGTGTACATCTTGATCCTGCCGTCGTTCGGCATCGTGTCCGAGATCCTGCCGGTCTTCTCGAAGAAGCCCTTGTTCGGTTACCCCATCGTCGCCATGTCCGGTGCCGCCATCGGTTTCGTGGGCTGGGGCGTGTGGGCTCACCACATGTTCGCGTCCGGACTCGGTCCGGTGTCGGTGACGGTGTTCTCGATGGCCACCATGGCCATCGCGGTTCCCACCGGCGTCAAGATCGTGAACTGGGTCATGACCATGTGGGGAGGAAAACTGCAATTCACGGTACCGATGTTGTTCTCCATCGCGCTCGTCGTGCAGTTCACCATCGGCGGATTGTCCGGCGTGACCCATGCCGTCGCCCCCAGCGACACGCAGCAGACCGACACCTACTACATCGTGGCCCACTTCCACTACGTGCTGTTCGGTGGCGCGATCTTCGGATTGTTCGCCGGCTTTTACTACTGGTGGCCGAAGATGTTCCGTAAGCAATTGAGCGAGAGCCTCGGCCGCTGGAACTTCTGGCTGATGGTGGTGGGCATGAACATGACCTTCGGTCCGATGCACATGCTCGGATTGCAGGGCCAACCCCGTCGTATGTCGGTCTGGACCGAGGCCCGCGCGGGTGAGGGTTTCTTCAACCTGGGCTTCTGGAACCGCATCTCGTCGATCGGATCACTGGTCCTGTCGCTCGGCGTGCTGCTGTTCATCATCAACGTGGTGTACACGCACAAGTCCAAGAAGGTGGCCATCGCGCCGCTCGACCCGTGGGACGGACGCACCTTGGAGTGGATGACCGACAGCCCGCCCAAGGAGCACAACTTCGACACCATCCCGACCATCAACAACCTGGACGAGTTCTTCCACCGTAAGTACGCCCAGGACGCCACGACGCACGAGATCACCCAGGTGGCCACGGCCGAAGAGGTGTTGGCCGAGATGAACGCGCACCCCGACGAGCACATTCACATGCCGTCGCGGTCGTACTGGCCCATCTTGTTGGCGTTGGCACTTCCGATCATCGGCTACGGCCTCATCTACAACCGCGTCATCCTGGCGGTCGGTGTGGCCATGGTCGTGGCGACGATGTTCGGTTGGGCCATGGAGCCTTCCACGGCCGCCGATGACGATTTCGATCCGCCCGCCCCCGGTGACGGTGGCGGCCACACGAAGGAGTTGGCGCCCCTTGGCTGACACCGCGATCGCCCACGGCCATGACTCGGGTCATGGCGCCCACGTCACCTCGACCGGTTTGTCCAACAACAAACTGGCGATGTGGATGTTCCTCGGATCCGAATGCTTGCTGTTCGGTGGACTCATCTCCACGTACATGCTCTACAAGGGTCGCGTGAATTCGGGCCCCCAGCCCGACCAGATCTTCGACATCCCGTTCACCTCGGTCAGCTCGTTCGTGTTGCTCATGAGCTCGCTCACCATGGTGCTGGCGGTGTCGGCGGCCCAGCGCAAGGACGACCGCAACACCAACCTGTGGTTGACCATCACCGCACTTCTGGGTGCCACATTCGTCGGCGGTCAGGTGTACGAGTTCACGGCCTTCTACCGCGAGGGCTTGGGCTTCACCACCAGCCTGTTCGGCTCCAGCTTCTACACCCTCACCGGATTCCACGGCGTGCACGTCAGTGTGGGCATCATCATGCTGATGGCGTTGGTCGGGATGATCAGCCGCAATCGCATTCCGGGCAACAAGGCCGAGTCGGTGGAGCTGGTGGGCCTCTACTGGCACTTCGTCGACATCGTCTGGATCGTCATCTTCACCCTCGTCTACCTGATCCCGTCCTGAGGAGCCAACGATGAGCACCGCCACCGACCACAGCGCCACCGCCGATCACTCCACGGAGCACGCGGAGGAACATCACGGCGCCAGCGACAAGCAGTACATCGTCATCGCCTTGATCCTCGCGGCCCTCACGGCCATCGAGGTGTCCACGTACTACGTCGATTTCGGACCGTTGTTCATGCCCACGTTGTTCGTGCTGATGACCGTGAAGTTCATCGTCGTGGTTTCGTACTTCATGCACCTCAAGTTCGACAACAAGTTGTTCAGCTACCTGTTCTACACGGGTCTGATCCTGGCTCTCGCCGTCTACATCGGCGCCCTCTCCACCTTCAAGTTCTTCCTGCAGAAAGGCTGAACCATGTGGGCCATGGAGAATCCGTGGCGTTTCCAATCGCACATCGAGGTGTGGTTGCTGATCACCTTCCTGGTGGCGTCCTACGTGTACGTGGTGCGCGTGCTCGGACCCAAGGCGGTGGCACCCGGAGAGTCGGTGGTGACCAAACGCCAGGTGCTGTGTTTCGTGGCCGGCATCACGACGTTGTGGGTCGGTTCGGACTGGCCGATGCACGACATCGCCGAGGAGTACCTGTACTCGGTGCACATGTTCCAGCACATGGCCCTGACCTACTTCATGCCGCCGCTGGTGGTGTTGGCGACGCCCGAATGGTTCGTGCGCATCCTGGTGGGCAAGGGGCGGGCGCTTCGGGCCCTCAACTTCATGGTGCATCCGGTGCGGGCCGCGTTTCTCTTCAACGTGATCATCATGGTCAGCCACGTTCCCGCGGTGGTGAACCGTTCGGTGTCGAACGGACCGCTCCACTATTCGGTGCATTTCTTGTTGGTGACCACGTCGATCCTGATGTGGTTGCCGGTGTGCGGTCCGTTGAAGGAGTACCACATCTCACCGATGGGCAAGATGATCTATCTGTTCCTGAACAGCGTGGTGGCCACGGTGCCGGCGGGTTGGCTGACGTTCGCCGAAGGAACGGTGTACAAGCACTACAACACCCCGGTGCGGGTGTGGGGAGTGTCGGTCAGCAACGATCAGCAGATGGCCGGTGCGATCATGAAACTGGGCGGCTCGATCTTCCTGTGGACCATCATCGGCGTGATGTTCGTGCGCACCTTCGTCAGGACGTTCCGTCACGAGAACGACACGGCGTACGTCCGTAAGCCGTTGACGATGGCCGACGTGGAGAAGGCCTTCGAGGAATCCGAACCCATCCGCGAATCCCGCTGACGATCTGGGTCGTGAAAGCGCCGGAAACCGGCGCTTTCACGACCCAGATCGCTACTCCCAGCGGAACGTCAGCGCGGTGAGGGCCGGCGCGACCACGGCCCAGGCCGCCAACACGATCCACGACGTGCCCGGGCGGTCGGCTCCGCCCACCAATGCGTCGCGCAGCACGTCGGCCAGCGCACCGCTGGGCAGGCACTTGGCCACGGCGGCGAGCGGCTCGGGCAACTCGTCGAACGGGATCACCATTCCGCCCAACAACAACAAGACGAGGTAGAGCCCGTTCTGCGCGGCCAGGTTGATCTCGGCGCGCAGGCGTCCGGCGATGAACAGTCCGACGCCGCCGAAGGCGATCGTTCCGGTGATGACGGCACCCACCGCCAATAGCCACCGGGCCGACCCGGCGTCCCAACCGAGCACCAACGCCACCGGTACCAGCACGACCAATTGGATCATTTGCACCACGATGACCGTCGTGATCTTGGCTGCCAACCAACGCGGTCGACCCAGGGGAGTGGCGCCCAAGCGCTTCAGCACTTTGTAGCCGCGTTCGAAGCCGGTGGCGATGCCCAGGCTCACCATGGCGCTGCTCATGACCGCCAGAGCCAGCACGCCGGGCGTCAGGAAGTCGATGGGTTCGCGCACGTCACCGGTGGGCAACACGTCGACCGTGCTGAAGAACACCAACAACAGAACCGGAATGATGAGGGTCAGCAGCAGTTGCTCGCCGTTGCGCAACACCACCGTCAACTCGGCGCGCAACTGCGAACGGAACGGACCGGGAACACGACTCACGACCGACCCCCGGTGAGATCCTTGAAGACGTCCTCCAGGCTGCTCATGCCGGCGCGCAACTCGATCACGTCGATGCCGCGTTCGGACAACCACACGGCCAACGCACCGATGAGTCCCTGCGGGGCGTCCTCGATGGTGTAGTTGCCGGGGGCCTCCTCGACGAGCCAGCCGACCAGATTTTCGGGCATGGCATCCAGGTCCAGCGGCTTCGCCGTGCGCAGCCGCACGGCTTGGCGGGCCTTGCGGACGTCGTCCAAGGTCCCGTTCACCAACACCTTGCCCTTGTCGAAGATGACGACGCGATCGCACACCTTCTCGGCCTCGTCGAGTTCGTGCGTGGCCAGGATCACGGTGCAACCCTCGTCGGCCAGGTTGCGAATGACGGACCGGATCATGGTCCGACCGTTCACGTCGACCCCACTGGTGGGTTCGTCGAGAAAGACGATCGCCGGTCGGGCGGCCAGGGCCAATGCCAACGAAAGGCGTTGCTTCTCACCACCGGACAATCGGCGCCACGCGGTGCGACGCCGCTCGGACAGACCCACCAACTCGATCAATTCGTCGGGGTTCGCGGCCTTGCCGGACCCCGAGGAATACAGCCCGCAGTACTGGCGGACGACGTCGATCGGTCGGGCACTCGGGTAGACACCACCCTCCTGCAACATGATGCCCATGCGATTGGCCAAGGACCGACGATCGCGATGGGGGTCGAGACCCAACACCCGCACGTGGCCGGACGAGCGACGACGCAGACCCTCGCACACCTCGATGGTGCTGGTCTTGCCGGCACCGTTCGGGCCCAGAACCGCGGTCACCTCACCGGGACGCGCCGTGAACGACACCGTGTCGACAGCCAACACCTCGCCGTAGCGAACGCTCAGGTTCTCCACTTCCAGCGTTCGCTCGGTACGGTCGATGCGGCTGAAGCCCGCTGAAGCGTCGCTGGTCACGACCCGAGACTACTCACGGTCATTTCACGGGGCGATTTCACACGGTCGTGGCCGAAGCACGACGGGTATCCTTGTGTTCCTGTGATCGACGTTCGTCTGCTCCGCCACGATCCCGAGTCCGTTCGGGTCGCCTTGGCCCGCCGCGGTACGCCCGAGTTGTTGCAACAGCTCGATGCCGCCATCGCGCTCGACGAACAGCTGCGTCAGATCACCGCCGAACGCGACGGTATTCGGGCCTCCGTCAACGAATTCTCCAAGAAGGTGGGTCAGGCCCGGCGTGACGGCGACATCGAGTTGGCGGACCGACTGCAGCTCGAGAGCCGATCACTCGGAGAAACCGAAAAGGCTCTGGCCGAGCGGTTCGAAGCGGTGCAGGTTCAGTTGCGCGACGTGATGTTGCGACTTCCGAACACTCCCAGTGCCGAAGCTCCCGACGGAGCGGGCGACCATGACAATCCGGTCATCAAGGGTCCGTTGCAGATGCCGGCGTCGTTCCCCGATCATCGTCGCATCGCTCACTGGGACGTCGCCGCCGAGTTGGGGGTGCTCGACAACGAACGAGCCGTGAAGTTGAGCGGTGCCATGTTCACCATGCAACGCGGCGCGGGCGCCCAGTTGTCGCGGGCCCTGTGCCAGTACGCGCTCGATCGCAACGCCGACACCTTCGAGGAGATCCGTCCTCCGTCGCTCGTCACCACCGCCACTCTCACGGCCACCGGTCAATTACCCAAGTTCGCCGAGGACGCCTATGCCATCGAGCGCGACGACCTGTGGTGCATCCCCACCGCCGAGGCCCCACTCACGTCGATGTACTCGGGAGAGATACTGGACGAATCGCAACTGCCGTTGCGCTTGATGGCGTACTCGCCGTGCTACCGCCGTGAGGCCGGTTCGGCCGGTCGTGACACCCGTGGCATGTTGCGCTCGCACGAATTCGACAAGGTCGAGATCTTCGCTCTCAGCACGTCCGAACAGGCGCCGGAGATGCTCATCGAGTTGCGAGATCGCGCCGAGGCGCTCATCGGTGGCCTCGGCCTGCCGTATCGAATCATCGAGATCTGCACCGGCGACATGGGCCAGAGTCATCACCGAAGTTTCGACATCGAGGTGTACGCGCCCGGTTGCGACACGTGGTTGGAGGTCTCGTCGGTGTCGTGGTTCAGTGACTACCAGGGTCGCCGAGCCGACATTCGTTATCGCCGGGCCGGGGAGAAGGGCACGCACATCGCGAACACCCTGAATGGTTCGGCATTGGCGGTGCCCCGAGTGTGGGCCGCGATCATGGAGAATTTCCGGGAGATCGACGGCTCCGTGATCGTGCCCGACGTGTTGCGCCCGTACATGCGCGGTATCGATCGCATACGTCCGAAGGGCTGACCCCGGTGAACGTTCGTGATCGTCGCGTGCAGTACGAGACGGCGGGTCTCGATCGGCACGATCTGGATGAATCACCGATCCAGCAGTGGCACGCGTGGTACGTGGATGCCCTCGAGGCCGGTTTGCCCGAGCCCAACGCCATGGCGATCGCGTCGGTCGACGACGACGGCCTGCCCGACTCGCGCATCGTTCTGGCCCGTGGTGTCGATGACGAGGGGATCACGTTCTTCGGAAATTACGAGAGTGCCAAGGGACGTCAACTGGACGCGAACCCGTCGGCCAGTGCGGTTTTTCCGTGGCTCGGCCTTCACCGACAAGTGCGCGTTCGTGGCACGGTCGAACTGTTGTCGAGCATCGAGAGCGACGCCTACTTCGCCTCGCGTCCCCGCGAGAGTCAGATCGGGGCGTGGGCCTCACCACAGAGCACGGTCATTGACGATCGTTCCGAACTGGAGCAGTTGGTCGCCCGGTTCACGGCCGAGTTCGAGGGTCGTGAGGTTCCGCGGCCGTCGCACTGGGGCGGATGGTTGTTGGTGCCGGAAACGTACGAGTTCTGGCAGGGTCGCCCGAGTCGACTTCACGACCGCTTCCGCTACCGCGCCGATCTCGATGGTGCGTGGATCATCGAGCGTCTGGCACCCTGAGCCAGGCCCGCGCCGCCTCCACCAGACCGTTCACCAACGACTGCGTGTGTGGCGGTAGTGCGGGGCCTTCCCAGTCCCAGAACATCGGTGTCGTTCCGCGCACCCGAGGTGGCAATTCGATCTGAACCCCGGCGGCCGGCGGAAGGTTCACGGGATTTCGGGGATGAAGTCCGCGCAGTTCCTTGGGGATCTCGTCGACGTCGTCGATGATGCGATACGCCGGAAGATGTCGTCGCAGATGTCCGGCAATGTGGCGAGCGAAGTCCCGATGCTGACCGCCGAGGAGCAAGGTGGAGTAGTACCCCTGTCGTCCGTATCCGTGGATCGTCACCACCGCGTGTACGTGGTCGAGGAACGCACGCAGTCGTTCGGAGGCGTCGGGCGAGACCTCGATGGACGGAATGTGCCGTTCCATTCCCCGTGGCTGGTGCACGCCGTAGTAGCTGGCGTCGCTGTGCTCGGCGGCGTGTTGGGCGACCACTTCGGTCATCTCTTCCAGTCCGCCGCCGTGGTAGGCCATGAAACCCAGGCGCAATTCCCGCGGTCGATCGTGGCCCCTCAGAACCAGAACCTCGTCGACCTCGGGGTGATCCAGCAGCTCTCGGAACACGTCAACGATCTTCCGTCGCGCGGCGGGTGACGCCCCGGGCGAAGACGATCGCGCCCACGACCACCACCGTGAGGACGATCGCGAGGAGAGCGCGGTTGTCGTCGATGGCGTTGGCCACGCGCTCCTGCCATCCGAGCACGCTGCCGGTGAGATCGTCGTCGTAGTTGTCGCGGATGTCGTTCCACCAGTACCACGCGAGATAGAGACCACTCAGCATCATCACCACGGCGGAGGCTCGCTCTACGTGCCTCATGCCGTTGCGAAGCGTGTTCAACAAACTGCCTTGAGCGAGCGCCAACGTGACGGTGAGGGCGATCACCAGCAACGACATGGCGATGCCGTACAACGCGATGGCCAGCAGACCCGGGGCGAAGCCCTCGGTGGTGATGGTGCCCAGGACCGTGGCGGTGAAGGGTCCGAGGGTGCAACCGATGGATGCGACGGCATAGGCCACCCCGAAGACGAACATGCTGGCCGTCGTGCGGTCACGTTGCCCGACGTTGAGTTTGGGAGTGGTGTACGGCAATCGCCATCCGGCCAACATGGCCACGCCCATGACGAACAGGGCCACGCCGATCAACAACGCCACGTACTTGGCGTTCTGGTTGATGTAATCCGTGAAGAGGCGCGTGATGGCGCCCACCAACAGAAAGACACTCATGAAGCCGGCCGACAATGCCGAGCCGACGATCAACGCTCGATGAACGCTGGCGCGTTGCGTGCCGGGCCGACCGGTGACGCCGAGGAAATACATGAGGTAGGTGGGAAGCAGCACGAAACCGCAGGGGTTCACCGCGGCCAGCAGTCCGCTTCCGAAACTGAGCCACAGTCGGTCGTTCATGACGGTCCGAGGAGGTTCTCGAGGGCGGACTCCAGGTCTTTCGCCGAGGCCTCACCGGCGATTTGCAGCTGGATCGTTCCATCCGCGCTGACGAAGAGAGTGGTGGGGAACGTGGCGATACCGTTCGCGGTGACCAGCACGGCATCGGGGTCGCGCAGCAATTCGTACTCCACTCCCACATCCTCGGCGAACGATCGGGTGATGGACGCGCTGTCCTGGGTGTTCACCCCGATGAAGCGCACGCGGTCACCGAAGGTGGCCCAGGCTGATTGGAGCGCGGGCATCTCGCGTTTGCAGGGCTGGCAGTTCGAGAACCAGAAGTTGATCAACAGCGGTCGACCGTCCAGCAGGGTGGCGACGTCGACGTCGTTGCCGTCCAGGTCGAGGATCGTGGCGGTGTCGAGCGCCGTGCCGGCCAGCGGGGCATTGGTGGGTATGCCCGGTTGTTGGTACTCACCGGGTTCGTCCAGGATCACGTCGGACGACGACTCGTCCTCCGACAGGGCGTTCCCGACGGCGATCACGAGCACCACCGCGGCCACGGCCGCGATCAGGGCGATCAACAACGGGGAGAGTCGTTTCGACACCACCGTGAGGCTAATGGTGTCCTCGTCGCGGTGTCGGTTCGGTGGGCCTGGGATGCCCGGCCGCAGTGGGGGGAAACTGCGGCCGGGATCTCCCGGTGCAGTCGCGGGGTCGTCAAGCGTTGCCCGCAACCGAGAAAGTTGCCGATGAACCGATCCGACGGGTGCGCGTCACTAGGCGACGCGCACGGCCACCTCGAACGGCCCTTGTTCCGAAACGTTGGCGATGGTGCGAAGTGTGCGGTCCTCGTCGATCACCAGGATCGGCTTGGGCAACACCGACGGCCGACCTCGGGGTCGACGGTCGACCACGATCCGACCACCCTCGATCAACTCGCCACCCCAGACTCCCCAGGGTTCCTCGCGTTCGATCGCGCCCTCCAGACACGAGGCGGCCAGCGAACATCGACGGCAGATGGCCTTGGCGCGGGCGATGTCGACGTTGACGTCGCTGAAGAACAGCGGGGTCAACGTGCCGTTGCCGTCGGCACAGCGGGCGGTGGGGTTGGCGACCGCGTCGACCTTCTGGTCGTCGAGGATCTCGTTGTGAATGGTGATGGTGCTGCTCATGTTCTTCTCCTGTGTTCGTGTGACTCGGTTGACGGTGGCGGAAAAACGAGAAAGGCCGCCGGGTTGATCCCAGCGGCCTCGGTGAGGTTCTCGACGTTGGTGTGTGACCTACGTGAGAGGCTCCCCGAGCCGCTGGGGCGAACGCTTGGTGTTCGCCACAGCGAAGGCCTTGGCGGCCGTGTTCTGCTTGGCTGCGAACACCATGCGCCACGAATACGTGGAGGTGTCGGCAGCCGAGGCGTGGAAGGAGTGCATGGGTGCGACGGAACCACACGACATGGAGATCTCGCGGATCGGTGTCGGGTTCGAAAGCCGGTTCATGACGACGTGTAGGAAACCACCTGAATTCGCCGGCGTCAACCGAATTAACGATGTTCCCGTGGCCTCAGTGGTCCGTCGAACGGGCCCGACCCCGTCGAACGGACCTCCGGATCAGGAGAATTCCCCCTGCTAGGAGGGTGATTCCGAGCCCCAGAACGACGTAACCCCGATGGCGGACGTCGTCGCCGAAAAAATGTCGCGGCCCAACGTCGACCGCAGCGAAGAGCGTCATGGATCCGACCATGACGATCATGGAGATCGCCGAGATCAGGCGTAGACGTCGGTCGGCCCGCGGGTCGGGATCGCGTGGGCCGAGGTTCGGATGAGGGAAGGCGCTCATGGGGGAGGAGAGAACCCAACCTCTTCGACCTCGCAGATTCCGCGCCCGACGACCTATGGCTGGTCCAGGCGCTCGGTGCCACCCTCGACGCGGTACCCGCGCGCCTCCAAGCGGCGACGAAGCCGACTCTCCGCGCGCATCCCCTCCTCGCGCGAGAAGTAGACGCGCGCCGGTTCCATGTCGGGTCGGCGGCGCACGAAGAGGCGATGGGCGGTTCGACTGTGCGCGGGTTTGCCGCGGATCCAGTGACCCGTTCGGTGCTGTTCCACGCGAATCGCCGGGTCGATCGCCGTCTGGCCGACGTAGAGGTACCCGCGATGGTCGGATGCCGCCGAGGGATCCAATTCGATCACATATAGCGAATACACCTCGAGGTTGCCGTTGACGGTGTAACCGCGATCCCGAAGACGCACGATGAGCGCGTCTCGGAGTTTCGCGGCCTTCTTCCGGTCGACGAACGCTCGTTTGGGTGCCAGATCGTCGCGGTGGTCGGCGATGCGAGCGGGGTCCTTCACCGTGAGGGAGACCTTCACGTTGGCCAGATCGGGGTGTCGACGTGGCAGGTCACCGTGCAGATCGACCACGGCAACGCGCCAACGAACGGGGGGAGGGGACTTCTTCGTACGTGTGGGCATGCGCACATTTTCCCAGCAGTTCCTCGTTTCTTTTTCTACGAACCCGGCCCTCGGGCCCCAACGAAAGGAAACGAACATGGAACGCCCCCTCATCTTGCTGGATGTCGATGGTGTGATCAACGACATCGAATACGTCGGTCTGGGTACCGATGCGTGGGAGACCCACTCCTTCCAGAGTCATGGGTACACCCTTCTGGTTCCGAGCTACATGCCGGAACTCATTCGAACGCTCTGCCGTGTGGCGGAGGTCCGGTGGTGTACGACATGGAGACATCGAGCCAACGACGAGATTGCCGAATTTCTGGGTATCGAGAAGTTGGAAGTCATCGATGACGGAACGAACTGCCGTTATGTGGATTGGAAGGCGGCTGCCGCTCATGAGGTGGCAGCCGAAGCTCTGAACCGTGGACGGCGGGTGCTCTGGATCGAGGACTTCTACGGACAGTTACCCACTCAGGAGATGCCCACGGGCACCGAGTACGTCGACACCACCGAGGGTTGGGACGGTGCCCTTTTGCTGCCCCACATGCTCCCGTCGTGGGTGTGGCAGTTGGCGGGAACGTCACCTGTCGACACCATGACGGTGTGAGCCGGCACATCCCGAATCGAGTACGGAAGTCTCTGGTCACCGGGGTGACGGACTCGGAATACTGAGGTCATGGATCGCCTGTCGCAACCAGAAGTTCTCGAGCAGTTGGTGCGGACCGGTCGCTTGACCGACTCCGAAGCCGAGCTCATCGAGAAGGCCCCACGATTCTCGCTCCCGACGCGAGAGATCGTGGGGTATCTCGGTGGCCTGTTGGTGTTGGTCGGAGCCGCACGGTTGGTGATCGCCGTCTTCGAGGACGCCTCGCGTCTCTCGATCGCCGCGACCTTGTACCTCGTGGCCCTGTTGGCCGGTTACGCCGCGGTGCTCTTTCAGAAGAGGGTCGGTGCGTGGCATCGGTTCGGGGAGGTTTTGGAACTCGTCACCTTGGGTGCCGCGGCCACGGCGTCGGGATTGGTCTTGCGGGAACTCGAGTTGTCGGGAGAATGGTCGGCGCTCATTCCGGCCGCCTTGGTGTTCGTGTGGTCGCTCGTGCGTGTCCGCTTCGCCGAGTTCGCCGTGGCCATCAGCTTGCCGGTCAGCGCCATGGTGGTGGCCGGCACGTTCAGTGCCTTGGTGAACGCGGACGACGAGATGTCCGCCTTGCCGATCCTGGTGGTCGGCTTGATCGTGGTGTTGATCGGGACCCAGAACGTCTCGGCGCCCACGCTCCTGCGTGCCATCGGTGGTGTGATCGTCCTCATGGCCGGACCGGGCTGGTCCGCCGGTCGCGAGGGTTTGGAGGGCGTGCTTCCGGTGGTGGTGATCGGCGCCGTCATCTTCGCCATCGGCGCCAGTCACATGTGGCTGGAGCTGATCCCTACCTCGTCGTTGGTGATCGTCATCTCGGTCGTGAACTACATCGTGCGCAAGGTCGACAACGAGGTCTTGCAAGGTGTCACCATCGTTGCCACCGGCCTCACGGTTCTCGTCGGAGCCACGATGGTGTTCAAGAATCGCGAGCACCAGGGGAGGCTTCGCTCGCGGGTCGGTTCTCCTATTTCGTCAACACGACGAAGTGGCCTCGACGCATGACGATGGGCGTGGCACGCCCGACGAATCGTTTGAACAGTGTCATCATGGTACTGACCGTCGGCCACCGGCCGGTGGTCACCAACAGCGGGTCCACGGGACGTTCGTGGACCGCGTGTGATGCGAATCCGGCGCGGCGCGCGGCGGTCACGATGATGGACGGCGGCATGTCGCGCTCGGTCACTCCCAGGTGCTTCATGGCACTCATCGACAACTCGGCTTCATGGTGTCCTTCGCCGGGCTCGAGAGTGACGCAGATGCCTCCGGGCTTCAGCGCCCGATGGGCACTGCGTAAAGCGGCATCCTCGTCGTCGCTGTGGTGCAGACAGTCGTAGAAGATCACGACATCGAACTCGTTGTCGAAGTTCAGCGACTCGAAGTCGGACACGATGGACGCTTCCAGTTGCACGTTGTATCGCGCGGCGTTTTCACCTTGCATCACCACCATTTCCGGAGCGATGTCGGTGGCCGTCACCTGATATCCGGACATGGCGAGCAGGCAACTCGTCCACCCGCTACCGGCACCGAGGTCGAGGATTCGCGCCGGAGGCTGGGGTAGCAACGTGATGAGCGCACCGATTTCCTGCAGATAGCGACCACGATCGGCGTCGGACCAGGGCTTGTTCAAGGCATGTTCTCGTCCGACGGGACCGAGCCGTTCGATGTAGGCGATCTCGTCGTCCTTGGCCACGCTGTCAGCCTAAGGCACGACATCGGCCGACTCAGATCACCGCGCCCACGGCCCCCGCGTTGTCCACGACCGGTAGCCCGGCCGCCGACCAGGCTTGCATGCCACCGACCATGTTGACGGCGTCGTATCCGAGCCCGGTGAGCCAAGCGGTCACCTTGCCGGATCGATTTCCCGAGCGACACACGACGATGATGCGACGCGACTTGTCCAATACGTCGAGGTGCGCGGGAAGTTCCGACATGGGGATGTGTCGAGCCTTCGGGTCGTGACCACTTTCCCATTCGTCGATCTCGCGACAGTCCAATCGCACGGACGTGACGTCCTCGTGAGCCGTCATCACGTCGATGGTGGGGAGAGAGACCGGAATGTTGCTATTCGCCCACGCGGTGTATCCGCCGATCAGGTCGGAGACATCGGTGAATCCGTGGGAACGCAGAAGACTCGAGGCGATGGACGATCGGTAGCCACCGGCGCAGTTCACCACGGTGGGTGCGTTCGGATCGAGCGAGGACAGCCCCCGAAGAAGTTCGGGCAAGGGAATGTGTTTCGCGCCGGGCAGGTGACCGAGTGCGAACTCACCGTGATTGCGCACGTCGATGACCACCAGATTCTTGACTGATCCCATCCGTTCGGCGAGCGCCTCGACGGAGAGCCTCGACAGACGATCGACCAGTCCGGGATTCTCGATGAAGACGGCGTACGGGTTGTCGAGAGCACCGACCACGTTGTCGAATCCGATCCGCGCCAATCGGGTGCGAGCCTCGCTCTCGGATCCGGGCTCCGCGACAATGATGATCGGAGTGCCGGGCTCCATGACCTCACCGACGTATTCGGCGAAGCGACCCGACAACCCGACGTTGATCGAGCCGCGTAGGTGCGCGGAGGCGAACATGTTGTCGTCACGGGAGTCGATGACGATGGCCCCGCCGTTCTGGTGTTCACGCACCTTGTCGATGGAGAGCGGAGTCACGTCGACGTGTTCGGGAAGCAAGGCATGTGCTTCGCGGTTACGGGTGGCGGCGTACAGAAAGTAGAGCGGCGCGGGAGTCTGACCCTGGGTGACGACGTCGACGAAGTCCTCCACGACCATGGGGGCCAATGCGTAGTTCGTGCGCCGTTGTTCGCCGATGGTGGAGACCGTCTCGGTGGAGAGGTTCTTTCCGCACGCCGAGCCGGCACCGTGCGCGGGGAAGACTTTCGTATCGTCGGGAAGGACCATCAACTTCGTGTGCAAGGACTCGTACAACTGCCGAGCCAGGTCGTCGGCGGTGAAGCCCACGGCAGCCAGAAGATCGGGTCGTCCGACGTCGCCGATGAACAACGTGTCGCCGGTGAGCACGCCGTACGGCTGGCCGTCGGGACCGTCGGGACGAACGACCACACAAATGGATTCGGGAGTGTGGCCGGGGGTCTCGAGGATCTCCAGGTCGACGTTGCCGAGGCTGATGCGGTCGCCGTGACCGTGAGTCTCGATGGGGAAGCCCACACGACCGGCGGCGACGGCCCCGTAGACGATGGAGGCTCCGGTACGTTCGGCCAACTCGAGGTGACCCGACAGGAAGTCGGCGTGGAAGTGGGTTTCGATGACCTTGGTGATCGCGAGTCCGTTGGCGTCGGCATCGGCGAGATACTCGGCGATGTCGCGCTGGGGATCGACCACGACGGCTTGTCCGGTGGTGGTGTCCCCGATGAGATAGCTGGCGTGGGACAGGCACCCCAAGTAGTACTGCTTGAAGAACATGCGAGCCCTTTCGACTTCTCGTCAATATACCCTAAGGGGTATCATTTGCGAAGGCCGATCACCCCACTCTTCGAGGAGCACCCGATGGACATTTCCCAGGACGTCAAAGACGATCTCGCGCGTCGCCTGCGTCGTGTCGAGGGTCAGGTGCGGGGCATCCAGAACATGATCGACGAGGATCGTGAATGTCGCGACGTGGTCACCCAGATCGCCGCCGCCAGCAAAGCCCTCGAACAGGTGGGCTTCCGCATGTTGGCCGCCGGTCTCACCTCGTGTCTGGCCGACCCCGAGAAGGCCGCCGCCGAGGGGTATCCCATCGACGTGGTCGAGAAGATGTTCATGAAACTCGCCTGACGTCAGGCGACCACTCGTAGGTGCTTGCGACCGGCGACGACCGCGGCGGTGTAGAGAAGAAATGCCACGACGAGAAGATTGCGGTATCCGATCAACAGCGATGTGTACTCCAGGACGCCACCGACCATCGCACCGATGAGATTCGCCGCGAAAGCGTTCGTGGAATCGGAGGTCTCTCGGAATCTTTGGGCGAAGATGATGTTCGCCAGGAAGATGGGGGCGAACGCGAGAGCACAGGCGAGCACCAGTCGCACCGGAGTCGCCAGGGGCAGCAAAGCGCTCTGCGGAACGAGCCAGCCGATGATGATGGTGACACCGAGCAGGGCGTAGGGGACCGCCAACCGGCGGATGACGACCCTTTTCGAGATCACGACCGCGAGCAGAACGGACAGCATCACGCCTCCGAAGACCAGCGAGTTGACCAGCCACGTGGTGCCGAAGAGCAGGGCGAACTGAACGACGTTCTTGGTCTCGAGGAGCAAGAAGGCGACGCCCATGAAGAAGAGGTCCAGATGGTTGCGAAGCCCGCTCAATGGGCCGCCCACGGCGCGGACCAGGAGGAGTGAGACCAGGAGGATCAGCCCCAACGCCACGAGATAGAAACTCGGAATCGACGCCTCGCGGAGATACGGGAACGGACGATCGTCGTGCACCGGGTCGGGTGTCTCGGCGGTGCGGGACCAGACATCCGATGCGGGGCACGTGACGTTTCCGGGTCGCGCACCGATGGTCAACACCGCCAGCGCGGTGTCGTCGAGCTTGGTGACGCATGGTGCGTGGCCAAAAGCCGCCTCCAAGGTGGCCGCGTAACGATCGACCAGCCAGGACTCGCGGTACAGGTTGTACATGGAAAAGACTCCGTCGTCCGCGAGATGTTCCCGGTAGGCCTCGGCGGCCTCTTGCGTGAACAGGTAGCTCTCGAGTCGGATCGAGGAGGCGCCCTGTACGAGCGTGAGTGAATCCGGCAGCGCGAGAATCATGAGATCCCACTCCTTGGACGACCGTTCGAGGAATGCCCGACCGTCATTGATGTGGACGTCGACGCGCGGATCGTCGTAGGGCTCGTTGGGATGTCCGTCACGAGCGAGTTCGAACAATCGGCGGTCGATTTCGACGGCGTCGATGTGTTCGGCACCTTCGTGAAGCCCGACCGAAACATCGTTACCGCTGCCGGCGCCGATCACCAGCAGATCCTTCGCCGGAGAGTCGTCGGTGCGCCGCTCGTAGACCGTTTGGTAGATCGGCAGGTCGTATGTCGCCGTCTGGAACCAGTGCGGAACCCCGTTCACGAGGGCCCCGACACCTTCGTCCTCCACCCCGAGCCCGGCGATGTCGATGCTGTTCGCCTTGTAGTACGGAGTCCAGATCACTCCGTCCTCGCGTGATTCGATCCCGAGAGTGACGAGGAGTACGAGTAGTGGAACGACCGTCAGGATCAGGTCCTTGGGTCGTCGCGGGTTGATCGTCCACAACAGGATCACGGCCGAGATGACACCCCAGACGATCGGCGTCGTACCGAGGAAGGACAGCAGAGTGAAGACGGCGATACCGATGATGCTCCCGACCAAGTCGAATTGGTAGGCGTCGAGGTTCTTCATCTTCTTGAAGGTCTCGGCGATGCCGTTTCCGATGCACGCCAGCAAGGTGGCCACGGCGAGGAAGATGATGGGGAGAACGATCTCTCGAGGCGGACCATCGGGCTTCAGTTCTCCCCCGAAGAAGATGAGATCGCCACCGGTGGCGACCACGTTCACCGGGACGTTGTGCACCACCAGCACGAGTAGTCCGAACACCAACGGGGTGTAACGAAGAAGGGAATGCTCGCTTCGATGCGACCACAGGAATCCCAGGCCGATGCCGAGGAAACTTCCGAGAAGAACGATGTTCGAGAAGTAGGAGAGGTAGAGGATGTTGCCGCCGAGCCAGCGGATGAGAGCGAGCTCCACGAAAAGCATGAGGAAACACAGGGCGATCAGGCGTGTCCGCAATCCGGGGGAGCTGTCAGTCATGAGCACAAATTAGTCACGGGGCCCGTTCGGATCGGACATACGGAGATCCGACGACCCGCGAGTCCTCGGGATAGATTCGCCTCATGACCTTCATCATGTTCACCACTCAGTGGTGCGGCTATTGCAAGCGCCTGAAGCGTGACCTGAACGACGCCGGAGTCTTTTTCGAAGAGGTCGACATCGAGGTCGTCACCGACGCGGCCGAGACCGTGGCCAAGGTGAACGGCGGCAACCACACCGTGCCCACGTTGCTCTTCTCCGACGGAACCGCCATGACGAACCCGTCGGTGGCCAAGGTGCTCGAGAAGTTGGGTTCCTGACTCAGCAGTTCGTCTCCTCGTCGGGGACGACGAGGTCGATCAGATACGCGTCGGCTGTCCGCTGAGCGCACGCGTCGGAGGTGTAGCCGGTGTGCTGTTCGGCGGTCACCACGATGAGGCGACCGTCCTCCAGCACCCGCGCCATGTTGCGGGTTCCCTCCAGAGGGGTGGCGGAGTCCCCGGTGGTACCGATGACCACGATGGGGCCGGCGCCGGCACCCGTGATGGCGATGCGCGGGTCGATCGCTTCGGGCCAGAACACGCACGTGTAGTCGCCCGTGGTGCCGGGCCTGAATCGCGGAGCGATCTCGGTGAATCTCGCCGCCTCGGCATCGGCCGCTTCGATGGTGGTGCGCGTCGGATCGTCGGCGCACAAGATGTTCAGGAACGCCTCCAGTTCGTTTCCGTACGAACCATCGGGCCGTCGTTGGAAGTACGCATCGAACAGATCGAGAAGCCCCGCTCCGTCGCCCTCTTGTGCGTCGTCGAGGGCTCGTTCGAGGGTGTCCCAGTACGACGATGAATACATAGCCTGTGCGACGGCGGTGAGCGCCATGCCTCGGGTGAGATCGGGGCGCCCTGGGGAGGTGGGAATGGGGTTCTCGTCCATCCGGGCCATCAGCTCGTCGAAGGCACCCTCGGCGTCGCCATCGTTGTGGAAGGCGCAGGACCGATCGTCGGAGCAACGAGCGAGGAAGGTGGAGATGGACTGTTCGAACCCCTTCGACTGTTGCAGGGAGCCGTCGAGAGAATCGGCTTCGGGATCGGTGGCGCCGTCCAACACCGCGGCTCGCACCGTCTCGGGGAACATGGTCGCCCACACCGAACCCAGTTCGCTCCCGTAGGAGAAACCGAAATAGCTGATCTCGTCCTCACCGAGGGAGCGACGGATCATGTCCATGTCGCGGGCCACGTTGTTGGTTCCCACGTGTGGCAACACGTCGCCGTTCTTCTCGAAGCAGATCTCCGTGAACCGTTCGGAGGTGTCGATGATCTCCTGTCGTTCGGCCTCGGTGTCCGGGGTGATGTCGCCGCCGGCGAAGTAGTCGTCGTAGTCGTCGATGCAGTCGATGGCGGGTTCGGATCGGCCGGTACCCCGAGGATCGAAGCCGACGATGTCGAAACGTTCGAGCAGATCGGTCGAGAAGATGTTTTCGGCTCGTTCGGCCAGGTACGAGCCGCCGAAGCCGGGACCACCGGGATTCACGAGGAGCGTGCCGATGCGTTCGGAGCGATCCAGCGCGAGATGGCGGGTCATGAAGATCGAGATGGTGTCGGAGTTCGTGTCCGAGTAGTCGAGAGGTACATCCATGTACGCGCACTCGAGTCCGGGACCACACTCGGTCCAGTCGTACTCGGGAGTCGGGAAGTTCTCGGTGGAATACTCGTTGCCCGCGCCGTCCATGGGCGCGGTGTCGCTCGGCTCGCCGTTCATGGGCTCGGACGATGACGGGGAATCCGGAATCAGAGTGTCGCTGGTGACCTCGACGACACTGGTCGTGTCGCTCGAGCAAGCCCCGAACAGGAGAACCATGAGCACCGATGCCGTGATGTTGCGCCGCATGTCGTCAGGGTAGTGGTCGGCTCAGCACATCAGTTCGTCGGGACCATCGGTCAGTTCGACGAGATACCGGTCGACGGCTTCGGTCACGCAGTTGTCCGACCCGTACGTGGTGTGCTGTTCCAACGGGGACACGATGAGTCGAGCGTGACCGAGTTGGCGCACCATGTTGCGCGTTCCGGACAATGGTGTCGCGGCATCCCCGAGACTTCCCACCACCACGATCCGATTCGCGGTGGAGGCCGAGATGGTGAGTCGCTCGCCGGGTGGCGTCGTCCAGTGGGCGCAGATCAGCATCTCCTGGATCCAGCCGGATCCGAGACGAGGGGCGATGCCGGCCAAGCGTTCGTTCAACGAAAGGATCCGTTCCGGCGTGACCGCCTCGTCCCGATCGAGACACGTGATGACGAAGTAGGCATCGATCATGTTGTCGAGGTGACCGGCGGAGTAGCCGCCGAAGTAGGCGTCGTACAAGCCGAGCAGCGGTGCTCCGTCACCTTGCCGTGCGGCGTCGAGGGCGTCGGCCAGACGGGGCCAACCGAAGTCGCCGTACAACGACTGGGCGACCGCCACCCCCAAGATTCCTTGACCGGTGGGTGGTCGATCGTCGTTCGTCAGTGGTGCGACGTCCAGGGAGGTCGTGATCGCGTCGAAGGTCGACCGCGCGTCCGATCCATCGTTGATGAAGTCGCAACTCATCCGATCACACCAGTCGAGGAAGGCGTTCAGAGAACTCTCGAATCCACCGGCTTGCAGTAGAAGGCCGTCGACGTACCCCAGGGTCGGGTCGACGGCGGCGTCGAGAACCGCGGCTCGTACGGTGTCGGGGAAGAGCGTGGCCCAGGTGGCGCCGAGCTGTGTTCCGTATGAGAAGCCGATGAAGCTGATGGTCTCTTCACCCAGGGCGCGGCGCAGCACGTCGATGTCGCGCGCCGCGTCGACGGTGCCCACGTGATCGAGGATCTCCGCGCTGCGTTTCCGACACCCATCCACGAACGTCTCGGCACCATCGAGCAGGACGCGGCGTTCGTACTCGTCATCGGGTGAGGGGTCGAGTGCGAAGTAGTCGTCCATGGTGTCGACGCAATCGATGGTCGGCTTCGATGCACCGACCCCCCGTGGCTCCCAGGCCACGATGTCGAACGAATCGAGAATGACGGGGCTCAGGATGGATTCGGCGTACTCGGCGTACAGCAGAGCGGAGCCCCCCGGTCCGCCGGGATTGATCAACAACGAACCGATGCGCTTCTCGTCGGAGTTGGCGAGACGCCGCGTGACCGGGAGGACGAAGGTGTCTCCGGAGGGATCTGAGTAGTCGATCGGAACCTCGAACGATCCGCATTCGAGTCCGACCCCACAGGCCGCCCATGCGACGTCGGATGACCAATCCCGCACCGAATCGATGCGGCCGAGGGTCGTCATCGGGGAGGAGTCATCGGACCCCTCCGATCCCCCGCAGGCGACGATCAGCGCGATGACGCAAAATGTCGGTGCGAGCCGTTTGCCGATGTGCAACATTCATGACGACTCTACGGTGGGAGAAGAAGCCTCGGTAGCCTGACCCACATGCGTATGGGTCCCCACATGATGATGCCGGGAGACGCCAGCGCGGTGAAGGGCCGCTCCTTCGACCGCGGGACGCTCTCACGTGTGTGGCAGTTCGCCCGTCCGTATCGAACGAGCATCGCCGGATTTCTGATCTCGATTCTTCTGGCCGCCGCCGTGGCGTTGGTCGCTCCGTTCGCGTTCCGCGCCATCATCGACGATGCGATTCCGGCCGGCGATCGCGGTCGAATCTGGTTCCTGGCCTCCCTCGCCGTTGGTGCCGCGGTCTTCGACGCGGCGATGGCCATCACCCAGCGTTGGTTCTCCGCTCGCATCGGAGAAGGACTCATCTACGACCTTCGCGTCGCTCTGTTCGACAAGGTGCAACGGATGCCGGTGGCCTTCTTCACCCGCACACAAACCGGGGCGCTCATCAGCCGTCTCAACAACGACGTGGTGGGCGCCCAATCCGCGGTCACGTCCACTTTGGGCAGCGTGGTGAGCAACGTCGTCGTTCTCGTGATGACGCTGGCCGCCATGCTCACGCTCGAATGGCGTCTCACGCTTCTCGCCCTCGTCGTCCTTCCGATCTTCATCATTCCCGCGCGGCGGGTGGGTCAACGTCTGCAGGACATCGCGCGTGAGCAGATGACCCTCAACGCCCAGATGAACACGCAGATGAACGAGCGCTTCAACGTGTCGGGAGCGCTGCTCGTGAAGTTGTTCGGTCGCCACGGTGCCGAGGTGGGGGCCTTCGCCTCGCGGGCGTCGCGCGTGCGCGACATCGGGATTCTCTCGGCGTTGTACGGTCGCGTTTTCTTCGTTGCGCTCGGCTTGGTCGGAGCTCTCGGTGCGGTGGCGGTGTACGGAATCGGCGCCCAACTCGTGGTGTCGGGCAACATCACGCCGGGCACCTTGGTCGCCATGGCGACCCTGGTGGCGCGGGTGTATCAACCGCTAACCGGGTTGACCAACGCCCGCGTCGACTTGCTCACCTCCTTCGTCAGTTTCGACCGCGTGTTCGAGGTTCTCGACGCGCCGGTGGCCATCGTCGACAAGCCCGGAGCCGTGGATCTCGTGGCCCCGCGCGGAGCGGTGGAATTCGATGACGTGACGTTCCGATATCCGGCCGCCGCGACGGTGAGTGTGGCCTCGCTCGAGGCACCCGGTTCCCCACTCGGAGACCCCGATGTGGACGTGTTGCGCGGTTTCTCCTTGGCGATCTCACCGGGTGAGACGGTGGCCGTGGTTGGTGCATCGGGCTCGGGGAAGAGCACCATGGCGGCGCTCGTTCCCCGTCTGTACGACGTCACGTCGGGAGCGGTGCGCGTCGACGGTCACGACGTGCGTGATCTCACCGGAGCGACCCTGCGGGCGGCCATCGGCGTGGTGTCGCAGGATCCGCATCTGTTCCACGAGAGCATCGAGTCGAATCTGCGGTACGCCAAGCCGGACGCCAGCGCACAAGAGCTGGTGGCGGCCTGTCGGGCGGCTCGCATTCACGACACCATCGCGGCCCTGCCCGACGGATACGAAACGTTGGTGGGTGAACGTGGCTACCGACTGTCCGGCGGCGAGAAGCAACGGCTGGCGATCGCTCGGTTGCTGTTGAAGAATCCGGCGGTGATGATCCTCGACGAGGCCACCAGTCATCTGGACAACGAGAACGAAGCGTTGGTGCAAGCCGCCTTGGACGAGGCGTTACGGGATCGCACCGCGTTGGTGATCGCCCATCGTCTGTCGACCATTCGCGACGCCGATCGGATCGTGGTGCTCGATTCGGGGCGCATCATCGAACAGGGAACGCACGACGAGTTGATGAATCTTGACGGTGCCTACGCCCGCCAGGTGCGTGCCGGGGAAGCGACGAGCGAAACGCTCTGACTCAGTGCGGTGCCGTTTGCGCACCGCGAATCAAGGATCCCCGGAGCTCGCCGGTGTGCTCACCGTGCTCGAACGACACCCAGCCGTTCTTGATCGTGTAGTGATAGCCGGTCGCGGTCTGCATGAGTCGACGTCCGTTGGCGGGGAGGTCGTGAACGATGCGAGGCGGTGGCGTGCCGAGCGACGCGATGTCGATGACGTTCAGGTCGGCGCGATAGCCGGGGGCGATCAC
>JAJTEQ010000095.1 GCA_021298195.1 Ilumatobacteraceae bacterium
GCGTGGGCCCTCCCCCTCGACGAGACGGTCACCGGCAGTGATTGCTCGCGCGTCGACGCGTCGTACGACGACACTTCATCGTGGATGCTTCGCGTGTGGTTGGTGCGCGGATGGGAGAACCCGGCGGGAACCTTCGCCCACGATCATCCGGCGTTGACCTGAGTCAGGATGCACGACGACCGCGACCACCACGGGTGGTGCGGCGCTTGTGGTCCAGGAAATCGACCATCACGTAGTTGCCCAGATCGTGCGCGTTGGTCATGAAGGCCCGTCCGCCGTTCATCGACGTGAGTTGCTCGACGAAACGCACCAGGTACTGATCCGCGTCCAACATGAACGTGTTGATCGTGATGTTCTCCTTGGTGCAACGCATCGCCTCGCGCAACGTGGCCTCCACGGTCAACTGCTGGGCGTCCCAACCGTCGAAGTAGGTGAACCACGGATCACCCTGCGGGGTGATGTGGGCGGTGGGTTCGCCGTCGGTGATCATGATGATCTGCTTGTTGCCCGACTGACCCGCCAACATGCGTCGCGCGGTGGCCATGGCGTGGTGCATGTTCGTGCCCTGCATGCCCGGCGGCGTGGCCTCCATCAACTCGTCGGGCTTCACCTCCCACGCGAGGTGACCGAACAACAGGATGCCCAGATAGTCGCGCGGGTACTGCGACGACATCAGCGACTGCAGGGCCACCGCCACCTTCTTGGCCGGCCCCCAACGATCGTCGCGATACATGGAGTACGACGCGTCCAGCATCAGCACGGTGGCCGAGCGGGTGAGATGCTCGGTGCGCTCCACCTCGAAGTCCTCGGCCGACAGCTTCACCGGCGTGCCCTGTCCGCCGCGCCGCAGCGCGTTGCGGATGGTGCGCTGAAGGTCGAGGTTGAACGGGTCGCCGTATTCGTATTGCTTGGTCTCGTAGGTGCGCTCGTGCCCCTGGCCGAAGCGGTGTTGCTGATGTTGCCCGGGCTTGTCCTTGGCCAGACGGGAGAAGATGTCGCGCAACGCCTTCGAGCCGATCTGGCGCATGCCACGCGGCGTGACCTCCAGCTTGCCGTCGCGCTGACGGATGAGCCCCTCGCGCTCCATCTCCTTCACCAGCTTCGACAACTTGTCCATGGAGCGCGCCACTTCGTCGCCCAGCAGGTCGCGCACCCGATCCATGTCGGCCTCGGCCAACTGCTGCGGTGAGGCCGGATTGTTCATGAGGTCCTCGAGCCGGTCGAGGTCGGCCAGGTCCTTCATGGCCTGCATCGCCTGTTCGAACCCCATCGGGTTCTCGCCCTGCATCTCGTAACCCTCGCCCTGACCCAGGCCCGGGAACATGGACTGCATGTTGGCGCTCAGTTGTGCCATCTCGTTCTGCAGCTCCATGTCGTCCAGCAACATCGACGAGAGTTCCTGCAGTTGCTGACGCTGTTCGGGCGTCATGGAGTTCAACATGTCCTGAGCGGCCTGCATCTGACGGGCCAGTTGCTCCATCAGCTCCTCGAACGTCTGCGGGTTCTCGGGGAAGAAGTCACCGAACTTCTCCATGAACTCCTCGAACTTCTCGTCCTCGCCGTTGTTGTGACGCTCGATCATCTCGTTGAGCGCCTTCATCATCTCCTTCATCCGCGCCATGTCCTCGGGCGACATGTTCTGCATGGATTCGGAGATCTGGTTGAACTGCTTCTCCATCAACTGCTGACGGAGTTTGTCCATGAGTTGCTCGAACCGCTGTTGTGCCTCGGCGGACTCGAAGTCGTAGGCCTGCAGCTCGCGCACCTTGCCGGCCAGGTCGTCGGGCATCATGTCGAGCCGGAAGTTGCGTTCCATGGCGGCGTTGCGGGCGTTCTCCGTGCGGCGCTCGTCGCCGCTCTTCTCGGCGTCGCGCACCGACTGATCCACGGCGTGACGCTCCTCGTCGAGGATGTCGTCGAGCGCGTCGGCGATCTCCTGGAAGACCCCGTTGGGGTCGCCGCTGTCCAGAAGGTCCTGTCGGGCCTGCTTCAGCTTCTGGCGCATCTCGCGCAGACCCTGCAACTTCTCACCGTTGGCGTCGCGAGCACCGCGCTCCATGAACCGCCGCAACGCGCCGCGCAGGTCGCCGTTGTTCAGCAGATCGTCGGCCAGTTCGTCGAAGAGATCGCTGGTCTCCATGTCGAACCCGGTTTGGGTTCCGTCCCACCGCGAATAGGTGAATCGACCGGCCATGACCGCACGCTAGTCCCGAAATTGCGACCGACCGTCGTCCGGCCGAGGGGGTAACCTGACCCCCGACATGAAAGTCGAGCGCACCTTCGTCTTCGTGGACCTGTCCGGATTCACCATGTACACCGCGGCCCACGGCGACGTGGCGGCGGGCAACATCCTCACGCGCTTTCGCGCCGAGGTGCGCGACGTGGCGGCCACCTGGGGTATCCGTGTGGACAAGTGGCTCGGTGACGGATGCATGATCGTGTCCGTCGAACAGGACAAGGCCATCCGCTTCGCCCTCGATCTGCAGAAGAGCTGCGAGGAAGTGTGCCAGCCCCTCACCGTGCGCGTGGGTCTGGCCACCGGCGGAGTACTGATGTTCCAGGGCGAGGACTACATCGGGACGTCGGTGAATCAGGCCTCACGACTGTGCGACGTCGCCGATCACAACGAAGTGCTCATGGCTCGCGCCGACATCAAGCACCTTCCCGACGGAGTGGTGGAGAACAACCACGCCCCGGTCGAACTGCGCGGCCTCGGCACCATCGACGTGGTGTCGCTCACCGCACCGAAAAAGCTGAGCGGCACCAACGACACCGGTGAGCTCTGGACCCGCTCCCCCTTCGTCGCCTGACGTTCCCCGTCAGGTGTTCTTGAAGGCTTCGTAGCCGTCGCGCTCGAGCACGTCGGCCAGTTCGGGACCGCCGGTCTCCACGATGCGACCCTTCACCAGGATGTGCACACGACTGGGCTTCAGCTCCTCGAGCAAGCGGCTGTAGTGCGTGATCACCAAGGCGCCCAGCCCGTCCTCGCGGGTCGCGTCCATCACGCGGCGGGCGCAGTCGCGCAACGCATCCACGTCGAGACCCGAATCGAGTTCGTCCAGAATGGCGATCGCCGGCTTCAGGACCGACATCTGCAACGTTTCGTTGCGCTTCTTCTCTCCGCCCGACAGGTCCACGTTCAACGGACGATCGAGGAACTTCTCCTCGAAGTGGATGCGCGCGGCCTCGGTACGCAACAGCGTGTCCAGACGACCCACGTCGCCGTCGCGTCCGCGACCCTTCAACGCCTCCGACAGCACGTCGTTCAGCAGAACACCGGGCACCTCGGTCGGGTACTGCATCACCAGGTGCAGGCCGGCCGCGGCGCGTTGCCACGTGGGCACGCCGAGCATCTCGCGACCGTCGAGCAGGATGGAACCCGCGGTGACGGTGTATCCGGGCTTGCCCATGACGACGGCCGACAGCGTGCTCTTGCCCGCTCCGTTCGGACCCATCACCGCGTGCACCTCGCCCGACGAGATGGTGAGGTTCACGCCGTGCAGAATCTGCTTGTCGCCCACCGATGCGTGAAGGTCGACGATCTGAAGAGTGCTCACGAGCGCACCTCCACGACCACGTCGCCGTTCACCACGGTCACGTCGAACACCGGCACGGGCTGTGTGGCCGGCAACGTGGCCGGGACACCGGTCTCGAGACTGAAGGCGCTGCTGTGACGCGGGCATTCCAGTTGCTTCTCGTCGCACCACACCTCACCGTCGCTCAGCGAGACGTTGGCGTGGCTGCACGTGTCGCCGATGGCGTACACGTCGTCGCCGATGCGCACCAGCGCCACGGCGGTTCCGTTCACGTCGACCTTCGTGGCGGTTCCCGGAGCGAGATCGTCGAATCGCGCGACCACGGTCATGATGAACCTCCGATGGACAACTTCGCCGCCACCTGACGACGCAACGGAGCGGCCAGGTCACCCACGGGCAACTGCGCCAACACCTCGTCGAAGAATCCGAGCACCACCAGACGTTGTGCCACGTCGGGGTTCACGCCGCGACTCTCCAAGTAGAACAACTGGTCCTCGTCGATGGGACCGACCGTGGAGGCGTGACTGCACTTCACGTCGTTGGTCTCGATGTCGAGGTTCGGCACGCTCTCGGCCCACGCGCCGTGGGACAAGGTGAGGTTGCGGTTGGTCTGGAACGCCGCGGATCCCTTGGCGTTCTTGTGGATCTTGATGAGCCCGGTGTACACGCTCTTGGCCGTGTCCTGAACCGCGCCCTTGAACAACAGGTCGCTGGT
>JAJTEQ010000096.1 GCA_021298195.1 Ilumatobacteraceae bacterium
CTTGACGACGCAACGGTGCGGCCAGGTCACCCACGGGCAACTGTGCCAAGACCTCGTCGAAGAATCCGAGCACCACCAGACGCTGCGCCACGTCGGGGTTCACGCCACGACTCTCCAAGTAGAACAACTGGTCCTCGTCGATGGGACCAACGGTGGAGGCGTGACTGCACTTCACGTCGTTGGTCTCGATGTCGAGGTTGGGCACGCTCTCGGCCCACGCGCCGTGCGACAAGGTGAGGTTGCGGTTGGTCTGGAATGCCGCGGAACCCTTGGCGTTCTTGTGGATCTTGATGAGCCCGGTGTACACGCTCTTGGCCGTGTCCTGAACCGCGCCCTTGAACAACAGGTCGCTGGTGGTGCGCGGCGCGGCGTGCTCCTGCAGCGTTCGGAAATCGTGCATCTGGGTGCCGCCGGCGAAGTACAGCGCCACCTGACGGGTGTTGCCGCCCTGCCCCTCGAGACGCGCCGACGTGCTCACGCGGGCGTAGTCCCCACCGAGGGCGACGGTGGCGAGCAGGGTGTCCGAGTCGCGCTGACCGACGGACTGATGCTGACCGATCAACCACGATTCGGTGCCCAACTCGTTGATGCCCAGGTATCGCACGCGCGCCGCCTGCGCGGTGCGGGCGTCCAGCACGGGCACCACCAACGAACGCACACCGTCGGCACTGACGAATCGCTCGACGACGGTGACTTCACTGTTCTCGGCGGCGTCGATGACGAGGCGCGGGAAGCACATCGCGCCGTCGACGTCGGCCGTGTGGGTGATGACGATGGGCTGCGACACCACGGTGTTGCGCGCCACCGACACCACGATGACGTCCATGTGCGCGAGGTTGAGTTCACTGAAGAGGTCGTTGCCGCGAACGCCGTCGAACAGGTTGGCCAGCGAGGCGTCCACCGCGGCGGCCGAGGCCGGCACATGGGTGACGCTCGCGCCCGCGGAGACACCGCTGATGGTGGACACCGCCGGGACGGGGCGGAACGACGCGAGGTCCAACTCGGCGATGCGGCTGTAACGCCAGATCTCCTCGTCGGCGGTGGGGAAAGGCAACGCAGTGGCCCGCTCGAGAGCGGCGTCGCGCACCTGGGGCCAGGTGCTCGATGAACTGCGCGCCGTGTCGGGGGTCAGCACGGGCACGCCGAAATAGTACTACCGAGATAGTGGAAATTCACCCTGGACGCGACGAACGGAACCGAGTGAACGTCGGCGCTCAGGAACGACGACGGAACAAACGTCGCCAACCCTTGGGCGCGTTCTTCTCGGCTTCCACCTCGGCCATCACCTGCGCACCGATGGAGTTCAAGATGTCCTCGGCTTCGTCCAACACCGCGGCCGCCGAACCGTCGTCCAGTCCGGGCGGTTCGACGGGCGTCGGCGGCGTGACCATCGAGCCGTAGCTCCAGCCGGCGTCCATGCGCGGCGCGAAGCCCGAACAGTTCTCGGGACAACGCCACGGCGCATCGGGCGCCAGATCGAGGTTGCACTTGCGCACCGTGTCGCCGTTGGCGTACGAGCGACTCTCGAAGTTGCGGCATTCCTGTCGCATGGGCATGACGGAACACTAAGTCGTCACGACCCTCTGAACACGTCAGCCGACGGAGCCTTCCATCTGCAGTTCGATGAGGCGGCTCCACTCGACGGCGTACTCCATGGGCAGGGTGCGGGTGACGGGCTCGATGAACCCGTTCACGATCATGCCCATGGCCTGCTCTTGGGACAGGCCGCGACTCTGCAAGTAGAACAACTGCTCGTCGGCGATCTTGGACACGGTGGCCTCGTGACCGATCTGAGCATCCTTCTCCCCCACTTCCATGTAGGGAAGCGTGCGGCTCTCGCTGTTCTCGTCGAGGATGAGCGCATCACACTGCACGTGGCTCTTGCAGCCGTACGCGCCTTCGTCCACGCGCACCAACCCGCGATAGGTGGTGATGCCGCCGTCCTTGCTGATGGACTTGGACACGATCTTCGACGTGGTCTCGGGGGCCGCGTGCACCATCTTGGCGCCGGCGTCCTGATGCTGACCCGCCCCGGCGTACGCCACGCTCAACACCTCGCCGGTGGCCTTCGGGCCCACGAGGTAGACGCTCGGGTACTTCATGGTGAGCTTGGAACCGATGTTGCCGTCGATCCATTCCATGTGTCCCTCGGCCTCCACGCGCGCGCGCTTGGTGACGAGGTTGTACACGTTGGGCGACCAGTTCTGGATGGTGGTGTAGGTGACGCGAGCACTGGGCTTCACGACGATCTCGACCACGGCGCTGTGCAACGAATCGTTGGTGTACACCGGCGCCGAGCAGCCCTCGATGTAGTGCACCTTCGAACCCTCGTCGGCGATGATGAGCGTGCGCTCGAACTGTCCGGCGTTCTCGCTGTTGATGCGGAAGTAGGCCTGCAGCGGCATCTCGCACTCCACGCCGGGCGGCACGTAGATGAAAGAACCACCGGACCACACCGCACTGTTGAGCGCCGAGAACTTGTTGTCCCCCGGAGGGATGACGGTGCCGAAGTACTTCTTCACCAACTCGGGGTACTCGCGCAACGCGGTGTCCATGTCGCAGAACAGGATTCCCTGCGCTTCGAGATCCTCACGATTGCGGTGGAACACCACTTCGGATTCGTACTGCGCGGTCACGCCGGCGAGGTACTTGCGCTCGGCTTCGGGAATGCCCAACTTCTCGTAGGTGGCCTTCATCTGCTCGGGCAGATCGTCCCAGTCGTCCACCTGATCGGTGGCCGGACGCAGGTAATAGAAGATGTCCTGGAAGTCGATGTCGGGCATGTTCTGCGCGAACCACGGCGCCATGGGCTTCTTCTCGAATAACCGCAGGCTGCGCTCGCGGAACTGCGTCATCCACTTGGGCTCGCCCTTCCACCACGAGATCTGGTCGACGACGGGCTTGCTCAGACCCTTCTCGGGCTTGAACGCGTATTCGACGTCGTCGCTCCAACCGAGCGAGTACTTGCTGAGGTCGAGATCGAAAGAGGTCACCGTGGCTCCCAAGTGTCAGAACGCCGTCCCCGGGGGTGGGGCGGAATTTCCACTACCGCCATAGTAACAATTACGCAGCGGATTCCGGCTGGTCGGGGCGGGACATTCGCTCAGGCGCTGGCGCGCAGTTCACCGGCGGCCACCGCAGGCATCTCGATGAAGATGCACTCGCCGGGGCAGGCCTCGGCGGCGTCGACCACCGCTTGGTAGTTCTTCACCGGCACCCAGGCCAAACTTCCGGATCCACCGGGGTCGTTCAGCGCCTGACCGGCCTCGGCCACGTAGGCGATGCCGTCCTCCAGTTGCACGAAGACGTCGGGACAATGGTCGAGGCATAGGCCGTCACCGGTACACAAGTCCTGATCGATCCACACCCGCACCGGCGAGACGCTAACGCCCTCCCCCACCCGGATGCCGAGGCGGACCCATGTTCAGATGGCACATCGAGGACGGTTCGACGCACCGGACACCCCCGGATCGGTCGTACCCTCATGACGATGTCCGCGCCTTCGGCCAAACGCGTCGCTCACGTGCACCACCGCCCCACCGGCGACACGGCCGACGACTTCCATTGGCTGGCCAACCGCGACGACCCCGACACCATCGCGTACCTGAACGCCGAGAACGCCCACACGGACCAATGGTTCGCGCCCCACACCGGCTTGGTGGACACGCTGTTCGCCGAGATCAAGTCGCGCATCCAGGAGACCGACCAATCGGTTCCCACGTTCAAGGACGGCTGGTGGTACGTCACGCGCACCGAGGAGGGTCGCGAGTACCCCATTCACTGCCGCGGACGCGAACGCGATGCCGATGGCCGTCTCACGGACGAGACGGTTCTTCTCGACGAGAACACCGAAGCCGCGGGATACGGGTACTTCTCGCTCGGCGCGTTCGACATCAGCTCGGACTCGCGTCTGTTGGCGTGGAGCCTCGACACCGACGGCAGCGAACACTTCTCGATGCGCGTTCGCGATCTGGACACCGGCCACGATCTCGACGACCGCCTCGAGGACACCTCATGGGCCGGCACCGCCTGGAGCACGGACTCGTCGCATCTCTTCTACGTCACCTACGACGAACAGGAACGCCCGTGCACCGTCTGGCGTCACCGACTCGGCGATCCGCAGTCTGCCGACGCGCAGGTGTTCCACGAGCCCGACGAGCGCTTCTACGTGGGCATCGATCTCTGCCGCAGTGGCAAGTGGATCATCATCGACTCCGACTCCAAGACGTCGAGCGAGTCG
>JAJTEQ010000007.1 GCA_021298195.1 Ilumatobacteraceae bacterium
GCGACTCTAGTGCAGGAGCCCCGAAAATCTGACGGCCAGTCAGAATCCGTCGGACACCAATCGTGGCAGGGGGTATGTTGGCGAAATGTCCGAAGTGAAGGTGTCCGCACGGGTCTCGGTCGAGCGACTGGATGGTGCCTTGGGGGCGGTGGTCCAGGGGTTGCGGGTCTCCGATTACACGGACGACGATTTGCGCGAGTTGGCCGATTCCTTGCTGCCGTGGTGGGACGAGCGATTGGTTCTGTTCTTCCCCGGGGCGCACTTCACGCCGTCGGATCAATCGCGTCTGGCTCGTTGCTTCGGGAGCAAGGTCGCTGCCACCACCGAAACCGCCTCGGAGAATCGCAACATCCCCACCTTGCGCGACGAGGGATTCCCCGAGATCCTCGTGATCGATTCCCACACTCCGGGTTTCAATCCCCACGTCACCGCCGTCTGGCACACCGACGTGCCGTTCATCGAGCAACCGCCCAAGGCATCGTTGTTTTATTGCGAGATCGCCGCGGTCGGAGCGGGCGACACGATGTGGAACAACCAGATCGCGGCGTACCGTCGACTCAGCAAGCCGATGCAAAGACTCGTCGACGAATTGGAGGTCGTCATGGGCACGCCTCCGCAGACGGGCACCCACGTTCATCCGTTCGTGCGACGTCATCATGCCTCGGGCGAGAAGTCGATCTTCGCCAACCGCGGCTGGACCCGAAGCATCGTCGGAATGAGCGAGGTCGAGAGTCGGCACATCCTCGAGGCGGTCTACGCCATCTCGGAGCGCCCCGAGCACGTCGTGCGCTGGAAATGGACCAGTGGCGACGGAGCATTGTGGGACAACCGCTACACGATGCACTACGCGGTGGCGGACTACGGCACGCAACATCGACGAGTGCGTCGCGCCACGATCTACGCCTGAGGCGAACCCGCCGGGATCAGCGCAGGCGTTCGCGCAACTCGAACTTCAGCACCTTGCCACTGGCGTTCAGAGGCAGTGACTCCACGAAGGTGATGCCACGCGGAACCTTGTAATTGGCCATCCGCGTTCGTGCCCATTCGATGAGCTCGTCCGATCCCACGCTCTCGCCCGTTCGTCGAACGACGAAGGCATGCCCCACCTCGCCCATTCGCTCGTCGGGTCGACCGACCACCGCCACCTGGGCCACCGCCGGATGACCGAGCAGCGCGTTCTCGATCTCGGCCGGGTAGGCGTTGAACCCACCGACGATGAACATGTCCTTCAGGCGGTCGGTGATGGTCACGTATCCGCGCGTGTCCATGACGCCGATGTCGCCGGTGTGCAACCAGCCGTCGTCGTCGATGGTGTCGGCGGTGGCGACCGGGTCGGCGAAGTATCCGGGCATGACGTTGTAGCCGCGACACACGATCTCTCCGGCGGTTCCCCGCGGGACCTCGACGTTGTTCTCGTCGACCACGCGCACCTCGATGTCGTCGATCGCCCGGCCACTGGTGGACGAGATGGTCTCGGGATCGTCGTCCTGTCGACACATCGTGATGGTGCCGGTGGACTCGGTGAGCCCGTACGCCGTGAGGATCACACGGAACGACAATTCCTCGCGCATGCGACGGATCATCTCCACGGGGACCGCGGCGGCGCCGGTGACCGCCAGGCGAAGCGACGAGAGGTCGAACGCGTCGCGCTCGGGGTGGTTCAGGATGCTGAGGTACAGCGTGGGCGGTCCGGGAAGCGCGGTGATGCGCTCGGTGCTCACCATCCTCAGAACGTTGGGAACGTCGAACACCGCCAGGGGCAACATCGCCGCGCCCCGCAACAGGCAGGCCAGGAATCCGGCCTTGTAGCCGAAGGTGTGGAAGAACGGATTGACGATGAGGTAGCGATCGTCCGCGTCGAGTCCGACGATCGCCGACCATTCCCGGAACACCCGGATCGTCTGATCGTGACGCGACATCACGCCCTTGGGGCGACCGGTGGTTCCCGACGTGAAGATGATGTCGCAGAGATCGTCGGGCCGCACGGCGACTTCGCGTTCGGCGAGCACCGACGCGGAGACGCCCTCCCCAGCACGGACGAAGTCGTTCCAGGAGGACCCGGCGACGTCGACCACGTGAACCAACGACGGTGTGGGATGACCGCTCACCTCGGAGGAGTAGTCGATGTCGAGGAAGCCGTTCTGGACGAAGAGGAACGAGGCGCCGCTTCGTTCGATCACGTAGGCGGCCTCGGCGCCCTTGAAGCGGGTGTTGATCGGCACGAGCACGCCACCGACCATCTGCGCGCCGAGGGCGGCGAACATCCACTCCGGCGAGTTGGGTGCCCACACGGCCACCCGGTCATGGGGGGCGAGACCGAGGGCGATGAACGACCGCGCGCAACGTTCGACTTCGTGGACGAGTTCGCGGAACGTCCACCGACGATCACCCGCGACCAACGCTTCACGGTCGCCGAACTCGGCGGCCGCCCGCACGACCTGCGGGATGGTGAGCACGATTACTTGAGGTGCGTGATGCCGAGCATCTTGATGGCGTTGCCGCGGATCACCTTGTACACCTGCTCATCGGTGAGACCGAGGGTCTGCTCGTGCGCGATCTTGGCGGTGTGGGGCCACGTGGAGTCCGAGTGCGGGTAGTCGCACTCGTAGGTGACGTTGTCCTCACCGATCTCGACGAGCGAGCGCAGACCGTGCGGGTCGTCGAAGAAACATCCGTACACGTGCTTCTTGAACAACTCGCTCGGCGGCTCGAGAACCTTGTCGGCGATTCCACCCCAACCGCGGTTGTCCTCCCACACGCGGTCGGCGCGCTCGAGGATGTAGGGGATCCAGCCGATCTGGCCTTCGCTGTAGGCGATCTTCAGGTCGGGGAACTGCGTGAAGTGTCCGCTCATCAGCCAGTCGACCATGCTGAAGCAGCAGTTGGCGAACGTGAGCGTCGAACCCACGGCGGCCGGGGCATCGGGCGACGTGCTGGGCATCTTGGATCCGGATCCGATGTGCATGCAGATGACGGTGCCGGTGTCGTTGCAGGCCTCGAAGAACGGCAACCAGTAGCCGTCGGCATCGTGGATGCTGGGCAGGTTGAGGTTCGAGGGGATCTCGCTGAAGGCCACGGCGCGGAAGCCACGCGCGGCGTTGCGACGAATCTCATCGGCGGCGGCCTGCGGATCCCACAGCGGGATGAGGCCCAACGGCAACATGCGACCACCGGACTCGCCGCACCACTCGTCGTGCATCCAGTCGTTGTAGGCGTGCACGCCGAGCATGGCGAGCTCCTTGTCCTGGGCCTCGTAGAAGGTCTGGCCACAGAAACGGGGGAACGTGGGGAAGCAGAGCGAGGCCTCGATGCCCGCGACGTCCATGTCCTCGAGTCGTTCCTTCAACTTGTAGCTGCCCTGACGCATCTCGTCGTAGGTGATGCCGGTGACGGTGACTTCGTCGCGTTCGAAACCGACGGCGGTGTCGAGGCGCGTGAGCGGACGACGCAGGTCCTCGTAGAACCACCAGTCGGCCAACGGGCCCTCGTCACCCTTCTCGCCGGGGATGGCGGTGAACTTGCCGCCGATGAACGTCATCTCCTTGACGGGGAGGCGCTCGATGCGCGGGCCCACGTCGTGGTACTTCTTCGGGAGGCGGTCGGTCCAGACCGTGGCCGGCTCGGTCACGTGGTCGTCGACGGAAATGATCTTGGGCAGTTCACGCATGCAGGGGAGGGTAGCACCCGAATCTGACGGTGTGTCAGATTCTGCGCGTGATCCGTCTGAGCAGGGCCGGGGGTACTCTCGACCCATGTCCACGACCCCGCCCTCGACGCCCACGACGTCCCGCCGGATGACGGTGGGGGTGGCCCTGCCGCAGATGGCCGAGGGCCTCGATCGGGATCGACTGCGGGCCTGGTGTCGGGGGGTCGACGAGGGCCCATTTTCCAGCCTGTCGGCGGGCGAGCGCATCACGTTCCACAACCTCGACGGCTTCACCCTGTGCACCGCCGCCGCGGCCCTGACCGAGCGGGTGCGCATCCTGGTGAACGTCGCCGTGTTGCCATGGCACGCACCGGCGTTGGTGGCCAAGGAACTGGCGTCGATGGACGTGGTGTCGGGCGGACGCGTCGAGGTGGCGGTCGGTGTGGGAGGACGCCAGCAGGATTATGCGGCGTTGGGGTCGCCGTTCGCCGGTCGGCATCGGCGTCTCGACGAGGCAGTGGTGGAGATGAAGCGGTTGTGGGCCGGTGGAGCGGCCGCCGACGGCGAGCGGGTGGGTCCGGCGCCGTTGCAAGCCGGTGGTCCGCCGATACTGGCGTCGGCGATGGGGCCCAAGTCGTTGGCTCGCGCGGCCAAGTGGGCGATCGGCGTGAGTGGCTTCACCTTGCTCGGTGACGCGAAGGAGGCGGCGAAACTGTTCCGCGCCACCGAGGCGGCGTGGTCCGACGCCGGACGCACCGACGCGCCCCGACTCGTCACCGGATCGTTCGTGGCGCTCGGCGACGCGGCGACGTCGACGTTGCGGAACTTCGCCGAGGCGTACCTGAAGGTGTTCTCACCGGAGTTGGCCAAGGGCCTCTCCGAAGCGATGCCACTTCACGATCCGTCGGCCTTGGCCGATCTGCTCGACGCGGTCGAAGCGGCCGGTGCCGACGAGTTCATCGTGGTGCCGGCCACCAGTGATCCGCGCATGCTCGATCGACTCACGGAGGTCGTCGCCGCGCGACGATGAGAACGGCGCGTCAGCTGGAGGTGTCGCGCCGCAGATCGACGATCATTCGCGCCGCCACCACCAACACCAGCGAGGCGAACAGGATGTTCGACAGGTCCTCGGACATCAGATCGGCGATCACGCCTCCGGCGACCGCCGAGGCGACACCACCGAAGCCGACGATGGCGGCCACCTTCAGGTCGATGTTGTCGGCCTTCCAGTTGCGCCAGGTTCCCATGATGGACGTGGGGATGATGACCGCGACCGACGTTCCCTTGGCCACCACGTTCAATTCGCTGAAGAACACGATCATCGCCGGCACCATCACCACTCCACCACCGATGCCGAGCAGGCCGGCGAGCGTTCCGGTGACCAGGCCGATGGCCACCAGGGCGATCGCCGTCACCGCCGTGATGGCGTCGCGACCGTCGGCCGTCATGGGGATGAAGAGTCGAATGGCGGTGGCGATCAGCATCACCGCGAAGAGGTGACCGAGCACTTTGCGCGGAAGCATGTGGATCCATTTGGTGCCGAGAATCGCGCCCCCCAGAGCGCCGACGACCAGCCACAGCGCCATCGCCCAATCCACGTTGTCGTGGCTCCAATAGGTGAAGAGGCTGGCCACCGAGATCGGAAGCACCGCACCGAGCGACGTGCCATTGGCGAGTCGCTGATCGAAGCGCAACATCATCACCAGAGCGGGGACGACGAGGATTCCTCCACCGACGCCGAACATGCCCGACAGGAGCCCGGCGCCCACACCGATGGCGACGACGCGCCCGACCGAATACCGGGCGACGTCGGATGGCATGGGACAGTTCTAGCCGATCAGGCCAGAACGAATCCGGAAACGCGACGACGATGGAAGTTGGCGTCTCCGTACGAACGCATGAGTGCCCAGGACTTCTTCATGAAGAGTTGCAAATCGGCTTCCCACGTGTAGCCGATTCCACCGTGCACCTGCATGGTGCTGCGACTGGTGCGGTAGGCCGCCTCACTGGCGAGCGCCTTGGCCATGCTGATGTCGCGGACCATCGTGTCGGCCCCGATGGAGGCCGAGAACGCCGCGCGATACGTGGGCGCCTTGGCGAACTCGACCTTGAGCAGTGCATCGGACATGAGGTGCTTCACCGCCTGGAACGATCCGATCGGTTTGCCGAACTGTTCGCGCACGCGGGCGTACTCGGCCGCGATCTCGATCATGCGCTCGGAGAGTCCGATCAGATACGCGGCCGAGGCCAACGCCATGGCATCGAACGGATCGAGGCCGGCGACGTTCGGGGTGGCATCCGTGCGATCGCCACCGCTGACGGTGAACAAACGACGACCGCCGTCCATGCCGTGAGCGTCGGTCGATTGGAAGGATTCGAGCACGTGATCGTCGCGCAGGATCAGGTCGGCCACGCCGGCGTGCGCCACGTACGGAGAGTCGTCCACCCACAACGTCGCGATGGAGTCACCCGCGATCAGCGACGCGCCGAACGTCGTGGAGGCCAAGGCCGGTACGGCGACCGCCATGTGTTCGAGCACCGGGCCCGGCACGGCCGCTCGACCGAGTTCCTGGAAGAGCAGGATGGCGTCCACGAAGGAGCCGCCCATGCCGCCGTCGGCTTCGGGTGCGAGCATCGAGAGCACCCCCATGCCCGACAGGTGCGCCCACAGTTCGGGGGAGTGGCCGGTGCCGTTCTCCCAGACGTCGCGCACCAGCGTCGGCGGGCACTCGTTGGCGAGCAGTTCGCGCAATCCCTCGGCGAAGAGTCGTTGGTCGTCGGTGAAGGAGAACTTCATGGCTCACATTCCCTTGGGCAACTGCAGGACGCGGTCGGCGATGATGTTGCGCTGGATCTCGTTGGTGCCGGCGTAGATGGGACCGCTCAACGAGAAGAGGAATCCGTCCACCCAACGCTCGAGGGGACCCTCCATGCGTTCGGCCTCCGGCCCGATGATCTGCAGCGCGATCTCGTGGATGCGCACGTCCATCTCGCTCCAGAAGATCTTGTTCAGACTGGCCTCGGCGCCGATCGGGCGACCCTCCAACATTCCGGTGACCGTCTGGTAGGTGTGCAGGCGATAACCCTCGGCCTGCATCCAGACGTCGGTGACGGCGTCGGCGAGCGCGGTGTCGGATTTGTCACCGAGTCGCTTCCACAAAGCCACCAGTCGATTGACGGCTTCGCTGAATCGCGCCGGACTGCGCAGGCTGACTCCGCGCTCGAAGCCGGCGGTCGCCATGGCGACGCCCCATCCCTTGTTCACCTCACCGAGTGTGTTCTCGACCGGTACACGCACGTCGTCGAAGAAGATCTCGGCGAAGCCGGTGTCACCATCGAGTTGAGCGATGGGGCGCACCGTGATGCCGGGCAGATCGAGTGGGCACAGGATGAAGGTGAGCCCGCGGTGACGTTCGGCCTCGGGGTCGGTGCGGAAGATGCCGAAACACCAGTCGGCCCACACGGCGCGACTGGCCCAGATCTTCTGGCCGTTCAGGATCCAGTCGTCGCCGTCACGCAGGGCCTTGCTCTTGATGCCCGCCAGATCGCTGCCCGCGTTCGGTTCGCTCCACGCCTGGCCCCACACGATCTCCGACGAGGCCATCGTGGGGAGGAACCTCTCCTTCTGCGCCTCGGTGCCCACTTCCATGATGGTGGGACCGAGGAGGAAGATGCCGTTCTGGTTCACGCGACCGGGTGCGCCGGCGCGGTAGTACTCCTCCTCGAAGATGAGCCACTTGATGTAGTCGGCGCCGCGACCGCCGTACTGCTCCGGCCACGACACCGCCGACCAGCGACCGTCGTACAACTTCTTCTCCCACTGACGATGCCGAGCGAAGCCCTCGGCGGTGTCGAAGCTGGGAAGAGGTTCGGCGGGGACGTTGGCTTCCAACCACGTGCGAGCCTCGAGGCGGAAAGCGGACTCGTCGGCGGTTTCGCGCAGATCCATAAGAGCCAGACGTTAGTCGCCACCTCCGAGAAATCTGACGCTGTGTCAGAAAACGACTCACGGGCACATCGCCTCGTGGTGGCCACAAGTAATCTCGCCCTCGTGGGGGAGACATCGGGCGTCGGCCCGTCGCGCATCGACGCCCTGGACGGCCTACGAGCCGTGGCCGTGACGGCCGTGGTGCTGTTCCACCTCGACCTCGCGTGGATGCCGGGCGGTTTCCTCGGAGTGTCGTTGTTCTTCACGTTGTCCGGATTCCTCATCACCCGACTTCTGGTGGCCGAGACGGCTCGGGACGGACGGGTGGCGCTGCGGGTCTTCTGGGCCCGTCGCCTTCGGCGACTGTCGCCGGCGGCCCTGGTGGTGCTGGCCGTCGTCGCGATCGCGTCGCTGTGGGGGGTGTTCGAGGGCGCCCGGTTGCGCGGGGATCTGGGTGCGTCGCTGGGCTACGTGGCGAACTGGCGGTTCGCCACCGCGGAATCCACCTACGCGGAACTCTTCACGTCGACTCCGTCACCCGTGATCCACTTCTGGAGCCTCGCGATCGAGGAACAGTTCTATCTGCTCTTCCCATTGGTGTTCCTCGTGTTGTCGAGAAGGCGCGCGCTGTTGTTGCCGGGGTTGGTGGTGCTCGCCGGGGTCAGCGTCGTGGCGTCCTTTCTCACCGACTCGCGAAATCTCGGCTACTACGGCACCCATGTGCGGGCCGCCGAGCTGCTCATCGGATGCGTTCTGGCGGTCGTCGTCACTCGTCGCGCGACGACGAGTTCGTCATCGCGCACCTCGACGGTGACCTCGATCGCCGGTGTCGGGGCCTTCGGTGCCTTGGTGCTGGCCATGGTTCTGGTCTCGGCATCGGACGCGTGGCTCTACCGCGGAGGATTGGCGGCGGTCGGGGTCGGGTCGGCGATGGTGATTCACGCCGCGAGCGGGACCGGGCCGCTGGCGTGGGTGTTCTCGCGTCGTCCGCTGGTGATGGTTGGTCGCGCCAGCTACTCCATCTATCTCGTTCACTGGCCGTTGATCGTGGTGATGAGCCCGGATCGCATGGGCTTCGACGGCTGGTCGCTGGACGTGGTGCGGATCGCCGCGAGCGTGTCCCTCGGGTTCGTCTCGCACCTGATGATCGAGAACCCGGTGCGAACGCGACGCGTGCTGAAGCGCACCACGATCGCCGGCGCGGCATTGATCGCCTCCATGGTGAGCGTCGCGACGTTGACGGCCCTCGTCGACGCACCGCGTTCGGTGGTTCTGGCCGGCCTCGATGCGCCGGAGGAAGTGGTCGACTTCGCCACGACGAACCCCGACACCGCCGGCAACGTGACCACGACCATGGCGGCACCGTTGCCACGAGTGTTGGTGATCGGATCGCAATTGCGCGCGGGAGTGGACCTCTCGCGATCGGCCGTGAACGCCGACATCGTCGATCGGAGCACTCCGGGGTGCCCGTTCCGGCTCGCGTCGGTGAGCGACTGTTCGGCGGTCGTCGATCCCCTGACGCTGGCGTCCACCGAAGCGCCCGACGTGATCATCATCGGGGTCGGCGCGATCGAACGCCGGGTCGTGCGCGAGCGGGTGGCGGCCAACGAACCGACGACCACGGTCGACCCCGCGGTCGCCGAGATTCTCGAAGCGGGCATCGTGGTGGACGAGATGCTGGAACCGTTCGTGGACATGCCGGTGATCGTGGTCGATTACGGAGCGTCCGACGGGTTCCGTGGGGCACTGGAGGACTTCGATCTTCGCTCGGACTCGACCGTGGTGGTGGTCGGCGGAAACCCCGAGCGACTGGGTGCGACGATCGACGAGATCTTGTCCGATGCCCGAGCGAACCTGGCCCGAGTGATGGTCATCGGCGATTCGTCGTCGTTCGGTGTGGCGCAGGCGTTGCACAACGTGGCCGCGGACCGATTCGAGGTGGTGTGGGCCGGCGGACGCAACTGTCCGCTGGTCGAGGTGGAGCGGATCCAATGGTGGCCCGACATGGACTTCGACATGAATTATTGCCCCACCTTCGACACGGTGTGGCGCGACATGATCGCCGAGTTCGAACCGCATCTGGTTCTGGAGATCGCGTCGGTTCCCGAGCAGGCGGCGCAGCGATATCCGGGTGATCCGAATTGGTACACGATCGGGGACGAGGAGTTCCTCGTGCGCCACGAACTCGTGATGTCGTCGTTGATGGCGGCGATCGATGACGCCGGCGCCACGCTCGTGATGTTCGACAGTCCGTACATCCATGGTGGGGCATTGGGTGGAGCGACGTTCGCCGACGAGGCTCGGGTGGATGCGTGGAACGCGTTGATGGAGTCCTGGATCCTGCGGTGGCCCGAGATCCGCCGATTGGGTTGGTCGGCCATCGTTTCCGCGGCGGAATCGACGCCGGGCGAGCTCCGTGCCGACGGGGTGCACATGGAACAGTCCGTCCTCGACCGAATCGTCGCCGAGAGTGTGGTTCCGCGACTTCGTGAGGTGTTGACCGAACGCGAAATGAGCCCGACCGCCGCACCGTGAGTAATCTGACGACGTGTCAGTTTCCGCCGCCGGGGGAGTCACCCGGGTTCCCGCCGTCGAAGGGTGGTACACCCTCGATCACGAGCCGCATCTGATCGGATGTCGTTGTGCCGCGTGTGGCACGTACGTCTTCCCGCCTCGCTCGGGTGCCTGTCCGAATCCGAACTGTGACAGTGAGGAACTGGTGGCGACGCCGTTGTCTCGGGTGGGCACGGTGTGGAGTTACACCGAGAACCAGTACGCGCCTCCGGCGCCGTACCGCGCCGCCGAACCCTTCGAGCCCTACGCGCTCGCCGCGGTGCAACTGGAGAAGGAAGGCATCATCGTGCTCGGCCAGGTGCCCAAGGGAATCATGGCCGCCGATCTGAAGGTGGGCATGCCGATGCAGCTGGAAACCGACGTGTTGTATCGCGAGGTGGTCGACGGCGTCGACACCGAGTTCATGGTCTACGTGTGGGCACCGGCGGGACCCTCCGCCGCCGAGTCGATCGGAGGACGGTCATGAGCGATCGCGATCTCGTGGTGCTCGGAGTGGGCATGCACCCGTGGGGCAAGTGGGGTCGCGATTTCACCGAGTACGGAATGGTCGCCGCCCGTGCGGCACTGAAGGATGCCGGCATCGAATGGAAGGACGTCGAGTACGTCGCCGGAGCCGACACGATCCGTAACGGATACCCCGGTTTCATCGCCGGTTCGACGTTCGCTCAGAAATTGGGATGGAACGGCGCGAGCATCTCGTCGAACTACGCGGCGTGCGCCAGCGGCGCTCACAGTTTGCAGGCCGCCCGCGCCTCGATCCTGGCCGGCTTCTGCGACGTGGCGATGGTGATCGGTGCCGACACCACGCCCAAGGGGTTCTTCGCCCCGGTCGGCGGAGAGCGCAAGACCGATCCCGACTGGTTGCGCTTCCATCTGCTGGGAGCCACCAACCCGGTGTACTTCGCCATGTTCGCCCGTCGTCGCATGGATCTGTACGGAGCGACGTCGGAGGACTTCGCTCGGGTGAAGGTGAAGAACTCGCGGCACGGGCTCAACAACCCCTACGCGCGATTCCGCAAGGAGAACGCGATCGAGGACGTGTTGAACAGTCCGATCGTCAGCGATCCGTTGCGACTGCTCGACATCTGCGCCACGTCCGACGGGGCGGCCGCGATGATCGTCACCAGCCGGGCCTACGCCGAGAGGAAGTTGGGTTCGCTGAACGGCGTTCCGCGCATTCGCGCGGTCAGCACCGTGACGCCCACGTACCCGCAGACGATTCTCGAGTTGCCCGACTTCGCCACCGACTCCACGGCGGTCGTCTCGCCGCCCGCGCGGGGCTTCAAGGATTCCCTCTGCTGGGCCGCGTACGAAGAAGCCGGAATGTCGCCCTCCGACATGAACATGGCCGAGGTGTACGACCTCTCCACGGCTCTGGAATTGGATTGGTACGAGCACCTCGGATTGTGCGCCCCCGGTGAGGCCGAAGGGCTTCTGCGTTCGGGTGCCACCGCCATCGGTGGTCGCGTGCCGGTGAACCCGAGTGGTGGCTTGTCGTGCTTCGGCGAGGCCATCCCCGCCCAGGCCATCGCCCAGGTGTGCGAACTCACGTGGCAATTGCGCGGACAGGCCCAAGGTCGTCAGGTGGAAGGCGCCAAGGCCGGCATCACCGCCAATCAAGGTCTGTTCGGCAACGGTTCCTCGGTCATCGTCTCGGTCTGAAAATCACTCACGGATAGGGTTCACTCATGGCTTCCAACATTCCCACCGCGTACATCGTCGATGCCGTCCGCACCCCGGTCGGTCGTCGCGGTGGCGGTCTGTCCGCCGTTCACCCCGCCGATCTCGGGGCGCACAGCATCAAGGCGTTGATGGATCGCACCGGTGTCGACCCCAACGCCGTCGACGACGTCGTGTTCGGCAACGTGGACTCCGTCGGCCCGCAGGCCGGCTGCATCGCCCGCACCTGCTGGTTGACCGCCGGTCTGCCCGAGCACGTGCCCGGCACCACCATCGATCGTCAGTGCGGCTCGGCGCAGCAGTCGGTGCACTTCGCCGCGCAAGCCGTCATGAGCGGAACCATGGATCTGGTCGTGGCCGGTGGCGTGCAGAACATGAGCATGATCCCGATCTCGTCGGCCATGACCGCCGGTCAGGCCCTCGGTTTCGAGGATCCCTTCACCGGCTCACCGGGTTGGACCACGCGTTACGGCACTGGTGAGGTCAGCCAGTTCGTCGGGGCCGAGATGATGGTCGCGAAGTGGAACCTGTCGCGCGAGGAGATGGAGGAGTTCGCGGTCGAGTCGCACCTGCGCGCCATCAAGGCCCGCGCCGAGGGCCGTTTCGAGGCCGAGATCGAACCCTTGAACGGTGTTCAGCACGACGAAGGTCCGCGCGAGCCGAACTGGGACAAGATCCGTTCGTTGCCCACGCTCACCCCCGATGGTCGTCTCACCGCGGCCTGCGCCAGTCAGATCTCCGACGGCTCGGCGGCCTTGTTGATCGCCAACGAAGCGGCCGTGAAGACCCACGGCCTGAAGCCCCGCGCGCGCATTCATCACATGAGCGTGCTGGCCGACGACCCGATCATGATGTTGTCGGCGCCCATCCCGGCCACCAAGCGCGCCTTGGCCAAGACCGGCATGTCCATCGACGACATCGACTTGGTGGAGATCAACGAGGCCTTCGCTCCCGTCGTGATGGCGTGGATGCGTGAGACCGGATTCGACCGCGCCAAGGTGAACGTGAACGGTGGGGCGATCGCTCTCGGTCACCCGCTGGGTGCCACCGGGGCCCGTTTGATGACCACTCTTCTGCACGAACTCGAGCGCACCGGCGGCCGCTACGGCCTGCAGACGATGTGCGAGGGTGGCGGTCAGGCCAACGTCACCATCATCGAACGCCTCTGAGGGCGAAAGGGTTCGGATTCGTCACGCGGCAGCGCGAGAAAGGAATCCGGTCCGGACACCGATCAGGTGTCGAAGCCGAGACCCAGGCGGTCCATCGTCTTCAACCACATGTTGCGCTTACCGGTCTTGTCCTCGCGATCGAGGCTCCACCGCGTGGCTTGCACGCCCATGAACTTGAACGGTTCGGGTGGGAACGGCAACGGCTTCTCCTTCACGAACCGGGTCTCGGTGGCGCGCGATCGGCGACCGTCGATGAGGTCCAGCATCACCTCGGCGCCGAAACGCGATGACGCGACCCCGAGGCCGGTGTAACCCACCGCGTATCCCACCCGTCCGTTCATGGCCTGTCCCCAGAACACGCAGAAGCGCGAGCAGGTGTCGATGGCGCCACCCCACATGTGGGAGAACTTCACGTCGTCCAGTTGTGGGAACGTACGGAAGAAGTGGGTGCTGAGACGCGCCCAACTTTCGGGTCGACTCTCGAGTTCGGAGTTCATCTTCCCGCGGAAGTAATAGATGGCGTCGTAGCCGCCCCACAGAATGCGGTTGTCCTCGGTGAGTCGGTAGTAGTGGAACTGATTCGGGATGTCGCTCAATCCCTGCCGGTTCTTCCACCCGATACGACCCAACTGCTCGTCGCTGAGGGGCTCGGTGACCATGCAGTAGTCGTACACCGGGATGATGTAATTGTTCAGTCGCTTGAGGAGCGGCTTGAACGCGTTGGTGGCCAAGGCCACCTTGCCGGCGCGCACGCGACCCAAGGGTGTCTCGACCAGAACCCCCACGCCGTCGCGCTCGATGGATGTCGCCTTGGTGTCCTCGTAGATTCGCACACCGAGAAATTCGGCGGCGGCCTTGAGGCCCCACACCAATCGAGCCGGATCCACGATGGCGGCCAGATCGTGTCGCCACAATCCTCCGGTGTACGTGGGTGAGTTCACCTGGGCGCGCATCTGTTCGGCGTCGAGCCACGTGACCTTCTGTCCGAGTTGACGAAGCTGCAGGTAGTCCTCGCGCAACTCGTCGGTGTAGCCCGCCGGGTGCAGGTCGGAGGCCACGTCGATGACACCCGTTCGTTCGTAATCGCAGTCGATGTTGTAGCGCTCGATGGCCTTCTCGATCTCGTCGAGATTCTGGATGCCCAGTTCCTCGAGCAGTGGCAATTCGTCGCCGAAACGGGCCTGACCGTTGGCCACGCCGTGTGTGAGTGACGCCTCCATGAAGCCGCCGTTGCGACCGCTGGCGGCCGAACCGACCTCGTGGGCGTCGATCAGCACGACGTCGCGCGAGGGGTCGCGCTCCTTGGCGATGATCGCGGTCCACAGACCGGTGTAACCACCGCCCACGATGCACAGATCGCAGGTTTCCGTGCGCACGAGCGTCGGGTTCGCGAAAGGTTCGTCGGCATCCTCGTACCAATACGGGTACGGGTCAGCGTCGGCGATCGCCTCGAGGCTCAACGGGTCGAACTCGGAGTCGCCCTGGATTGACACAAAAATCACCCTTTCGGGTGGTCACGCTACCCCAGGGTCGCGCGGGGGTGGTGTCAAGACTTTCGCAGCGCGCCGTAATTCCCAGCGTCCCCAGAACCAGAACGACGCGCCGACGTACAGCCAACCCGCCACGATGTCGGTGACGTAATGCTCGCCGAAATAGACGAGGGTGAGTGCCATCGCGAGCGGGAACAGCAATGAGACCCCGCGCCACCATCGGTTGGGCATCCGTGTCCAGAAGAACACCACCACGAACAGCGCGAAGGCGGCGTGCAACGACGGGATGGCCGCGGTGGGGTTGGCCCACTGTTGGCCCTTCAGCAAGACACTGTTGACCGTCTCCAGCCCCAACTCGCTCCAACCACGTCCGGTGGGGCGAGAGAGAGGCTCCATGATGCGGTACGGGAACTTCTCGCTGGCGGCCATCCACGGGGGAGCGGTGGGCAAGACGACGTAGGTGAGAACCCCGGCGAAGAGAACCGTGGCGAAACGTCGGATGTAGCGCAACCATTGATCGCGAAAACGAATCCAGAGATACACCGACGTGGCCACGGGCACGAAGAAGTGGGTGAAGTACACCAACGAACCGAGCACGTCGTACCAACGGACCGCGGCCTCGAGGAAGTGCTCCTGCATCCAAGCGTTCGGGTCGGTGCCGAGGAACAACGCGCGGTCGATGTTGCGTGGTGCCTCGACCTGCAAGGGGAATCCGAAGGTGTCGGCGATTCCGCGGCTGTAGTCGTAGGACAACCACATGCACGCGTAGAAGACGAGGTCGACCACCATCTGGCGCTGCTTGGCGAACGGCTTTCCGATGTTGCCGACGAGGAACGCGCCGCCGACCCAGCCGAGCACGGCCAGTCGGGCGACGGGAAGGCCGTTGACTCGGAACGACCAGACGAAGGCCAGCCCGTACAGCACGAGGGCGACGAGGCGGACGTTCTTCAGCGTCATGAATGCCGTGGTGCTCGACGTGGCGAGCGTGGGATTACTTGGTGGATTCTTCGAGCGCGCGACGAACCAGGACCTTGGCCAGGTGCGTGCGGTACTCCACGCTGGCGTTGTTGTCCTTCGACGGCGATGCCTCGGCGACGGCGAGTGCGGCGGCGTCGGCGATGGAGGCGCCACCGGCCAGCGCCTTGCTGACGCTGGTGGCCAACACCGGGGTCTGCCCCATGTTCACCAGGGCCACACCCGAACCGTTCGAACCGCGCCACGCGGCCACACCGACGATGGCCCAGTCCTGGGCGCGACGATTGAACTTCTGGAAGCTCCAGCCGGCACCGTTCATCTTCGGGACGCGGACCTCGGTGATCATCTCGTCGGCGGCCAGATCGGACTCGAGGAACCCCTTGTAGAAGTCGGCAGCCTTGATCTCGCGGGTGCCGTTGGGACCTTGCACCACGTAGGTGGCGCCGAGCGCGAGCGTGGTCGCGGGAAGATCGGATGCCGGGTCGGCGTGGGCGATGGTGCCCCCGATGGTTCCGCGGTGACGCACCTGCGGGTCACCGACGTACCCGGCGGCGTGAGCCAGCAAGGGGACGTGTTGGGCCAGGATCGGCGACTTCTCGACGTCCATGTGGCGCGTGAGTGCACCGATGGCGATGTGGTCGCCGGCGTCGCGGATGTAGGACAAGTCCTTGACGCGCGCGATGTCGACCAGCACGGTCGGCTGAGCCAGACGCAACTTCATCATGGGCAACAGGCTGTGACCACCGGCGAGGAACTTGGCCTCGTCGCCGTACTCACCGATGAGCGAGATGGCCTCGGCGGCCGATCCGGCGCGAACGTAATCGAAGGAAGCGGGAATCATCTCAGGGCCTCACTTACCGGCCGCGGCGAGCACGGACTTGACGATGTTGTGGTAGCCGGTGCATCGGCACAGGTTGCCCTCGAGGCCGATACGAATGTCGTCCTCGGTGGGATTGGGGTTCTCCTTGAGCAGGCTGGTCGCGGCCATCACCATGCCGGGGGTGCAGTAACCGCACTGCAGACCGTGGTTCTCCATGAAGGCCTTCTGCATGGGGTGCAGGGTTCCGTCGGCGGCCGCCATGCCCTCGATGGTGGTCACGCTCGAACCGTCGGCCTGGACGGCCAACACGGTGCAGCTCTTGACGGCTTCGCCGTCGACGTGAACGCTGCACGCGCCACACGACGACGTGTCGCAGCCGACATTGGTGCCCGTGAGCTCGAGGACCTCGCGGATGTAGTGGACCAACAACGTGCGCGGCTCGACGTCGCTCACGTGCTGCTTTCCGTTGACAGTGACGCGGATCTCCACGGTGTACCCCCTTGACGGCCGAAGTCGACGACGTCGCCGACCTGCATTCTGCCCGATCGGGGGATCTCCCCGCTCACCGGACGGTCCTACCGTAGACGCTGGATGACCTGCTCCGGAAGTGCCGACGCCCCCGTCACGCTCGGCCCGTGCAGGGCCGCGGCGATGGCTTCGGCGCCGTCGACGAGTCGGGGGCCGGGTCGAACCACCACCGCATCGGCATCGATGGCCCACACGGCGGCTCGCGGGGGCAGGCGATCCAGGATTCCGCGAGCCTGTTCCATCGCACCGGCGAGGTCGTATCCGCACGGAGAGACGATGATGTGATCCGGATCGATGGCGGCGACGGCCTCCCAATCGGTGGGAACCGAACGCCCGCCGGGAATCCCCAGCACCGGCTCGGCGCCCGCCGCTCGTACGACGTCGGGCACCCAATGGCCACCCACGAAGGGCGGGTCCACCCACTCGAGCACGAACACGGTGGGACGCGCGTGGTTCCCACGGGCCGCGTCGATGGCGGCGGCGAGGTCGGCGAGTCGCCCGCGCAACGACTCGACGAGACGACGCCCCCGTTCGGGGACTCCGGCGGCATCGGCGACGGTCTGCACGGAGTCGATGACCTCGTCGAGGGTTTGGGGGTCGATCTGCAACACGGTGGCGTGACAGTTCAAGCGAGCGACCGCCTCGTCGACGTCGCCACTCGGCACCGCGCACACGCGACAGAGATCCTGACTGAGGATCAGGTCCGGATCGCAACGCGACAACGCGTCCTCGTCGAGACGGTACAACTCGTCGCCGGCGGCCAATCGTCGGCGCACCAGTTCGTCGATCTCGAGTGGCGTGAGGTGTTTGGTGTCCATGCCCCCGACGACGATCTCGCGACCGACGCGCGCCGACGGCGGATAGTTGCATTCGAACGTCACCCCGAGCAGGTCGTCGGCGAGTCCGAGGTCGAAGACGATCTCGGTGGTCGAGGGCAACAGGCTCACGATGCGCACGAGCCGACAGTAGGCGATCTGCCACGATGGAGGCATGGGCGGGTCCACGAATTCGACGGGATGGCAACAGTTGGTCGACGGCGTCGATCTGCCGTTTCACCGCGACCTCGTGGTGCCGACGTTGCGCGAGGTGCGATTGGCCATTCCGAACCCCGAACCCGTGGCCGACGTGGTCGAAGCGGCGCGTTCGGCCGTCACGAGCACCTTGGGAGCGGCGGTGACCCCGGGGATGACGGTGGCGGTGGGCGGTGGAAGTCGTGGTCTCACCCAACGCGTCGACTTGTTGCGTGGAACGATCCTCGGATTGCGCGATCTCGGCGCCGAACCCTTCGTGGTGCCGGCCATGGGTAGTCACGGTGGTGGCACCGCCGAGGGACAGGTGAAGATGCTCGAATCGCTCGGCATGACCGAGGAAACACTCGGCGCCGAGATTCGCGCCACCATGGCCACCGTGGAGGTGGCCCGCACCGCGTCGGGCATGCCCATTTATCTCGACGAGCACGCGGCGGCGGCCGATCGCATCCTTCCCGTCAATCGGATCAAACCGCACACGTGTTTCAAGGGACCCATCGAGAGCGGTTGCACCAAGATGGCCGTGGTCGGCTTCGGCAAACAGCCCGGTGCGGCGCAGATCCACTCCTGTGGTCCGGTCGAGATGCGCGAGCGATTGATGGATGGAATCGTGGCGTTGCGCTCCACGGGGCGTTTGCTCGGTGGGGTCTCGTCACTGGAATCCGCGGGTGGAAACGTGGTCGACGTGCGTGGCCTCACGTCCGACGACGTCGGTGGCGAGGTCGAGCGTCGACTGACCGAGCGGGCCCGCGAACTGGTGCCGCCTCTGCCCTTCGACGAGATCGACGTGCTCATCATCGAGCGTGGGGGCAAGGACATCTCGGGCACCACCATGGACCCCAACGTCACGGGTCGCTACTGGGTGCACGGGCTCGACGATCTGGCGCGACCACGGGTGGCGACCATCGTGTTGCTGGGCATCACCGAGGTGTCCGCGGGCAACGTGTTGGGAATCGGACTGGCGGACTTCATTCCGGTCGAGGTGGCCACGCGCATCGATTGGCAGAAGACCTATCTCAACTGTTTCACCGCCGGACCCTCCGGGGTGCGTCGGGCGCGCATGCCGATGGTGCTACCCGACGAAGCGTCCTGTGTGAAGGCCGCGCTCAGCATGTGCGGCAAAGGAGTTCACGAGCCCAAACGGGTGGTGCGCATTCGCTCGACGCTCCATCTCACGACGTGCTGGGTGAGCGAGTCGTTGCTCGGCGAGCTCCCGCCCGGTGCGACCCTCGTGGATTGATCAGCGGTCGTAGCGACGCAGACCCGTCAGGGCGAAGACCGTGCTCACGAACAGCAAGGCCACCATCGCCACGAGGCCGCCCCACGTTTGGGCCCACGTGATGTCACCGAGAAAGCCTTGACGGGCGAAGCGGAGAATGTTCGTCATCGGGTTCACCCGTGCGCAGGCCCGTAACCAACCACTCATCTCGGACAGGGGGACCTGTGACGTCGACAAGAAGATGCCGAAAAAGATGGCGAACTGGGTGAGGGTGGCCGCACCCATGTTGCGCATGCGGAACGTGAGGCCGAGTGCGAGACCGCAGGCGCTGAGAGCCACCATCACCGAGGCCACGATCACCATGGCGATCGCGACCGGTCCGCCCGGCGTGTGCAGACCGCCGAGGAAGCTGACGAGAATCACGAAGGTCACCGGCACGACGCTGCGCGCGATGGCGGCGGCGTACGAGCCGAACACGATGACCGATCGGCGAGCGGGGGCCATCAACACACGATCGAAGAAACCGGTCTCCATGTCGTTGAGCAGGCCGAAACTGACGCCGAGGGCGCCGAAGCTGGCACCCTGAATGGCGTTGAGCGGCATGTACCAGTTCATGGGATCGATACCGAGAAGTCGCACCGCGGCTCCGAAGGCACCGCTGAACGCGACCAACTGGAACACCGGCATGATGAGCGACGGGATGAACGCCGACGGCATGCGTCGCACGCGCAGCAACGAGCGACGAACGAGGGCGACCATCACCTCGAGGGAACGGGCGTCGGCGTCGTGGCGACGCGATTCGACGACGGCACTCATGACGCGGCCAATCGCTTGTTCAGCGAGCGCAGGGCGAACGCGATGCCCACGATCGACACGGCGAGGGGAATGAGCCAGGCCTTCACGAATTGATCGACGGCCAGCTCGTGGTTCATGAACCCTTGCATGCCCTCGACGATGTGCGACATGGGGTTCCAGTCGGCGACGGTGCGATACCAGCCCGTCATGTAGTGGCGGGGGAAGAAAGCCGACGAGAGGAAGAGCAGCACGAAGACGAGGGGGAACGAACCTTGTACCACCTCCGGGCTGCCGGACTTGATGGCGATGGCGGCCATGAGGCCCGCCATCGCGAGACCGAGCAACGCTCCGGACACGATCAAACCGATCACGCCCACGGGCCCACTCTTCACGCGAGCACCGAACACGACGAAGAGCGACATGAACACCACCACCTGGGTGACACCGACCACCATGCTGGCCGCCAAGCGTCCGAGCACGATCGACACTCGCGAAATGGGCGAGGCCAACAGGCGCTCGAAGAAGCCCTGTTCGATGTCGGTGGCCAGGTCGCCGGCGGCCGACGTGGCGCCGAAGAGGACGCCTTGCACGACGGCTCCGGCCACCGCGTAGTTGAGGAACGACGAGGCGATGTTCTCGCTGAAGTACGGATCCTGGGCCAGGCGATTGAAGCTGGCCGAACCGAGGGCGGCGAAGAAGAGCGGGAAGATGAACGCCGGAGCGAGAGCGGCCGGTTGTCGCAGTCGTCCACGGACGCTGCGCTTGGTCAGCTGGGCGCTGTGAGTGATCGCGGTGGCGATGCTCACTGTGCGCCCTCCAGTCGATGGCCGGTGGCCTCGGCGAACACGTCGTCGAGGCTGGGCTCGTTCAATTCGAGATGGCGCACCTTGATGCCCGCCTCATCGAAGGCACGCACGACGGCGGCGACGTCCTCGGCACCTCGGGCGAGTCCGACGCCGAGGGTTCCCTCGGCCGAGGGGCGGAGTTCTCCGAATCGAGACAGGGTGGATCGTGCCGACTCGACGTGTGATTGGTCGACGCTGACGAACAACGTGGGCGAGCCGACCCGGGCCTTGAGGTCGCGGGGCACCCCGGCGCGAACGATACGACCGTGGTCGACGATGGCGATGCGATCGGCCAACTGGTCGGCTTCCTCGAGGTATTGCGTCGTGAGCAGCACGGTGGTGCCGGACTGGTTCAATCGACGTACTTCCTCCCACAAGGTGAGACGACTCATCGGGTCGAGGCCGGTGGTGGGTTCGTCGAGGAACAACACCGTCGGTTCGTGCACGAGCGACAACGCCAGGTCCAGGCGGCGGCGCATGCCGCCGGAGTAGGTGCCAACGCGACGTTCGGCCGCCGCGGTGAGGCCCACTCGTTCGAGCAGTTCGTCACCGCGGTCCCGACCGGCGCTCTTGGACAATCCGTAGAGGACCGCTTGCAGGTTGAGCAGTTCGCGTCCGGTCATCAACGGATCGATGGCGGCGTCCTGCAACGCCACGCCGATGGAGCGACGCACCTTGTCGGCCTCTTTCACCACGTCGAAGCCGGCCACGTGAGCCGAACCCGCAGTCGGCTTCAAGAGGGTGGTGAGCATGCGCACGATCGTGCTCTTGCCGGCCCCGTTGGGTCCGAGGAGTCCGAAGATCTCGCCGGTGCGCACTTCGAGGTCGACGCCGTCGACGGCCTTGACGATGTTGTCACCCGTGCCGAAATGGCGAACCAGTTCGCGGGCGACGATGGGGGAGGATGTCACGAGTTTGTAGGATACAAGTGATTTCGGTTCGACGAAGCATGACGTTCGTCGCCGACGGGGACGAGCCTCGACCTACTTGGCGGCGTTGATGGCCTGCCACACGCGCTCGGCGGTGCAGGGCATCTCGATGTGGCGCACCCCGAGGTGCGACACCGCGTCGACCACGGCCGACTGAATGGCCGGGGTCGAGCCGATGGTTCCCGATTCGCCGATGCCCTTGGCGCCGATGGCGTTCACCGGGGTCGGAGTCTCCATGTGGACCACCTCGACGCTCGGAAGTTCGGCGGCCGAGATGAAGCCGTAGTCGGCCAGGTTCGACGTGGTGGGGTTGCCGTCGGCGTCATAGAGCACTTCTTCGAGAAGGGCCTGAGCCACACCCTGGGCCACACCACCATGGATCTGACCGTCGAGCAACATCGGGTTGAGCACCTTGCCGGCGTCGTCACAGGCCACCTGGCGCAGATGCTTCACGCGACCGGTCTCGGTGTCGACTTCGACCACGGCCACGTGCGCACCGAACGGGAAGGTGGCACCGGGAACACCGATGACCTCGTCGTGCATCAAACCGCCGTTGCCCTTCTCGGCCGCGGCCAGATCGGCCCACGACTTGGACATGGCCGGAGTACCGGCGACGTGGAAGACACCGCGACCCTTGTCGAGCACGACGTCGGCCTCGTTGGCCTCGAGCAGGCGCGCGGCCACGGCCTTGGCCTTCTCGGTGAGGGTGCCGGCCACTTGGAACACGGCGTTTCCGCCCTGCTGCAGCGAACGCGAGCCCATGGTGCCCGTTCCGATCGGAACGAGGTCGGTGTCGCCCCACACGAGCTCGACCCTGTCCATGGGGATGCCGGTCTGCTCCTGAACGAGCATCGACCACGCGGTGTCATGACCCTGACCGTGGGGCGAGGTGCCCGTGTAGACGATGGCTCGACCGTCTTCGGTGACCTCGACCTTGGCGGACTCGCCGTTGCCGACGCCTCCGGTGATCTCGACGTACACGCTGACGCCGATTCCGATCTGCTTCACGTCACCACTGGCGCGACGCTTCGCCTGCTCGGCGCGCAAGGCCGCGTAGTCGGAGGCCGCCAGGGCCTTGTCGAGTGCGGTCTCGTAGTCGCCCACGTCGTAGGTCTGGCCGACCACGGTGGTGTGCGGCTCCATGAACTTGGGGATGAGGTTGATACGGCGCACCTCGGCGGCATCCATTCCCAATTCGAGAGCGAACAGGTCCATGGCGCGCTCGATGGCCGCGGTGGCCTCGGGACGACCGGCGCCGCGATACGCGACGATCGGCGTGGTGTTGGTGATGACCGAGGTGGTGCGGCATTCGATGTTGGGAATGGCGTACACGCCACTCGACATCGGGCGCGTCATGAACGGCGCGAGGATGGTGCCCATGTCGGCGAAGCCACCGGCGTCCTGAATGGCGTGCAACTGGTAGTGGGTGACCTTCCCGGCCTTGGTGCCACCGATGGTGACGTACTGCAATTGGGCGCGTCCGTGCCCGAGGGCCACCATCGACTCGCTGCGGGTCTCGCGCCACTTCACCGGTCGGCCGACCTTCTTCGCGATGACGCCGAGCAACAATTCCTCGCCGTACGCGCCGATCTTGGCACCGAATCCGCCGCCGACGTCGGGGGTGCGCACGCGGATCAACGACTTGTCGACGCCGTTGGCGGCGGCCAGCGGATCGACGGCACCCTGAGCGTGTTGCGTGGACAACCACTGGTTCAGGCGACCGTCGGGACCCCAGGCCGCGGCGGCTCCGCGCACCTCGAGCGGGCACGGGGCCACGCGCTGGTTCATGAAGCGGCCGGTCACGACAACTTCGCAACCCGCGAAGAACGCCTCGCCGGTGTTCTCGGGGATACCGAGCACCGTGGTGTCGAACACCACGTTGCTGCCCGCACCTTCGTAGATCAGCGTGGACGACATCATCGCCGCCTCGACGTCGATGAGAGCCTCGAGCGGATCGATGTCGACGATCACGGCTTCGACGGCGTCGACACCTTGCTCGCGAGTTTCGGTCACGACGGCGGCCACGGGCTCGCCGACGTAGCGAACCTTGTCACTGGCCAGGAGCGTGTGCGCCACCATGGGGTTGAACGCCGCCGGAACCGGCTGCAGGCCGAGGGACTCGGCGGTGAAGATGGCGACCACACCGGGCATCGACGCGGCGTCGCTGGTGTCGATCGACTGGATGCGACCATGAGCGACCGACGAGCGCACGTACGTGACGTGGAGCGCACCCTGCAACATGGGCTCGTCGTACAGGTCGTCGACGTACTTGCCGCCCGAGGTGAGGAACTTGGGATCTTCCTTGCGAAGAACCCGGTTGCCGAGAATGCTGCCACCGGTCATGGTGGACCCCCTTTGGTCGAGTGTTGGTGTGTCGAGCGTGTCGATACCCGAATCGTCGTCCCGACACTAGCCCTCGAGCGGGCACCCCTTCACGGTCGGGCCGAGCGACGGTCGACGGTCACGGAAGGGGAACGGTGACCACCGTGACCGAGGTCGGGTCCTCGGTTGGCGGATTCTCGGTCGGCGCATTCTCGGCGGCGGCTTCGGCGGCGGCCTCGTTCACGCGGACCGCGACGATCTGGGTCACCAAGTCGTACGGCCAACCCGTGGGGAGCTCGATGGGTGCCTGGGAGTCCCCGACGATCTGCTGGCGCTGCTCGCCGGCCATCACGTACCCCAACTCCTCGCGGGCGGCATCTTCCACGCCGGCCGGGGTGTTCAGCCGATCGACCTCGGTCTGCAGCTCGTCGGTGGCCTGCTTGATGGTCTCCAGTTCCTCGGTGCGCGCGTCGACTTCCTGACGTTGACCGAGCCACGACGTGGCGGGCAGGACGAGGAAGGAGTTCCCGAACGAGATGACGATCACCACCGCGCCGACGAGCATCAAGGTGCGACCGAGAAGCTTGGGGAGCAGGCGTTCGGTACGCGGCGTGGGACGCGTGCGATCCGCGACGGCTTTGCTCAGTCGGGACCGCTTCGACGACTTCTTCCTCGTGGCGCGCGGGATACTGCTGGTCTTGTTGCCGCGGGCCATGCCCACATTCTGCCGGTTCGACGTCGGTCGTTGGTGTCACCCCGAGTGGGTGACCTCACGCGAGGGGCGCGAGGGCGGCACGGCCACGGAACGCCGCGGTCTCACCCAGTTGCTCCTCGATGCGAAGCAACTGGTTGTACTTCGCCACTCGATCGCTGCGCGCCGGAGCACCCGTCTTGATCTGGCCGCAGTTCGTGGCCACGGCGAGGTCGGCGATGGTGGAATCCTCGGTCTCGCCACTGCGATGGCTCATCACGCTCGTGTAGCGGTGACGTGTCGCCAACTCGACGGTCTCGAGAGTCTCGGTCAACGAGCCGATCTGGTTGACCTTCACGAGCACGCTGTTACCCACCTTGCGTTCGATGCCCATGGCGAGGCGCGCGGCGTTCGTGACGAACAAGTCGTCGCCGACCAGTTGAACCTTGCTGCCCAATTCGGCGGTGAGAGCGGCCCAGCCGTTCCAGTCGTCCTCGGCCATGCCGTCCTCGATGGAGACGATGGGGTACGTCGCCACCAGTCGCGCCCAGTACTGCACGAGGTCGTCGCTCGAGAGCACCTTGCCCTCGCCTTCGAGGTGATACCGACCGTCCTTGTACAACTCGCTCATCGCCGGATCGAGGGCGATGGCGATGTCGGTGCCGGGCGTGAAGCCCGCCGCACCGATGGCTTCCATCAGGATGCCGATGGCGTCCTCGTTGGTGGCCAGGTTCGGAGCGAAGCCTCCCTCGTCGCCCACCGCGGTGCTGAGGTTCTTGCCGTGGAGGATCTTCTTGAGTTGGTGGTAGGTCTCGGTGCCCCAACGCAACGCCTCGCGGAAACTCGGTGCTCCCACCGGCATGATCATGAACTCCTGGAGGTCGATCGTGTTGTCGGCGTGCGCACCGCCGTTGATGACGTTCATCATCGGAACCGGTAGAACGTGCGCGTTCGGACCACCGATGTAACGCCACAAGGGAAGATCGAGCGACTCGGCGGCGGCCCGCGCCACGGCCAGGCTCGTGCCGAGGATGGCATTGGCTCCGAGTCGGGCCTTGTTCGGCGTGTCGTCGAGATCCTTCAACACCGTGTCCACCATGCGCTGCTCGAGAGCGTCGCATCCGATCAGTGCGCTCTCGATCTCGCCGTTCACGAAACCGACCGCGGTCAGCACGCCCTTGCCGCCGTAGCGACGACCACCATCGCGCAATTCGACGGCCTCGTGCTCGCCGGTGCTGGCACCCGAGGGAACCATGGCTCGGCCGCGGGCACCGGACTCCAATTCGACCTCCACCTCGACGGTGGGGTTGCCGCGCGAGTCGAGCACTTCGCGTCCGGTGATGCTGATGATCTCGGTCATGCTCACAAACTAGTGAGCGAACCCGCGCGCTCCCTCAGGCGCGGAGTCGTTGTTCGGCGTTCGCACGATGCACGTTGGTCACTTCCCGCAGGACCACCTCGGGGTCCAGGCCCCGTCGCCGGCACTCGGCGACCACCGCCAGCAGGTGTTCGCCGACGTCGGTGAGGTGTTCGAGGTGCGCGTCGGGCACGGGGCTCACCGACAGTGGAACTCCGGCCTTCTCGGCCTTCTTCAACACGGCGGCGGCGTATCCGAGGGACCCCGAGGACACCGGGACACCGGCGAATGGCCCATCGTCGAGTCCCTTGGCTCGTTTCTCGGCCGACTTGATGGCGTCCCAGGAGGCCACGAGGTCGTCGGACGTCTCGCCATCGGACCCGTGACTGGCGAACACGTGCGGATGACGGCGCACCAACTTGTCGTTGATTCCCCGGGCCACGTCGCCCATGGTGAAGCGGCCTTCCTCCTCGGCGATGGCGGCATGGAATTCGATCTGGTAGAGCAGATCACCGAGCTCTTCCATGAGGTGCTCGTCGGTGGAAGGGTCCTCGGGGTCGAGAGCGAGGATGGCGTCGACCACTTCGTGCGTCTCTTCGAGCAGGTAGGTGACGAGCGACTGGTGGGTTTGCTCGCGGTCCCACGGGCATCGTTCGCGCAAGGTTCGTGCGAGGCGATGGAACGAAGTGAGTTCCCGGCCGACGGGGGTCGCCAACGCCGGAACGTAGATCGAGGTGAGGTGATCGGCCTCGAGGGTGCGATCCAGTTCGCTCCAACGAGTGGTGACGACGCGTTCGTCGGGCAACCCGAGGTGGTGAAGGATCACCACCTCGCATTCGTCGTTCGACGCGTCGATCGTGTCCTCGGCGGCCAACTTGATCTCGGACAACACCCAGTTGGCATGGCAGTGCGCCACCAACATGGGTCCGCCGACGTCGGTGGCCGCGGTGGCGAACGTGTGGCCGTCGATCAGGGTGACCCGCTCTTCGACGGGGTCGATCCCGAGGCGTGCCCAGGCCATCTCGAGGAAGCCGATGGCCGGGTTGATCACGCACCGGACGCGGGAATCGGCGATCAATTCCCGGACGGTGCGCTCGAGGACGAGCGGCGAACCGGGCACCGCGTACAGGATCTCGCCGTGCTCGTGGGCCGCGGCGACCAAGGTCTCCACGATGGCGGAGTAGACGCCGTCGAACGAATCGGCCGATTCGTACAGATGGTCGAAGGTGGAGGCGTCGGCGACCACGTGGGCACTGGGGTGAATCGCGGTGCGCAACCATCGGTGTCGGTGCGCCGCGATGCGGTCGAGGGTGTGTCGCGAGACGTACTCGGAGCCCGCCGGACCGAGTCCGACGATCTCCACCACGGGTGGTCGGCTCGTCGACATCAGCCCACGGGAACGACGGTGCCGGTCGCGGGATCCCACGCTCCGTACTCGGCCGAGACCCGAATCGAAACGGTGGACAACGCCTCGCCGATCGCCGCTGCCGCGACCGAACCACCGATCAGTTGGCCGATGTCGTCGGCCACTTCGTCGAACGGGCGAGGCAGGACGACGGCCCAACCCACGCCGGGAATCTCGAAGGGTGCGGACACCTCACCGATGGCCGTGGTGTCGAGGGCCGTGGCGAACTCTTCGGCCACCGAGGTGATCACCGATTCGTAATCGATGCAGGCGTTGCCACCTTCACCGGCGAGAACACCACCGTCGGCGGCGGAAGGATCGACCGACACCTCGGAGGCGACGTCGGCGAACGATTCACCGGCGGCGAGTCGGAACGCCGCCAGATCGATGGTTTCGCGATCATTGGTGAGGATGGCGCGCACGCACACGACCCCCGATTCGGCCGCGCCCGATTCGTAGGTGTTCGCCAGTTCGCTTCGGGCCGGGGCCAGGAGGCTCGCCAATTTCGCCGATGCGGCGTCATTCAGGATGAAGAGCTCGCGCACCTTCTGATCCGCCTCGGCGAATCCCGGTGCGGTATTCAGTTCTTCCTCGCTCGCCGCGAGGTCCGCGGCGGTCACTTCGCCGCCGGCTTCGGAGATGAGATCCAGCGTGACCGTGGTGGAGATCCAGGACGAGAGAAGATTGCGCGCCAAATCGCCCGACTGCGGGCCCTCGGTCCGCGAACCTTCGTCGCTGCCGGATTCGACGTAGCCGAGAATCAGGTCGTCGAGCTCGGCCGCGGAGAGCCCACGATCGCCGACCCGCGCGGCGTCGTTGGTGACCGAGGAGCACGAAGAAACGATCGACGTCAGGGCGAGAGCCAGCGGAGCGATGACGAGGGGGAAACGAAGTTTGATCACGCGGACAAACTACTTGACGGGTCACTCCGCGGACGGTGGTGGCACCAGTTCGCGCAGGAACCGCACCAGGAAACGGGCCGGCTCCTCGGCCCGCGGGATGGGAATCACGAGTTGTCGGGCTGATTCCTTGTGGATGGCGTCGCGACTGAGACGCTTCAAACGAATCGATTCGCTCGTCTTCAGGTCGAGTGGTCCGATGCGCGCTTGGGAGGTGGAGATCGAGAGTTCGTTCAGACCGAGGCGGTGGCACTCGGCGCGCAACAACGCCACGTCCAGGAGAGCCTCCGCCGGCGCGGGCAAGGGTCCGTAACGGTCGAGCCACTCGTCGCGGATGTCGTCGACCTCGGCCGGTGTGGTCACCTGGGCCAGACGGCGGTAGGCCTCGAGTCGCAGTTCCTCCTTGGCGATGTAGTCCTTGGGGAGGTTGGCGGTGGTGGGAACGTCGAGGCGGATCTCCGACGGCTCGCGCACCGGTTCACCCTTCATCTCGCCCACGGCTTCGGTGACCATCTGGCAATACAGGTCGTAGCCGACCGCGGCGATGTGTCCACTCTGAGCCTCGCCGAGCAGGTTGCCGGCGCCGCGAATCTCGAGGTCGCGCATGGCGATCTTGAATCCGCTTCCCAGTTCGGTGGACTCGCCGATGGTGCGCAGGCGTTCGTAGGCCTCCTCGCTGAGCGACTTGTCGCGCGGATGGAACAAGTAGGCGTAGGCACGTTGCCCGCTGCGTCCGACCCGACCACGCAACTGGTGCATCTGGCCCAAACCGAGAAGGTCGGCGCGCTCGACGACGAGGGTGTTCACGGTGGGCATGTCGATGCCGCTCTCGATGATGGTGGTGCACACGAGGACGTCGAAGTTCCCCTCCCAGAAGTCCATCACCACTTGTTCCAGCGCGCCCTCGTCCATCTGCCCGTGGGCGACGGCGATTCGGGCCTCGGGCACCAGCTCGCGCAAACGCATCGCGCACTCCTCGATGGACTGCACGCGGTTGTGCACCCAGAAGACCTGGCCCTCGCGCAACAACTCGCGACGGATCGACTCGACGGCCACTCGCTCGTCGTACTGGCCGACGAAGGTGAGAATGGGCTGTCGGTCGGCCGGCGGGGTCTGCAACAGACTGAGGTCGCGGATGCCGACGAGGCTCATCTCGAGCGTGCGCGGGATGGGCGTGGCGGTGAGGGTGAGAACGTCGACGTCGTTCTTCAGGTGCTTCATCGACTCCTTGTGTTGCACGCCGAAGCGTTGCTCCTCGTCGACGATCAACAGCCCGAGATTCTTGAAGGTGATGCCCTTGGACAACAGTCGATGGGTGCCCACCACACAGTCGATCTCGCCGCTGGCCAGCCCGGCGATCACCTTGTTGGCCTCCGAGTTCGTGAGAAAGCGGGACAGCACCTCCACGCGTATGGGATAACCGGCGAAGCGGTCCGAGAACGTGTTGCCATGCTGCGACGCCAACAACGTCGTGGGCACGAGAACCGCCACCTGCTTGCCGTCCTGGATGGCCTTGAACGCCGCCCGCACCGCCACCTCGGTCTTGCCGAAACCGACGTCGCCACAAACGAGTCGGTCCATCGGGAAGGGACGCTCCATGTCGGACTTGGTGTCCTCGATGGCCTTCTTCTGATCGGGCGTCTCGACGAAGGGGAACGCCTGCTCCATCTCGTATTGCCACGGCGTGTCGGAACCGAACGCGTGTCCTCGGGCATTGACGCGCTTCTGATAGAGCACCACGAGTTCCTGGGCGATGGCCCGAACGGCGCTGCGCACCTTGGCTTTCGCGCGGGCGAAGTCACCCCCGCCCAATTTGTTCAACGTGGGGGTCTCGCCGCCGACGTAGTGGCGCACGGCATCGATCTGGTCCGAGGGCAGATACAGCTTGTCGGTGCCCTTGTAGGCGAGCACGAGATAGTCGCGCTCGACCCCGGCGACGGTCATCTTCGTCATGCCCTCGTACTTGGCGACACCATGGATGTAGTGCACCACGTAGTTGCCGGGCTTCAGGTCCTCGAAGATGGTGGTGCTCTCACGGCGTTTGGCGCGCGGGCGACGATGCGACGTCCGGCGTCCGGTGATGTCGGCCTCGGTGATGATGGCGAACTTGGCCGAGGGAACGGTGACGCCACGATGGAGTCGTGCCACCACGATCGAGCCTCCGCGACCACGGAGCTCGGGCGCGACGCCGGCGGGCCACAGATCCAATTGCAGTCCGGCGTTGGCGAAGCTGTCGGACAGGCGAGCGGCGGACACGTCGCTGTCGGCGGCGATGACGACGCGGTAGTCGTCCGAGAGCAGTTGTTTGATGCGGTTCGTCAACCCGTCGGCGTCCGCGCCCATGGCACCCCAGCCCGAGGCCTCGAGGAGGGCGACGTCGGGTCCGTCGGCCACGGGGATGAGATTCCACGAACCTCGCGTCTCGCCGAGTAGTCGATCGGGTAGCTGATACAGACGCGGGAACTCGCGATCGGCGTCGCTGGCCCACGTGGATGCCAGGGTTCGCGCGAGGTCGGCCTCCTCGGCGAGAAGGTCGACGGCGCGGTCGCGCATTCGTCGGGGCTCGAGCAGGATCATCTTCGAGCCGCGCGGCAGCACGTCGCTGAGAAGCAGCGGTGTCTCGGTGAGCCACGGCAACCAACTCTCCATGCCGTCGAAGAGGGCTCCTTCACCGAGTCGCTCCCATTGCTCGCGACCCCACGGTTCGGTGGCGACGAGAGCACGCGCACGGTCGCGCACGGCATCGGACAACACCAGCTCGCGAGCGGGAAAGATGATCGCCTCGTCGAGATCGACGTCGCTGCGTTGATCGTGGACCGAGAAAGTGGTCAGTCGATCGACCTCGTCACCCCACAGGTCGATTCGCACGGGTGCATCGGCGGTGGAGGGGAAGACGTCGATGATCGCACCCCGCTTGGCCACCTCGCCGCGATGCTCGACCAGTTCCTCGCGTCGGTATCCACCGTTCACCAGCTCACGCAACAACTCGTCGGGATCGAGACTGTCGCCCTGGCGGATGATCACCGGTGACACCGCCGGGGTGTCGGGGCCGAGTTGCTGCAACAAGGCACGCATGCTGGCCACCACGATGCGTGGTACGCGGCTCTCGTCCCGCAGACGCCACAGCACCTCCAGTCGTCGGCCCATGGTCTCGACCGACGGGCTGACGCGCTCGAACGGCAGCGTCTCCCACGCCGGGAACAGCGCGACCTCGTCGGGGGGAACGAGCGCCAGTAGGTCGTCGGCCAACTGGGAGGCCGACGTGCCGGTGGGGCAGGCCACGACGATCGGTCGACGTCCCGACAGTTCGGCGAGAGCGGCGATGGCCACCGCACGGGCGACCTCGGGAACCGCCACCGTGCCGTCGACGGCCCCGATCAGGGAGGTGAGTGCCGGGTCGTTGCGCAAGGCGGCGGGCAACGAGGCCAACACTCCGGCGTTGAGGCTCGGGTCGACGACGGTCATCGGTCGATCACAAAGAGTTGTACTTGTTCATGGCGGCGTCGATTCCGGTCTCGAGAATCGACTCGATGGCATCGGCGGCCACGTTCACGGCGACGTCGAGAACCTGACGTTCGGCCGCGGGCACTTTGCGCAGCACGTGATCCGCACCTTGCTCCTTGTTCGGCGGTTTGCCGACACCGATGCGCACGCGAACGTAGTCCTGGGTTCCCATGTGGCTGGTGATGGAGCGCAGCCCGTTGTGCCCGCCGAGTCCGCCACCGACCTTGAGTCGAACGGTTCCCGGCGCCAGGTCGAGTTCGTCCTGCACCACGATGAGGCCTTCGTGGCCGGCGAACCCGTAGCGCTTGACCAACTTGCGAACCGCTTGTCCGCTCTCGTTCATGAACGTGGTGGGAAATGCCAGCACCGCGCGCTTGGTGCCCAGGCGAACCTCGGCGACCAGAGCACTGTCTCGACCCGCTTTCAACGACTCACCGGCACGACGGGCCAGTTCGACGACGACCTCTTCGCCGACGTTGTGTCGCGTGCGCGCGTACTGCTTGCCGGGATTGCCCAAACCGACGACGAGGGCGTCGAAGGCCGAGGACTTGGCGCGGGCGGAGTCACCCGAACGGCCGAGCAGGCCCATGAGTCGGTTCAGGACTTGGGCTTGGCGTCACCGTCGGCCGGAGCGGCCTCGGCGGCGGCCACCGGAGCGGCCTCGGCCTTGGAGCCGGCGATGGCGGTGACGATCGGGAGATCCGCGTCGCCGAGGGCGCGCGTGCCCGCGGGCAACGTGATCTGTCCGAGACGGATGACGTCGCCGGGTTGCATCGCCGAGATGTCGATGGCGATCTCGCTCGGCATGTTGGCCGGCGTGGTGACGATGTCGATGGTGTCCTGCGACGGGTCGACGAGTCCGCCCTCGGAAACGACGGCCTTGGCCTCGCCCACGAGACGCACCGGAACGGCGATGGTGAGTTCCTCGCTCATGTTGATGCGCAGGAAGTCGACGTGAGCGACGGTGCGACGCACGGGATGGCGCTGCATGTCCTTGACGACGGCGGGGTAGACGTTGCCGTCGACCTTGATCTCGAGGATGGTGTTCGAACCGGCGGCACCCGACAGAGCCAGACGCAGGTCACGACGATCGACGATGACCGAGACCGGCTCCATGCCCTGGCCGTAGATGACGGCGGGGATCTTCTCGTCGCGACGGATACGACGGGCTTCGGAGCTACCGGAAATTCGACCGGAGGTGGCAACAAGAGTGGTGGACATGACGCGGCCTTTCGTGCCGGGCGGGCGCCCGGGGTCACAAACGGAGACCAATCCTAGGGGTGGGCGGGGTCGGTTCACTACCCCGGAAACGGCCGGGAGGGCCCGGCGACCGTGGTCTCAGGCCTGGTTCTCGCCGCCGAAGATCTCACTGACGCTGGTGTCGTCGAAGACGGCGGCCAGGGCATCGGCGATGATCCGCCCGACCGAGAGCACCTTGATCTTGTCGATGCGGGCTTCGGGGGCCAGGGGCAAGGTGTTGGTGAGCACGACGCGGTCGATGCGGGAGTTCGACAGGCGCTCGACGGCCGGACCCGACAGCACGCCGTGAGTGGCCATGGCCCAGACCTCGGTGGCGCCCTTGTCGAGCAGGAGATGGGCGGCCGACACGATGGTGCCACCGGTGTCGATCATGTCGTCGGTGAGGATGCACAGGCGCCCCTCCACCTCACCGATCACGTCGAGGGCCTGCGCCACGTTGGTGCTGCCCTTGGGACGACGCTTGTACACGAAGGCGAGGTCGGCGCCCAGTTCCTCGCCGAGGTGTTGTTGCATGCGTTCGGCCACCTTGATGCGTCCGGCGTCGGGGGAGACGATCACGGGATTCTTGGCGTTGTCGCGGATGTACTGCTCGATCACGGGCATCGCGGTGAGATGGTCGACGGGACCGTCGAAGAAACCTTGAATCTGACCGCTGTGCAAGTCGATGGACACCATGCGCTTGGCGCCGGCGGCCTTGAACAGATCGGCGATGAGGCGCGCCGTGATGGGCTCGCGACCCTCGGCCTTGCGGTCCTGACGGGCGTACCCGTAGAAGGGACAGACCGCGGTGATGCGCTTGGCCGACGCGCGTTGTGCGGCGTCGATCATGATCAGTTGCTCCATGATGGAGTCGTTGATGGAACGACCGTCGCACCCGAAGTGGCTCTGCATGATGAAGACGTCCGAGCCACGAACGCTCTCACCGAATCGCGGACGTACTTCCCCGTTGGCGAATTCGACGAGGTTGGGCTCGCCGAGTTCGATTCCCAGGTATCCGGCGACCTCGTTGGCCAGCGCCAAATGCGTGCGACCCGAATAGAGGGCCATCCTCTTGGTCGTGACCTTGTCCACCTGACTCACGTCGTTGCCCGTCCCGTCTGAATCCTGCTCATGCGACCGTCACGCCGACGGCTCACCGTGGGAATCATAGAACGCACCGATCCGGCGGCCGTCAGCCACGGAAGCGCCCGCGGCGAGATGTGCGAAGGGGCCCACGTGGCAGTCGTCGCCGATGGATGCGAGGCGCCCGACCGAATTCTCGACGCGCGACGAGTGGCCCACGTGACAATCGACGAGTCGGGTGTTCGGCCCGATCTCGCAGCCGTCCCCGATGGTGGTGTCGCCCTGCAGCATGGTGCCGGGGAACAGCGTGACGTCGCGCCCGATCCGCACACCGATGTCGATGAAAGTCTGTCGCGGATCGATCATCGTCACCCCGTTCAACAACCAGTGACGATTGGTGCGCGACCGGAGTTCGCGTTCGGCCAGCGCCAACTGCCAGCGGTCGTTCACGCCCTGGGTTTCCGGAGCCGGCGCCTCGACGGCCCCGACCCGATGGCCCATGCCCGCGAGAACGGCGATGACGTCGGTCAGGTAGAGCTCGCCCTGGGCGTTGTCGGGGGACAGGTGACGCAGAGCCGGCGCGAGGAGGTCGCGACGAAAGGCGTAAATGGAGGTGTTGATCTCGGTGATGCGCCGCTCGTCGTCGGTGGCATCACGCTGCTCGACGATTCGCTGCACCCGACCGTCGCGACCGCGCACGACGCGTCCGTAACCGCTCGGGTCGTCGACGTGGGACACCAGAACGGTCGCGGCATGACCCTGGGACTCGTGCGCGGTCACCAGATCGTCGATGGTCTCGCGCCGCAACAACGGGGTGTCGCCCGGGAGCACGATGATGGTCGAGGTGTCGTCGAGTTCGTCGGTGCCACCGTCGTGACGCCCGAGTTCGAGATCGAGGGCGGCGAGCCCCACCATCACCGCATCGCCGGTGCCGCGCTGGACGGTTTGCTCGGCGAACAGCGGCTTCAGCCACGCCGGCGCATCGGAACCGACGCGCGTGACCACCTTGTCGGCCCCGTGACCCACCACGACGACCGCCCGGGCGGGGCGGACATCCTCGAGCGCGTGCAACACGTGCATGACCATGGGTCGACCGCAGATGAGATGCAGTGGCTTGGGTCGTTGCGACCGCATTCGGGTGCCTTCGCCGGCGGCGAGGACGATGGCGTACGCGGGCATCACGCAGTCATACCACGAACCGTCGTCGACGGACCCGATCACGCGCGGTGATCGGTCGTTGGCTCCGGGGAGAGGGCTCGAACCCCTATTCTCTGAACCAAAATCAGCTGTCCTACCATTGGACGACCCCGGATCGACGCTCGTCCTGTTCGGGCCGAACGACGCCCCAACGGTATCGGAAAACGACATCCGAATCCCCGTGCCGTTGGCGATGGCGCCCCGACCTCGCTAGCGTACGGAGCCTGTCGTGGAAGAGGTCCTATGGGTTCGTTGATCAAGAAGCGTCGTAAGCGCATGCGAAAGAAGAAGCACAAGAAGATGCTTCGTCGTACGCGTCACCAGCGTCGCAAGTAGTTCGTCAGCAGCCGGTCGTCTCGACGACCGTGGCCTTGGGAAGGCGCAGTGCCAGCCCCTCGTGGCGACCCTTCAGGAACCATGTGGCGCCGCTGCCGGCCAACACCGGTTCCGCACCGCTCGCATCGCGGATGCGATCCCGCCAGACAGCCAATGCCGGTTCGACGTTCAACGCCGCCTCTTCCAAATCGTTCGGATTCGTGTTCCGTTCGCATCGCGGTCCGCCGAGCTCGTCCCACGCGCGATAGACGGCGGGGGTGCTGACCGTGAGAGGCGGGATGACCAACGTGTAGGCGTCGGGGGTGTGGGCGTCGCGCGCGTCGGGTAACGGTTCGATCGACTCGCCGATGCCGCGCACGCGCGCCCGTCCGCGAACCATGCAAAAGGGGATGTCGGCCCCGAGTCGCGAGGCCGCGACCAAGTCGGTGAAGCCGGCCCACCGCAACACCGCCGCGGCGTCGGCGGATCCGCCGCCCAAGCCACCACCGTGCGGGATGTTCTTCACGACCCTCACCCGTGCGGTGCGACCAGCCAACGTGAGGGCTCGCGCGACGAGATTGGTCGAGTCGGTGGGAATGCCGCCTGAGAAGGGCCCGCTGAACGACAACTCGGAGTCGGTGTCGGTGGGCGTGATGTCGATCTCGTCGTGGAGGTCGAGGGTGGTCATCTCCGCGTCGATGAGGTGGTACCCGTCGTCTCGCATGCCGACCACGCGCAACGACAAGGTGAGTTTGGCCGGAGCGACGATGGTGACGCGCGCGTTCATCGTCGGGCCCCGATGATGGCCTCGGTCAAACGCCCCCATTGCTCCACGTCGAGGTCCTCGGGTCGCGCCTCGGGGGACACGCCGGCTTCGGAGAAGATGTCCGTGGACGTCATCGATGCGAGCGAGCGACGAAGCATCTTGCGGCGCTGGCCGAACGCGGCGCGCACGATGGGGAAGAGATCCTCGGGTCGGATGTGCGAACCGATCGCGGGTCGCTCGCGCCGGCGGATCTCGATGACCGAGGAGACGACCTTGGGGCGGGGAACGAAGACGGTGGGTGGCACGTCGCCGAGGATGCGGGCGGTCGCCCAATACGCCACCTTCACGCTGACGGCGCCGTAGTCCGAGCTTCCCGCGGTGGCGGCGAGGCGCAGCGCGACCTCCTTCTGCACCATCACCACGAATCGATCCAACTGGGGAACGGTGTCGAGCAGGTCGGCCACCAACGGCGTGGCCACGTTGTAGGGCAAGTTGGCCACCACCACGGCTCGGGAGTGGGGTGGAACGATCGAGTTCCAATCGACCTCGCGGGCGTCGGCCTCGATGACCGACACGTTGGCGGTGTCGCGCACCACGTCGCGGAGAACCGGTGCCACGCCGTGATCCACCTCGATGGCGGTTATCCGGGCACCGGACTCGGCCAACGCGAGCGTGAGCGAACCGAGTCCGGCACCGATCTCGACGACGTGATCGTCGGGTCCGACGTTGGCCAGACGAGCGATGCGTCGCACGGTGTTCGGATCGGCGACGAAGTTCTGTCCGAAGGCCCGACGCGGCGACAGACCGTGCTCCTCGAGCAAGCGGGTGATCTCGGCGCGCGAATGAGTCATGAGGATCAGAACGAGATCTGCACGGGGATCGGTGCGTCGACCAGGTCGGCGAGTTCGAGGAACACCTCGGTGTGGATGATGATGACGGCCTCGCCGGGGAGACGTTCGATGGAGACGTTGTTGCAGTCGATCGAACGACCGTTGTTCAGATTGGTGACCGTGATGATGGAGCCGATCAGGGCGTTCGGTGTCGCGCACGGTCGCAATCCGAGCGTCTCGGGCCAACGAATGAACGACGCGATGCCCTTGATGACCGTGCCACTCGGCGGGGCCGGCACGTTGACCGTGATGATCTCGGGTGCGGGGCTGGAATCCTCGGGAGGGAGAAACGCCGGATCGGCGGGACCGGGGTCGACCGTCGTGGGTGCGGCGGAGGTCGGCGCGACATCGTCATCGCCACCGTTCGAGCCACCCGAGACCATGAGAGCCGGAATCGCGACGATCGTGATCGCGGCGGCGACGAAAAAGCGGCGGCGTTCGGTGTGATTCATCATGTCGGCCGTGTCAGGCTATGAAGCCAACGCGGGGAACGCAATGCAGGCGTTCCGCGTGGTGATGCGGGCGAACTCGTCGACGGCGATCGATCGCATGTCGGCGATGAACGTTCCGACGACGGCGACGTTCGACGGCTGGTTGACGCGACCGCGGTGCGGAACCGGGGCGAGATACGGGCTGTCGGTCTCGACGAGGATGTGATCGAGCGGGCAGATTCGTGCGGCTTCGGCGACATCGGTGGCCGTCTTGAAGGTGACGATGCCGGAGAAACTGAGACGCGCTCCGATGTCGAGACACCGGCGCGCCTCGTCGGGTCCGCCGGTGAAGCAGTGGAAGACGACGGCCGACGGGACGCCGACCTCGGCGAGCACCGAGAAAGTGTCGTCCCACGCGTCGCGAGTGTGGATGATCAGCGGAAGATCGAGTTCGTTGGCGAGCTCGATCTGGCGGGCGAAGGCCACGTGCTGTGTGTCTCGGGGCGAGTGGTCGTAGTAGTAGTCGAGTCCGGCTTCGCCCACGGCGATCACGCGCGGGGAATCGAACAGATCGCGAATGGAGTCGACGCCGTGAACCGCTTCGTGCGGATGGAGACCCACGCTGGCCCACACGTCGGCGTTGGCGTCGGCGATGTCGATGGCGCGCATCGACGAGTCACGGTCGCAACCAACGTTGATGAATCGAGACACTCCGGCCTGGCGCGCGCGATCCAGAACGCCGTTCGTGCCACCGAGTTCGCGTCGCGGGTCACCGTCACCGCGGTAGCGATCGTCGTCGAGATGACAGTGGGTGTCGGTCCACATGGGCGAATCAGAGTTGACGACGGGGGAAGAGCGGATCACCCTTCACCACGGAGGTCCCACCGGGATAGCCACCCCACTCGGCGGCGTGGGGGAGTCGTTGATCGGCCACGGCACCGGTCATTCCGATGCGCTCCCACACCGCCTGCGCCGTGTCGGGCACGGCGGGGGAGGCCAGGATCGCCACGATGCGCAACGCCTCGAGGGCGTCGCCCATGACGGCGTCGAGATCGGGACCGGGTTCGGCCTTCCACGGCTCGTTGGTTTCGAGATGGGCGTTGGTGGCGCGGATGAGTTGCCACGTGGCTTCGAGCGCACGACTGGGTTGCACCTCGTTCCAACGCGCGGTGGTCTCGGCCAACGCGTCGGCGGCCGCGGCGGCGAGGGCACTGTCGGGACGAGGACGCGGGCCGACACCGTCGCACTTCTTGCCCACCACGGTGGCGACGCGACTGAGCAGGTTGCCCAGGTTGTTGGCGAGGTCACTGTTGTAGCGACCGATCAGGCCTTCGTAGGTGAAGTCGCCGTCGGCGCCGTAGGGGGTCTCGGCGAGCACGTAGTAGCGGAATCCGTCCACGCCGATGTCGCCGATGAGGTCGAGGGGGTTCACGACGTTGCCGGTGGTCTTCGACATCTTCTCGCCCCCGACGAGAAGCCAACCACCGACGGCCCAACCCTGGGGCGGCTCGATGCCGGCCGACATCAGCATCGCGGGCCAGTACACGCAGTGGAAGCGGATGATGTCCTTGCCGATCATGTGGAAGTCGACCGGCCAATGACGGGCGAACTGCTCGTCGTCGGTGCCGTAGCCGACGGCGGTGATGTAGTTCGCGAGCGCGTCGAACCACACGTAGGTGACGTGCTCGTCGTCCCACGGCAACGGGATTCCCCACGAGAAGCTGGTGCGGCTGATGCTGAAGTCGAGCAGGCCCTGCTTGATGAATCCGATGACCTCGTTCATGCGGTAGTCGGGAACGATCGCGCCCGGGTGGTCGGCGTACCACTGCAACAGACGATCGCCGTACCGACTGAGACGGAAGAAGTAGTTCTCTTCCTCGACCTGCTCCACCGGCTTCTTGTGGATCGGGCAATTGCCCTCGACGAGATCGTCGTCGGTGAAATACGCCTCACAGGCCACGCAGTAGAGACCGCGATAGGTGTCGAGTTCGATGTCGCCGTTGTCGTAGCAGGCCTGCAACAACTTCTGGACCCCGAGGCGATGGCGGGTCTCGGTGGTACGGATGAAGTCGTCGTTGGAGATGTTCAGCCTCTTCCACGCGTCGGCGAACAGCGGGGCGATCGAGTCGGCGAAGGCCTGGGGTGCCATGTCGGCGGCGTCGGCGGCCTGCTGGATCTTCAGTCCGTGCTCGTCGGTGCCGGTGAGAAAGTGAACGTCGTCGCCGAGCAGTCGGTGCCAGCGGCAGAGGGCGTCGGCGATGATCGTCGTGTAGGCGTGTCCGAGGTGCGGCTTGGCGTTGACGTAGTAGATGGGAGTTGTCGCGTAGAACGCGCGGGAGTCGGCCACGGTGAGCAGGCTACCGAGGTCGTGTGGGTGATTCCGGTGGCGTTTCGTCGACGAGAGTTGGTGTCCGCCCTCGGCGCTTCCTAAGTTCGTCCCGTGCAGAAGCGGCTCTTCGAGTTCGACACGGCCACGGCGTTGGAACAACTGGACGTGATCGACGGTGTTCACCACTTCGCCACGCGCGTGCATCCGGGCTGGGACATTCTGGGCAACGCCAACGGCGGTTACCTGATGGCGTTGGTGGGGCGGGCGGTGTCGATGGCCACCGGGCGTCCGGATCACGTCACGATCACCGCTCACTACCTCGCTCCGTGTCCCGCGGGCGACGCGCGCATCACCGTCACTCCGGTGCGTGTGGGTCGTCGCTTCGCCACGACCACGGCGTGTCTGTTCCTCCGCGATGCGAGTGGCGGCGAGAAGGAGATCATCAGGGTGCTGGCCACCGTGGGCGATCTGACCACCGATCCCGGCGGACCCTCGGCCATGCAGCGCTCGATGCCCGAGATCGCGCCGTTCGACGAGTGCCTTCTGATGTCGGACACGTCCGTGAACGATTTCGCGCCTATTCACGGACGCCTCGCCACACGAGGGCAGCCCGAGGACATCGCGTTCCGAACGGGCTCACCGTCGGGTCGCGCCACGATGCGGGGTTGGTTCGCCTTCGCGGACGACCGACCCATCGACTCCGCGGCGTTGTTGTTGGCGTCGGACGCGTTCCCGCCGGCGGTGTTCAACCTCAGCCTGCCGGCGGCGTGGGTGCCCACGGTGGAGTTGACCGTGCACGTGCGCGCGATTCCCGCGCCGGGGCCGGTGGCGTGCTTCTTCGACACGCGATTCGTCCAGAACGGGCTTCTGGAGGAGGACGGCGAGATGTGGGACACGAACGGTGTGTTGGTGGCGCAGAGCCGACAGTTGGCCCTCGCCCCGCGCGGGTGACGATCTCTCAGGTCCGTTCGTCGTCGCCCTTCGACAACTCGAGGGCTCGGTTGTAGACGGTCTTTTTGGTGGCTCCGGTGAGATCGGCCACGACCGTGGCGGCGTCGCGAACACTCACCCCGGCGGCCAGTTCGGCGAGCAACAGACGATCGATGTCCTCGAGCGTGGCGGCTGGTTCGTCGGCCGCACCCTCGAGAACCAACACGTACTCGCCCTTGGGTTCGACCCCGGCGAAGTAGGTGACGGCGTCGGCGGTCGTCCCGCGCCACACCTCCTCGTGGATCTTGGTCAATTCGCGGGCGACCACGATGCGACGTCGGCCCCCGAGAGCGACGTAGAGATCCTCGAGCGTTCGCTGCAATCGATGGGGCGCCTCGTACAGAACCGTGGTGCGTCGTTCGCGAACCAGATCGGCGATGGAACGGGCGCGCTCCGTTCCGCCGCGGGGCAGGAAACCGTCGAAGGCGAAACGCTCGGTGGGCAGGCCGCTGATGACGAGGGCCATCACGAACGCGGCCGGACCGGGCACCGCGGTGACGACGTGGGCGGTTTGCGAGACGGCGCGCACGATGCGTTCGCCCGGATCGCTGATGCCAGGGGTTCCGGCGTCGGTCACCAGACACACGTCGCGTCCCTCGTTCAGGGCGTCGAGAACGCGGGGGATCGACGCGTGTTCGGTGTGCTCGTCGACGCGCATGAGCTTGGCGTCGATGCCCAGATTCTTCAGCATCATCCCGGTGCGACGGGTGTCCTCGCAACAGACCAGTCCGGCCGCCGTCAACTCTTGGATCGCTCGCGGCGAGACGTCGGACATGTTTCCGATGGGCGTGGCCACGAGGACGAGTCGGCTCACGAGGTCGCTCCGTCGTGAACGCGGATCTCGATCACGTCTCCGACGCGCAGGCCCCAACGGGCGAACGAGCCGCCGTGGGCCTCGACCACGGTGCGGGCGTTGAGGACCGGGGCCCCGAGTCGATGTCGTTTCATGCGCACGGCCTTGATGACGCGGCCCTCGGAGTCCAGATAGGCGACGTCGAGATCGAATCGCATACCGACCGTGTGGATCCAGCGGCACGAAGGCAGGACGAACGCTCCGGAATGCTCGCCACGACCACGCAATCCGATGCGACGATCGGTCGACGATTCGGCGACGACGGCGCTGGCCATCACTCGCCCCTCGCTCATCAACCATGCCGTGGGTTCGGTCACGCGTTTGCCTCCGTTGTACTCAGACGTTGAAGCGGAACTCCATGACGTCACCGTCGACGGGGTGGTACTCCTTGCCTTCGATACGGATCTTGCCCAATTCCTTGGCCTTGGTCCACGAACCGATGTCGAGCAATTCGTCCCAGCGGATGACCTCGGCCTTGATGAAGCCCCGTTGGAAGTCGCTGTGGATCCGTCCGGCGCACTCGGGCGCGTTCGAGCCCGCGTAGAAGGTCCAGGCACGCGTTTCCTTCTCGCCGGTGGTGAAGTAGGTGCGCAATCCGAGCAGGTGATACGCGCTGCGCACCATGCGGAACAACGCGCCCTCGCCGAGACCGAAACCCTCGAGCATCTCGGCGCGTTCGGCCGGGTCCACGATGGTGGCGGCCTCGGCCTCCAGTTGCACGCACATGCCGATGACCTCGACGTTGTCGCCGGCCGACGAGAACTCGTCGCGCACGCGTTGCTCGACCGCGGGGATCTTGTCCAGTTCGTTCTCGCCGACGTTGACCACCGCCAACACCGAACGGTTGGTGAGCAAGAAGTACGGCTTCAGGGTCTCGCGCCACTCGGGCTTCAGCCCGGCGCGGTACAGGGGACGACCCTCGCTGAGCGAGTCGTAGGCCGCTTGCAGGGCCTCGAGTTCGGCCGCGGCGCCCTTGTCGAGTTTGGCTTGGCGGGTGGCCTGCGTGAGGCGCTTCTCGACGGTCTCGAGGTCGGCCAGGGCGAGTTCGATTTCCACGACGCGCAGGTGATCGAGGGGATCGCTCGGTCCGGGCACGTCGTCGTCGACGAACGCGCGCAACACCAACACGATGGCGTCCACCTCGCGGATGTTGGCCAGGAACTTGTTGCCCAGACCCTCGCCCTTGCTGGCGCCCTCGACGAGACCGCCGATGTCGACCACCTGAACGGAGGCGTGAATGGTGTTCTTGGTCTTCGACATGACGGCCAAACGGTCGAGTCGATCGTCGGGGACCTTGGCCACACCGATGTTGGGGTCCTTGGTGGCGAAGGCGTACGGGGCGGCCAGGGCTCCGCCGCCGGTGAGGGCGTTGTACAGAGAGCTCTTGCCCGCGTTCGGGAGGCCGACCAGGCCGAAACGTTCCATGACCCGACGAAGGCTAGCGACGGGTCCGAGTCGAACCGTGTCGATCGTGACGTTTCGTCGCACACCCGAGCGCATGAATCACCGATTGTTCGTCATTCCGTTGTTGTTGCTCGTTCCTTTCTCGTTCCTCGATCGCGCGTCCGAGGCGTCGGCCGAACCGGTTCCGTGCACCACGTATTCCATCGTCGGAACCGTGAACGACGCGCGCGAGGCCACCGCGTATCTGCATTTCGACGACGAACCTCTCGCCGGTCATCAGGTGTTCGCCGTCTTCGCGGGGGCCGACGTGGAGTTGCCGCCGTCCGTTCTGGTGACCGGTCCGGACGGAACCGCGACCGTCTCGTTGCCCGAGGGCGCCGACGCGGTGTCCTTCTCGGCCGAGAGCCCGTTGGGTGGAGCATGTGTCGTGGGCGAATCGTCGAGCATCGTTCCCGACGTCGTCCCGGACGTCATCGTCGTGTCCGACACCGTCGGGTGGCCCGACGTCGACCTCTCCGCACCGTTCTCGAGCGATCCCCCGGCCCCGCTCGGAGCGGGGTTCGCCCCGGACGGCGAATTGCCCGTGACGGGGCCGATCTCGCCGGCTCTGCCGTTCGCCGGGGTTTTGGTGCTGGCGACGGGGTGGTTCGCCCGGCGGTTGCGGGGTTCGGGTCGTTCGCGGGGTGGGGTGGCGCCATGTCGTTTCCCGGGAATCCCCCTGTAGGCTCATACGCCTATGTCGAAGAAGACCAAGAAGCGCAAGGCCCGTCTCCGCCGTTCCAAGGCGAACCACGGCAAGCGCCCCAACATGGGTCGCGGCTGAGGTCTGAATTCCCGGCCGGACGCGTTCATGTCCGACCTTTCTGAATCCGCCCGTGTCGCCGAGTTGCGACTGGGCGGTCCCGTGGAACCGTGGAGCCGACTGGGCTTCGCCGTCCGCGAATCCTCCGACGGTCCGTCCGTCTACGTCGCCGGTCTCGGTTTCCGTTTCGTGGACGACGCCCCGGCGAGCGTCGAGTCGGCAGTGACCGGTTGGACCCTCGTGGGCGCGACGAGCGGTCCTGACGACGTGGATGGCATCGCCACACGATGGATCGACGAACCGACGATGTCTCCGGCACCCGAGAATCGCGTTCGCGTGTCGTCCATCGATCACATCGTGATCATGACCGGATCACTGGATCGCACGAGCGAGTCCATCGATCGGATTCTCGGTGCACCGCGCAAGCGGGTGCGAGACGCCGGCGGAGGGGTCCGGCAGGGCTTTCACCGCGCGGGTGACATCATCCTCGAGGTGGTGGAGCGACCCGACCTCGACCCGGACACGGCGGCCTCGTTGTGGGGTGTGGTGTTCGTCGTCGACGACCTCGATGCGACCGTGGCGTGGCTGGGCCCCGATGCGGTGTCGGCGCCTCGCGACGCGGTGCAACCCGGTCGCCGCATCGCGTCGATTCGTCGCGAGGTCGGGCTGGGTTTGCCGGTGGCGTTGATGACGCCACACGTGCGTTGATCACCAGCCGTCGCGCTCGGCCAATTCGGCCATGAAATCGAGGCCCGCCTGACAGTCGTTGTTGTGCAGACACCACCGGCACTTGTTGCCCGGTCGCAACACCGGCTCGACCTTGCCGATCTTCAGTTCGATGGCGCGCACCAATCCGTCGCGCAGTCGTCGGGTGGTGGAGCGCAACGAGGCCTCGTTGATGTCCTCCTGATCGATGACCGAGTCCTCGATGTAGTAGCTGGCCACCTTGCGGGGCGCGTGACCGATGGAGAGCAGATCGATGAGTGCGTACAGGCGCAGATCCTCGGTGTGCGAGTGGTCGCGACCGCCGGTCTTGATGTCGAGGATGACCTTGTCGGGTGGTCGGCCCAACGCGATGTCGAGTTTGCCGCTGACGCGCACGCGTCCACCGGCCAACGACAGCGCGATGGGGCTCTCGACCTGCGGGATCCAGGTGCGTTTGATGGGCGGGAAGTTCTCGGTGAAGCGCGTGAAGGTGGCGGTGCACATGCCGATGAGTTCGGCGCGTCCGAATTCGTCGAGGGTGGTGAGGAAGTCGCTGATGCCCTTCGAGGTGTCGTTGGCCAGTCGCGATACGGCTTCCTCCACCAGGTCGGCGGGAGGCATGGGATGGCGCAGGTTGATGGACACCTCGACGGCCTTGTGCACGATGGTGCCCTTGGCGTTGGCCGTCGACCATTCGAACGGCCCGATGCCGTCGACGAAGTACTTCTCGCAGGAGTGGACGTCGCCGAGGCCGCGCTTGCTGAGGGTGAAGCGGGTCTCGTAGGACTTGCCGTCGGGGAGCACGGGGTGGAACGGCTTCAGGGCCTCCTCGATCTCGGCGCGCAATTCGTCGGCCAGGCCGTCGGGGACGTGGGGTCGCTCGTCGGTGCGGCCCAGCAGGTCGATGACCCGTTGTTGGGCCGGGTTGTAGACGTCGGACATGGCGCCGACTGTAGGGGGTTCGGTGCTCGGTTGAGGGGAGACGCGCGTTTCGGTGTTCCCTGCCACACCCCGTTGGCAAGGTGGCTCTTCCCATGGAATCGAACACCGTCAACTTCGCGCACGCCGCGCGCACCCTGGCCCACGAGGCCCGCGTGCGCGGCTTGCTGGTGCCCGGGTTTCGTTGTCCGCCGCGCATTTTGGGCGTCGATCGCTCGTTGCGTCGCTGGGACGGAGGCGCCACGGTGGCGGTGCGGGTGAAGGGTCGGCCGTGGGTGGCGGTGGTGGCCGACATGATCGAGGGCATGGTGGTGGCCAATCAACTGGTGCCGCCGGTGGCCGACCGCTTGCGCGCCGAGATGTGGCTGGCGTTGGGTTTCGTGGCCCGGGACGATGATTCCCGCCGGAGCAAGGTGGCCTGAGTCGTAGCCTGACCTCGGGCCCGGGTGGCGGAATTGGCAGACGCGGGGGGCTTAAACCCCCCTTCCCCTCGCGGGGAGTGTGGGTTCGAACCCCACCCCGGGCACGTCGGGCGACGGTGGTGACGTTCTCTCGGGTGGCCTCACTCGGCGGGTCGTCGCCCTCGTCGTGTTGGCACCAAACGGAACCACAGAGTCACCAGTTGCACCGCCGATCGGGCGATGGCCGGCAGTCGGAAGAACTGCGACTTTCCGTGCGGACGGTGATGGTGACTCACGCCCACTTCGGCGAAACGTGCTCCGGCCTTCTTCAAGGAATACATCATCTCGACGCAGATGACCCCGGACGTCGACTGCAACGTCACCCGGTCCATGGCGGATCGTCGGATCAGACGGAAATCGCAGTCGGTGTCGCGCACCGGCAAGCCGAAGAGAGCCTTCACCAGATGGTGATACGCGCGTCCGATCACTCGTCGATGGAACGGATCTCCGCGACCGATCTTGAATCCCTGCACGACGTCGGTGTCCGCCGTCGCGACCGCCGTGCAGCGCAGTATCTCCGTGGCGTCGTATTGCGCGTCACCGTCGGTGTAAAAGATCCACTGTTTGGTGGAGTTCGCGAATCCGGAGATCAACGCTCCTCCGTATCCCCGATTCGTCTCGTGTTCGATGACCCGCAGTTCCGGTACCCGTTCACGTAGTCGCCGGAGAACCTCGCGCGAGTCGTCGCGCGATCCGTCGTTCACGACGATGATCTCGAAGTCGTTCACCACGCGCACCAGGCTGCTTCTCACGTCGTCGACCATGTTCTCGATCGACATGGCGTCGTTGTAACAGGGGAAGAAGGCGGAGATGGATCCGATTTCCGGATTCGCTCGGTCGAGGGTGGTCATGTGACGGCCTTGACGGATCGCACGACCATGTCGACTTCGGCATCGGTCAGTTCGGGAAAGCACGGCACACTGATGCACTCGGCGGCCCAGCGCTCGGCAACCGGACACGGCGAGGTGACGAACGGTCTCATCGCCGGCTGCTGGGTCAAGGCGAACGGGTAATGAACTCCGGTCGCCACTCCGAGCTCCCGCATTCGGTCGCGCATCACCTCGCGTTGCGAGGTGCAGAAGACGGCCAAATGGTGGACGTGGTCGGCGTCATCGGACTGCCACCGGAGATCCGGGAGTTCCTCGCGGTAATGGTGGGCGATGGATCGTCGTCGGTCGTTGCCTTCGTCGAGTCGTCGAAGTTGGATGCTGAGCCATGCCGCTTCGAGTTCGCTCATTCGGTGATTCTGGCTGACGTCCAGATGAAGGTACTGCTCGACTTGTCCGTGGACCCTCAAACGTCGGACCTTCTCGGCGAGATCCGCGTCGTCGGTCACGATCATCCCGCCATCGCCGATTCCCCCGAGATTCTTGGTCGGATAGAAGCTGTACGCGCCGGCGACACCGGTCAGTCGACGGGTCGCGCCGTGGCTCTGTGCGCAGTCTTCGATGAACGGGACGCCGAAATCGGCGAGTTCACGGGCATCGTTCATGGGTCGGCCGTACAGGTGCACACCGATGATGGCCGCTGTTCGAGGCGTCATCACCCGCGCGACCTCATCGGGGCTGATCGTCGCCGTCGACGGATCGACGTCGGCGAAGACGGGAGTCGCTCCGACCGCACAGACGGCCGAGGCCGTGGGCACGGCGGTCATCGCCGGAACGATGACCTCGTCCCCAACGCCGACGTTCAGGCCCGCGAGAACGAGGTGCAGCGCCGACGCTCCGCTCGAAACCGCGACCGCATGACGTGCGCTCACGAAACGCGCGAATTGCGACTCGAAGTCCGTGGTCCTCGAACCGAGCAGGATCGTCCCGGACCGGAGGACGTCGTCCATCGCGGCGTGGAACTCTTCGGCGTCACGAGCGAACCGCCGGGACAGATCGATCAGAGGTACCACGTGTTGGCTCCGTAAAAGTCGAGGGTCTTCTGCACCGCCGCCTCGAAACTGGTCGTGGGTTCCCAATCGAGGAGATGCTTCGCTTTGCGGTAATCACCTTGGAAAGCACCGATGTCGATGCGATCGAGATGTGGCGGCCAGGGCACCATTTCGGCCCGGGAGCCGGTTCCGGCGATGGCACAGATCCGCTCGGCGATGAGTTTCAACGACAGAACCTGGTCGTGGCCGATGTTGACGACGTCACCCGAATCGAGACGACCGTCATCGAGGCGTAGTGCGGCTTCGAGCATCGCCGTCACGAGATCGTCGACGAACAGACAGTCACGGGTTTGACTTCCGTCTCCGAAAACCTGCAGAACCTCGCCCCGCAGCGCTCGGGCGAGGAAAACCGGCATGAATCCGAGACCGGGCTTGCTGAGGCATTGTCGGGGACCGAAGATGTTCGAAAGTCGCAAGGAAACGGTTCTCACCGAATGAACCGTCGCGTACAGGCGGTGGTACGACTCGCACGCGAGTTTGTTGGCTCCGTTGATGTCGCGCGGGATGGTCGGGTGACGCTCGTCGACGGGAAAGTATTGGGCGAGTCCGTAGACCTGTCGAGTCGATGTGTGAACCATGCACGCTTCGGGGCGATGCCGTCTGATCGTCTCCAGAAACTCGAGATGCGCCGTCACGTTCAACCTTGCGTCCCGCAGGGGATCGGTCATGGACTCGTGGTGGCTGACCTGGCCGGCGACGTTGAAGATGAAATCGGCTCCCCTGACGGCTTCGACGGCGACGCTCGGATCCGCGATGTCGCCGATGACGAGTCGAACCCCGTCGAGTCCGGCGAGATTCCGACGGTCGCCACCGTGTTGGACGACCAGTTCGTCGAGAACGGTCACATTGGCTCCCGCGTGAACGAGTGCGTGGGAGAGGTTGGAACCGATGAAACCGAGTCCCCCCGTGACGAGGACGTTTCGTCCCTCGAACCGGCTCACGGAACCCACGCGGACCTCACGACGTTGACGGCGAGGAAGAGCATCGCCGCGGCCGACACACCCAGGAACGAGTTTCGCCTCGGCGCCCCCCACTGCGAGATCGTGAAACCGACCATGATCGAAACGGGGACCGTGATCGTGACGTATCTGGCGAGCCCTTCGATCCCGAGGATCATCGATGGTCCGAGGAAAACCAGGCAGGTGATCGACCAGTGAGCGGGTACCCGGGTGATGGCTTTGCGGGCCAGGGTCGCCGCGACGACGAAAACCGCGACGTGAAGGAGGTTCGCGGGACGCTCGTGGGGATGACGGACGAAATCGACGATGGTGCGTTCGAGCCAGGCGTCCTTGGCCGTCAGGAAGACGAGTGCGTCGCCGGTCTTGGAATGGCAATAAATCATCCACGCCGTCAAGAAGATCACCGACGGCGCGACGAGCAACGGAAGTGTGCGTCGAAGACCGGCATGTCGCCAGACCACGAACCCGAGCACGACGAGGATCAGGCCACCATTCGGTCGACTGGCGACGGACGCCAAAGCGCACAGTCCGACGGCCACGAATCGCGAAGTGGGGACGTCGAGGCCGGCCCGAACGCGAGCGAGGATCCGATCGATCGAAACCAGTGTCCAGACCAGACCGGCCGCGAAGAGGCTGTCGCTGTAGGACAACACCTGTCCGACCGCACCAGGGAGCAACGCGAAGACCCACACCGAGGCGACGGCGACCTCGCGTCCGAAGTGTTCGGAGGCCAGCTGCCAAACGCCGAGAATCGCCACGAGAGAGAACAACCAGGAGATCGCGATCAAGGACGGACCGACCGGGGCGCCGAGTCGGACGAACATGTCCGCGATCCACGGGTACAAAGGGAAGAAGGGCCACGAGGTCGCGTGATCGGGAAGGGGTCCATCCGGGAATCCGGAGGTGACGATGATCCGGTACCAGCCACCATCCATGTAGGTCAGTCCGAATGTGTTGAACCACCGTCCGGAGCTGGTCGGCCACACGACGAGACCGATGCATCCGATGAGACGCGACGCGAACCACGCGATCAACGGCACGCGACACGTGAGCGCGAACGGCGAATTCGACGCGGTCGAGTTCCGGATGTCGACGGACTCGGCCCCCATAGGCTCAATGCTACGTGATCGATCGAGCCCCGACGTGGGGAACCCATTCGCCGTTCAGGGGAGGCGCCGTGGAAGAAGGTGAATACCGACTGATGGCCGATGTCGAGGATCGCCATTGGTGGTACGACGCTGTTCGCCGTCTGCTGCGCCGACTGCTCTCCGAGGAACTGAGCGGGTCGGAGTCGAAGCCACGAATTCTCGACGCCGGTTGTGGAACCGGTGCAACCGGTGGGTGGCTCGATGAACGTGGCCACGTGATCGCCTTGGACAGTTCGGCGATGGCGTTGAAGCTGTACGGGGAGAATCACCCCGAGGCGACCCTCCTCGAGGGTTCGGTCGAATCGATCGCGCTTCCCGACGCGAGCGTGGACCTGGTGGTGTGTGTCACCGTGTTGTATCACGCGAACGTGACGAACCCGTCCACGGCGATCGCGGAGTTCGTGCGCGTGCTGCGACCGGGCGGGTTGTTGTGTTTGGTCGAACCCGGCATGAAGGGAATGCGTCGTGGGCACGACGAGGTCACCCATGGGGCCCGCCGATTCAGCTTGAACGAGTTGCGCGAACTGGTGTCCGCCGGCGGGCTGGAAGTGGAGAAGGCCACCGGTGCGTTCAGCTTCCTCGTCCCTCTCGCCTGGGTTCGCTCGAAGCTTCCACTAGCGAACAAGACGAGCGACCTGTCGAACAACGCCAGCGGATTGTTCGGTCTGTTGGGTGCGTTGGCGAGGGTCGAGACGCGGTTCGTCGCGCGACGGTCGATCCCGTTCGGATTGAGCGTTCTCGTTCTCGGTCGCAAGCCCCACTGACCTCAGTCATCGGGAAGGACGGAACGGAAGCGTTGCCATTCGTCGGGCTTCATGTGCACCAGGTGTTCGTCGGCCGGGAAGTTCCCGGATTCCACGTCGAGCCGGTACTCGGTGAATGCGGCCACTCGTTCGCGTTGCAATCGCGCGTGCTCGGCGGCGAAGTCGCGGTACACCTTCGCGTGTCGCGGAACGTGGGCGACACCCGACAACTGCTGGTTGGTCGGATCACCCAGGATGTCCATGGCGAACAGATATTGCGCGTCGCATCCGGCCCCCGACCCCATCGACCACAACGACAATCGCTTCATACGTCGACTGATCTCGGTGGCGACCTCGGGTGGCACCACTTCGATCTCGGCCGCGATGGCACCGGCGTTCTCGAGAGCGACGCACTCGTCGTACACCCGCAAAGCCTCATCGGCGGTCTTGCCCACCGCTTTGAATCCGCCGGTCCAACCGGCGCGCGACGGCACCAGTCCCACGTGTCCGACCACCGGGATGTACTCCTTGGCCAGATGTTCGACGCGGTCCATGCTGCCCGAGCAATAGATGCAGTCGGCTCCGAGTTGCAACATCTCGCCGGCCCACCGCAGATGATCGTCGGCCGATCCGGCCTCGAGATGTGATCGGCCGGTGAGAGTGAAAAGTGACGGAGCGACTTCGCGATAGCGAGGGTCGGAGACGAGTTCGGGTGGGGCCGAGGCCAGGTCGATGCCGGCCTCTTCGGCCGCCGCTGCTTCTTCGATGGTGAAGATGCGCAACATCGTGAGTTGGCGTCGGCCTTTCAGGCGAGCCAAATCGCTCACGGTCAGTCGTCGTCGGATCACGGGCGCACCATAGTGCGACGATCGAACCCCACGTCGCCGAAAGGTGAGAGCAACGAGTTGCTTGGGAAGAATTTTTCCATCATTTACCGTTTGTCCCATGCCGGCGTTCACCCATGTGTTGGCGAGACGCCACCCCCGGGTGGCGGTGTTCGCGGCCTTGGCGTTCTTCGTGCTGGCCGTGGGTTTCCACCGTTCGGAGGTGCACGCGGCGCCAACGTGTCCGTCGACACCGTTCAACGGGATCGTCGATGTCGTGGTCATCACCTCGGCCACGGCGTGCGACTTCATCGCGCCGACGGGATCGACGATCAGTGAAGTCATCGTGATCGCCGGTGGTGGCGGAGGCGGTGCGGGTGGTGCGGGTGGCGGAGGTGGTGAGGTGCGAACCTCCTCTGACGTTGCCATTCGGGGCGCCGGGACGTTGGAAGTGCTCGTGGGCGCCGGGGGCATCGGGGGAAGTTTCGGAGTGCGAGCACCGTCGCCCGGTGGCGACTCCGTCGTGTCGATTGCCGGCGTCGAAGCCGTTCGGGCCAAAGGTGGCCTCGGAGGCGCTGGCACCGGTGGTGGAGACTTCAGCGGCGCCGGCGGCGGCGGTGGTTCGGGCGGTGTCGGAAATGTCGGAGGCCGCGGAGGTCGCAACCCGAGCAACACATCTCCGGGCACGGCGGGATTGGTCGGCGCCGATGGGCCGTCGGTGTCGATCGGCGGTGTCGTGTCGAGATTCTCCGGCGGTGGAGGTGGGGGCGTGTGCGTCGTCGATGCCAATGGTCCGACGGTGAACGGAATGGCGGGTGGACTCGGAGGTGGTGGTGTCGGAGCGTCATTCGTGAGCGGTGCCTGGTCCGTGTCCGGGGTCGACGGTTCCCCCAACAGCGGATCGGGTGGCGGTGGCGGCAATCCGTGCGAAGGAACCGGGCCGAACGCCGGACTGCGTGCCGACGGTGGATCAGGAGCCAACGGAGCCGTGATCGTGGTTCTCTCGACGCTTGGCACGACGACCACGACGACCACGACAAGTTCGACGACCACGACAAGTTCGACGACCACGACGTCCACGACGTCCACAACGTCCACGACGACAACGACCGTGGTTCCGTTGGTGGTGAGCCCGACGACATCGCCTCGTTCGAACCGAACCACGACCATCGCGCCGGCGACGACCAGTACCACCACGACGTCCTCCTCCACCACCACCACGACCTCGGTTCCGGATTCGCCCTCGGGTGAGGCGGTCCCTCCACCGGACACGATCTCGAACACGACCTCGACCGGGGCGCCGGTGGTCGTCGAGGCGAACATCGATCCGATGTCTGACGCGACTCGCGACGTGCTCGACGTGTTCGGCTCGACGTTCGGATTGCAATTGCAACTGGACATGACCGTTGGCGAACCCGTGTCGGGTTCTCGGCTGACGTCGTCGGTCAGTGGTCTCGCTCCGGGATCGGAAGCGGTACTCGAGATTCGATCCGAGCCGCGAGAGTTGGACCGCCGTTTGGTGGACGGAGCGGGCAACGTGTCGTTCGTGACGAAGTTTCCCGACGGGATCGAACCGGGGTTACATCGACTGATACTCGGAGGAACTTCACCCGATGGTCGGAAGTTGTTCGCCACGGCCGCGGTGGAAGTGGGTGCGAACGGAGAAGTCGTGGCCTTCGTCGGATCCTCCGGCTCGGTCGGGTCGCCGGCCTCGATCTCCGAGATGAGTCGAGCGGTCGAAGCGGGAGTTCCCCTGTACGACGTGGACGCCAACTTGGGGACAGTCGTCGCGCTCGGAGTCGCACTGGGATTGATGGTGACCGTCACCGGAGGTTCTCGGAAAGAGGAGGATGAGCCGTCCCTCGACGAATCCAACCGCGATGAGTCGGCCAAGGGTGACATCGGCGGGGTCGAGACGAAGGCCCTGACGTTCGAAGGGTTCGACGCGGTGGCTCTCGGTGACGCGAGTCGTTTGTGGAAGATTCTCGGGGACGAACGGTGGCGCACGATCCTGGACGCCGTCGCATCGCGTTGTTCACGATGGTCGGCGGTGTTGCCCCGCATCGTGGACGACGGGCATTGGCTTCGAGCGATGTTCGGCGGTCTCGATCCCATGCTGGTCTTGGTCGGGCTGGTGATCGGGGTCGTTTCGGCGACCGACGTCGACGGAGGATTGGCGGTACCCGGCTTCGCATTCATCGCGAGCATCGTCGTGTTGAGTGTTCTGGATGCGCTCATCGGTCTGGCGGCCTTTGTCGGATTCGTGGTGACCTTCGTCGTGATGGGTGGACCTCCCGATTTCTTCGAGTTCCGCACCCTCCTCGGGTTGTTGGTGCTTTTCGTGTCGACCGCCCTTCTCGCCAATTCGATACGTCCGATCCGACGCAAACGAGCCGAGGATCGCGAAGGTGCGTTCGACAGATTCGCCGACTATCTGATGATGCCGATCTTCGTCGCGTTCGGAATGAGTGGGCTGTACTCGGCTCTGAACGGATTGAGCGGGTTGCATCTCGTGAGTTCATCGGACACGGAGACGTTGCGAAATCTGATCCTCGCCAGCGTGATCGTTCGTATGCTGGCCGAGGATGCGGCGGTTCGCTGGTTCCCTGCACGATTGGCGAGAACCGCGCCACGGGTCCGTGAACCGGTGATGCGTTGGATGTCGTTCGTCAACGTGGGGTCCAAGGGCGCGATCTTTCTGCTCGGCGCGGGAACCTTCTTCGGATTCGGGACGATGACGTGGGTCGTGATCGCCCTCATGTCGCTGGTTCCTTTGTTGAAGATCTGGTCCGGCTCGTTCCCGAACTTCGACCGCGTTCACAAATGGTTCCCGCGCGGACTGCTGCGGGCGGCGATCATGACGTTCCTCGGTGTGTGGTTCGCCCGATACGTCGTGGCCGAGATCGCGGATCCGGAGAACTTTCGTGCCACGGCGG
>JAJTEQ010000037.1 GCA_021298195.1 Ilumatobacteraceae bacterium
TCAAGGGAGTGAGCACTTCCACGCGCTTGTCGAGGTTGCGACCCATGAGGTCGGCCGAACCCATGAGGTGCAGAACCTGCCCCATGCCCTGACCGTTGGCGAACCGGAAAATGCGCGAATGCTCGAGATAACGCCCCAACACCGAACGCACCCGGATGTTGTCGCTCAATCCGGGCACGCCCGCGCGCAAGCAACAGATGCCGCGTACCACCAAGTCGACGCGGGTGCCGGCGCTCGACGCCGCGTACAGGTGCTCGATCATCTCCGGATCGGCCAACGAGTTGACCTTAATGGTGATGTGACCCGTGGAACCGAACGAGGCCTCGTTGTCGATCAGCTCCAAGAGCCGTCGACGCAGGTGGTCCGGAGCCACCAACAACTTCTGGTACTCCACGTTGCGGCTGTAGCCCGTGAGATGGTTGAACAACTGCGCGGCGTCGGCGGTGATATCGGGCTCGCACGTGATGTACCCCAGATCCTCGTACAAGCGCGCGGTGCGCGAGTTGTAGTTGCCGGTTCCGAGATGAACGTAGCGACGCAATCCGTCGGCGTCCTCGCGCACCACCAGCACGCACTTCGCGTGGGTCTTCAACCCCACCACGCCGTAAACCACGTGAACGCCGGCTCGTTCGAAGGCCTTGGCCCACGTCACGTTCGTGGCCTCGTCGAAGCGAGCCTTCAGCTCGACCAACACCGCGACCTGCACGCCACGTTCGGCGGCCCGGATGAGATGACGAGCGATCGGGCTGTCGCCACTCGTGCGGTACAGGGTCATCTTGATGCTCTGCACCCGCGGATCGTCGGCGGCTTGGGACAGGAACTCCTCGACGGAGCTGGCGAAACTCTCGTAGGGATGATGCACCAACAGCGCCCGTTCACGCACCACCGCGAAGATGGAACGATCGGTCTCCTCGGCGGCGGCCAAGCGTCCCGCCGTGACCGGCTGCCACGGATCGTCCTTCAACTCCGGGCGATCGATGGAGTGGATCTGCATCAGACATGTCAGATCGATGAGACCGTCCACGTCGATGACGTCACGCTCGGAGAGATCGTGCTCTTCCATCAGCAATCGCCGCATCTCGGCGTCGACGGTGCGATCGATCTCCAGTCGCACCGCCCGACCGAAACGGCGTCGCCTCAGTTCCATCTCGACGGCCTGCAGTAGATCGTCGGCTTCCTCGTCCTCGAGCGTGAGGTCCGCGTTACGGGTGACGCGGAACGTGGTGGTGCGGCTGACGGTCATGCCCGGGAACAGGGTTCCCAGTTGCGCGATGATCACGTCCTCCACGGGAATGAAACGCGTCGTTCCCGGGATCTCGTACAGACGGGGAAAGAGCGTCGGAACTTTCACCCGAGCGAAACGTTCTTCGCCCGTGACATCGTCGCGGATCATGGCCGCGATGCTGAACGACAGGTTGGACACGTACGGGAACGGATGCGCCGGATCGACCGCCAACGGTGTCAACACCGGGAACACGCGCTCCTCGTAGAAGCGCTCACAGGCGGATCGTTCCTCGGCCGTCAGATCGCTCCAACGACACACGTGGATTCCTTCGCGGGCCAACTGTGGGAACAGAACGTCGAGAGCAAGGCGTTGCTGCCGAGCGCAGAGCTCGCGCACGCGCTCGAGGGCCATCTTGAGCTGTCGCGCCGGCGAGATGCCGTCGGGCAACAACGCGGTGATGCCGGCGGCTTCCTGGTCGGTCATGGCCGCCACGCGAACCTGGAAGAACTCGTCGAGATTCGACGAGAAGATGGAACAGAACTTCACCCGCTCGAGCAACGCAATACCGGGCTCGGTGGCCATGCGCAACACCCGTTCGTTGAAGTCGAGCCAGCTCAACTCACGGTTGATGATGTTGCGGGGCAGGCCGCTGGGGGTCGGATCACTCACGGTGCGAACAGTAGACATGACGACATCGGGCTGTGCGGGGTGCTTCACCGAGAATTCACCCCCGTCGACGCCTCGCTCGACCCGGTGGAGGGTCAGCGACCGCCGGGAGCACCCTCGATGAGGGACTCGTCGAAGCCCAGATCCCACTCGACCGAGATGTTCTCGCGCTCACCGTCGCGCATGATGCGCTCACGGTTCCGCTTGAACTGGGGGTCGGTGTAGGGCAACAGCACCAAGCGCGCCAGGGCCCGGGTGCGGAACTCGTCGACCAGGGTGCGGTCGCCGAAATCGCCCACGACGTCCCAATGCGGCGCCACCGGTCCGAGGAACACGATCCGGACGTGAGCTCGGGCGGGTTCGGTGCTGGTGTAGGTGTCCGACATGGCGGCTCCATCGTTCTGTTCGGGATCGGGACAAGGTGCTGGTCAGAGGTTATTTCCGAATTCTCACGTTCCATCCGAGGAACCCGAGACTGAGGAAAACCGCTGGTCAGCCCAACCCTACCGGCGACCGGGGCGTGTCCGACTCGTGAGATCGGACCGGAATCACGACGTGCCGACTGGAGGTCGTCGGGCACCCGTGCTTGACTGGTCGTGGCTGGAACCGAGGGACCGACGGGAACGTCAGATCACTGACCGAACATCGAGAACCAACGAACGGCTTCTCAGAGGGCGAAGCGGGCGGAAACCAACTTCGCACAAGGAGACAACATCATGAACGACGAGACCATCGATTCCTGGATGGCCCAAGGTGCGTGTCGGGCCTACCCCCCCAACACGTTCTTCCCGAGCGACGGCGTGGGCGTGGACCGTGCTCGCAAGATCTGCGCCACCTGCTCGGTCACGGCTCAGTGCCTCGAGTACGCACTGACCAACCACATCGACCACGGCGTGTGGGGAGGCTGCAGCGAACGCGAGCGTCGCCGTATCAGCAAGCGACGTCGCCTCTCGCTGTCGATCGCGACGAACTAGCGATCACTCCTTCGCGGAGTCGTCGTCCTTGGCGCCGTCGGTGAGACCCTTCTTGAACTCCTTCTGGGCCTGACCCAGATTGCGAGCCAACTTGGGGATCTTCGTTCCGCCGAACAGAACAACGACGACCGCGCAGATGGCGATGATTTCGGTTGAACCCAGTGCTGCGATCATTCCCGAAGAGTACCACCTGACACCCGACGTCGTTCAGGCGCCCACCACCGGTACCGGGCTGTCGACGAGCAACCGTCCATCGGCGTGGGCCTCGACCGTGATCCAGCCATGGGGCGTCGGAACCGTGGCCCGGGCCCAGTCGAGGTCGCCCAAGGCCGGCGTCACCCGCACGCTGGCGTACCCCGGTTCGGCCGGCGTGATTCCGAGGACGTGACGCACCAGATCGGCGGTGGGGGTCGACGACCACCCGTGGCACCGCGTGCCGCCCACCCAGCATTCGGGCCAGGTGGTCTCACCGGCGTCCACGAACACCTGCCACGAGCGACACGACTCGACCACCAGATCGGCTCGACCGGCCACGACCATCGCCTCGTGAACCACGTACTGAAAGAACGGCTCGGCCTCGACCATCTGGTTCTCCACGTCCCACGGAGGGTCGGGCGGAAAACCGTTCATGAGGTACACGAATCCTTGCCCGTCGCCGTCGACCGTGAGTCGATCCATCACGAACGAATGACGAATCAAACGACGCCGATCGGTGATGCCCTCGATCACGCGCGTCATCCGATCGGCGGGAACGAGCCCGGCCACGATCGCCATCGCCCCGGGATGTTGTGCGGCTTCACGCCGCTTCGCTCCTCCGACGATGTGGTCGATGTAGACATCGCGATCCGCGTCCCAGAAGACCTCGAACGCCGACCGCACGGCGGTGTGACGCGCGCGTGCCCAGTCGGCGCTGCCACCGTTGCCCAACCAATCGCTCATCTCGGCGAAGTCCCGCAACCCCCGCGCCCACAGAGCGTTCGTGAGCGAGGAACAGCCGTTCATGTAGACGCTCGCCCAGTCGCTGAGCGCCCAGCCGGTGACGTCGTGCAACAAGTCGTCCGGACCGAGAAAGCTCTCGAACCATCGCAACACCCGTTCGGCGATGGGCAACAACTCGGCCACCAACTCGCGATCCCCCGTGTACCGATGAATGTTGTGAACCGAGCGAATCCAGTGAAGCGACCAATCCGGTAGGTACATCTGATCGTCGGCGGCGAAGTCCGAAGCGGCCGCCATGGCCAACATCCCGTCCGGCCGAACGTGCGTGGCCAACTGCGGGTGCCACACCGGCATCGACCAATCGGGATTGGACACGAAGTCGACCATCTGGTGCACGACCGAGTCACCGGTCCACGCCCGTTGTTCACGGGTGGGGCAATCCACGTAGGCGTCGAGCGCGCACAAATCGACGGTACGCAGACCGATGGCGTGGATGGTGTTCAGCGATTCGTCCGAACATTCGAACGACGCCCCCGCCGGACGAGGTCGATGTCTGTCGGTCACGGACAATCGAATCCCGACGTCGGTGTTTCCGTCGCTCGGATCCCGAACGGCGACGTTGAAATATCTGGATCCGATGGTGTCGAAAGTGGTGAAGACGTCGTCGACACCACGACACACGTAACGAAAGCCGGCGTGTTGACCGAGAGTGACCAGTCGTCCGCGCGTGTCGACGTGTTCGGACGCGGCCACGTCGATGCGAGTTCCGGCACCGGCACCATCGACCTCGAGCGTCACCGAGCCGGCCGCGATGCGTCCGAGGTCGAAGCGATGCAGACGAACGGAACCGGACGGATTCGTCTCCGACTCCTGATCGAGCAACACCTGTCGCACCGGGTCCTCGTGTTCCGCGGCTCCGACCACGGTGTCGGTCCCGATGTGTTCGGCCCCGTGACTCGACCCCGCGGGGAACGCCACACGGACCGGTGGACGTAGCGCCCCGAACGGTGAACTCGGTGGCGACCGCCGTCCGTCGGCCCCGGTGTGCAGCGGCGTGATCTCGTACGCCGAGCGCCACGAGGAGTCGTCGAAGCCGGGGTCCGTCCAACCCCGACAATGGACGCGCGCGTCGAACGATTCGAGCGGAAGACACGCAACGTCTCCGGGCATGGGAACGGGTGTCCAAGCCTCACCGTTCGACGATTTCCACGACGCGTCACTGACGATCCACTCGTCCCCCACGAGGCATTCGAACACCAATGAACCCGCACCCAGTGAATACGTCGGCGGAACCGGCACCCACCACGAGGTCGACTCGCCGAAGTGTCGTGCCACGATGGCCAGAGTGTTGACACCGGCGCCGAGATGCGGGGCGATATCGACGAAGTCGTATCGCGCACTGCGCGGTTCGTTGCGCACCGGGCCTCGGGCGACCTCGGTGCCGTTGACCCAGAGGATGTAGCGACCATCGACCCAGATGCGTGCCGGAACGACGGTGGGTGGGGTCGACACGGTGAATTCGCGACGAAACAGAACGACTCGGTCCCGCGGATCGGCGAGTGCGGTACGCGTCGAGGTCTCCATCTTCAATTTCGGCCGACCGTGCCAGATCCATTTCGCCCGCCAGTCGTTCGCGAATGGTGCGGGATGATCGAGCCTCATCCGCGTCGGTCCCGGTCGTCGGACATGGGGCGAACCTAGCACCGGTTGTGTCAGAGTGAGATCGTGCTGGAGTGCGTGGTGAACATCAGCGAGGGACGCGATCACAAACTGTTGTCCGCCCTCGATGCCGCGTGCGGAAACGACCTGCTCGATCGCCACTCCGATCGTGATCACCATCGAAGTGTGTACACGCTCGTCGGTGAGGATTCGGTGCGTGCCCTCGCGACACTCGCCATCGAACGACTGAATCTGAACGATCACGAGGGTGCACACCCCCGTCTCGGCGTGATCGACGTGGTGCCGTTCGTTCCTCTCGCCGACTCGTCGTTCGATGATGCGATTCGGGCCCGCGACGAGTTCGCGCACTGGCTCGCCCGAACCCACGGCGTACCGAGTTTCCTCTACGGACCCGAGCGCACGCTGCCCGAGATTCGTCGCCACGCCTGGACGTCGTTGTTCCCCGACGCCGGACCCCGCGATCCGCACCCGACGGCGGGTGCGGTGTCCGTCGGAGTGCGCGACCAGTTGGTCGCCTACAACTGTTGGCTGGAAACGGGGACGTCGCTCGACAGCGCCCGCGAGATCGCTCGCCGTGTTCGACAACCGGGCATACGCGCGCTCGGATTGGCCGTGAACGATCGCGTGCAGGTGAGCATGAACCTGATCTCACCGTTCGTCATCGGTCCGGCCGACGCGGTTCGCGCCGTCGACGCCGTGTGTCACGAAGTGGGCTGCGTCATCGAACACAACGAATTGGTCGGACTACTGAGTGAGCGCGTGCTCCGAGACATTCCACGGAGCAAGTGGAGGTGGCTCGACGTGTCCGAAGAACGGACGATCGAGCATCGATTGACGCGACGCGGATGATCAGGCGGTGACGGTGCGACGCGTGGCCTGCGCGCGCTGACGGCGCAGACGACGACGCTCACGTTCGGAGAGACCGCCCCAGATACCGAACTTCTCGCCGTTCACGAGGGCGTACTCCAGGCAATCCATGCGCACCACACAGCCACGGCACACTTCCTTGGCCTCGCGGGTGGACGCACCGCGCTCGGGGAAGAACAGGTCGGGGTCGACCCCCAAGCAGTTGGCCTGATCCTGCCAGTTCGCGTCGTTCGTCATCTCGTCCATGGGGCTGCCTCGCCGTCCCGGCCCGCGGGCCGTTGGGGGTGTCCGGGTCCGCGATCGTGCAGGGCCCGAGACACCCGTGTAACTACATGGCTGTCATTCTCACTCATGTACACCCCCGAACGCAAGACGGTTTTTCGCAAAAGCCCAGCGAGCGGGCGTGGCGCGATCCGCGACGACGTGAGACGCGAGCCCGTGAGCGGTCAATCGAGACGCAGGTACGGGTTCCACGGACCCCGGTCGATGGCCAGCTCACGATGCGCCAGCGTGGGCCTGATGCCGCGACGTCCGACGTCCAGAGCGCGCCGCACGGCGTCGCGGTTGTTGTCGTACACCGCTCGGTCCGAATCGGCCGCGGGATCCACCCACACCGCTGTGAGCAGGACAAATGGCACCGTCGCGGCCTCGTCGGGGAAGCGACCGGCCATGTATTCGGTGACCCCGAGCGCCACCCCCGCTTGGGCCGCGCCCCAGGTCAGCTGACCGTGGCGGTCGTTCGCGATCGCGGCTTTGTTGATGAACAGGGTCGCCGGAGCGACAGGAACATCGGGCTTCCAGACCACCAGGAACGGCACGTGTCCGGCCGAGGGAGTGGCCAACGCGGTCGCGAAGGCGGTCCCCACGGGGCCGAGTCGCGTTCCGAAAACGGTATTGATGTGCGCGCTGTTCGCCCCGGCACCGACGAACGCCTCCCCCACCTCGTACACCGGATCGGTCGCGACGTTCATGATTCGATGCCTTTCGTGGGCGCTCCGACGGGTAGTCGTCCGTAGCGCGAGAGCTTCAAGGTCTCCGACGAATCCGTTCCGGGCTCGGTGTCGTAGGCCAGCAACGCGACGTAACGCGGACGCGGACCGCGAATCTCGGTGACCCGGTGCATGCTCCAACGCCCGTCGAACAGCATCAACGTGCCCGGGGTCATCGGCTCGGTGCGCACCAGATCCGTGCGTTCGTCGACCAGCACGTCGGCGACGTCGGAATAGCGCTCGTCCTGCGCCGATCGGATCTGCTTGGCGTTCTCGAAATCACCGCCACTTTCCGAGGATTGGATGGCGATCGACACCACGAAGTCGGTCATGTCGAAGTGCCAACCGAGACGATCTCCCTCGCGCATGATCGCCAGATTCAACGCACCGAAAGGATCGGCGTAGCGGTGCAGGACGTCGAGCCCCAGACAGCGACGCACGAAATCGAGAAGGGAGTCCGACTCGTACAACCGTCGCAACGGACTGTCGGCCGGGAACAAATCGTAGGCGACCACCTCCACCGAGCTGGCCGACACCGTTCGTCGGGGATGACCCTCGGGGAAGGACTCGTCGATCGGGGCGAGATACGGCGAGGCGGTGGTCGACGAGCGGTGGGCCACCGGCGCCAAACGGTCGCATTCACGCCGCAAAACCTCGACGGCGTCGTCTCCGAGGAACCCCGGAAGCACGCACACGCCGTCACGACGGAACCGTTCGTGGTATTCCGATGTCGATGCGTCGTCATGCAGGTCGTAACGACCCGAGTCGATGAGACTGTCCACGAGCACGCTCCCAGCGTAACGGTCTCGCCTACGCTCGATTCATGCCGATCCATCTGCGCGCCGAACCCGGCGATTACGCCCCCGCCGTTCTGTGTCCCGGTGACCCTCGCCGGGCCACCTACATCGCCAACACGTTCTTCGATCCGGGATTCCGAATGGTGAACGAGGAACGCGGGATGTTGGGCTACACCGGCACGTACAAGGGTCGCCCGATCAGTGTGCAGACCACCGGCATGGGTGCTCCCAGCGCGGGCATCGTGTTCGAGGAACTGGCGATGCTCGGGACCGAGCGTCTGATTCGCGTCGGCACGTGTGGCGGCCTGCAACCGCATCTGCGCATGGCCGACACGGTGATCGCGGTGGCGGCGTCACCCGACGATCGCACGCCCACGCGTTACGCCGGTATGGAAGGCTTCGCTCCGTCGGCCACGTATTCGCTGGTGGAATTGGCGGCCACCATGAGCAAAGCCGTGAGTGACCGTGTGTTCGTCGGCTCCATCGTCACCAGCGGACTCTTCTACGACCCGGATCCGAACACCTTCGGAACCTGGCGCAAACTCGGCCACCTCGGCGTCGAGATGGAGGCCGCGATGATGTACACCGTCGCGGCTGTCAAGGGCATCGAAGCGTTGGCGATGATGACCGTGAGCGACGTCATCGATCCCGACGCCGGAAACGTGGAGCGCATCTCCGACGAGGAATTGAAACGCGGCGTCGATCAGATGATGCGTATCGCCTGCGACGTCGCCGTCTCCTGAGAGACGTTCCGGCGACGATCAGATGAGACCGAGGTCGCGCACGGCCTGACGCTCGTCGGCCAACTCGGCCGTCGAGGCGTCGATCTTGCCCCGGCTGAAATCGTCGATGTCGAGCCCTTGCACGATCTCGTACTTGCCGTCCTTGCACACGCACGGGAACGACGAGATGAGTCCCTCGGGCACGCCGTAGCTGCCATCGCTGGGAATGGCCATGCTCACCCAGTCACCGGGAGCGGTGCCGAGGTGCCACGAGCGGATGTGATCGACCGCGGCATTGGCCGCCGACGCCGCCGACGACAAACCGCGAGCCTCGATGATGGCCGCACCGCGCTTGGCGACGGTGGGGATGAACGTTCCTTCGACCCACGCGTGATCGTCGACGGTCCGATACGCGTTCTTGCCCCCGACTTCGCAATGGAACAGGTCGGGATACTGCGAGGCACTGTGGTTGCCCCAGATGGTCATCTTCTTCACGGCCGACACCGGCTGATTCAACTTCTGCGCGATCTGGGTGACGGCGCGATTGTGATCGAGGCGCGTCATCGCGGTGAAACGACCCGCGTCGAGACCCTTGGCGTTCTGCTGGGCGATGAGCGCGTTGGTGTTGGCCGGGTTGCCGACCACGAGTACCTTCACGTCCTTCTTGGCGCTACGAGCGAGAGCCTCGCCCTGCGGCTTGAAGATGCCGCCGTTGGCGCTGAGCAGATCGGCGCGCTCCATGCCGGCCTTGCGGGGCATCGCACCCACCAACAGGGCGACGTCGACGTCGCCGAACGCCACATTGGCGTCGTCGGTGCACACGACACCGGCGAGAAGTGGAAACGCGCAGTCGTCGAGTTCCATTTTCACGCCCTCGAGGGCCTTGAGCGCCGGGGTGATTTCCAGCAACTGCAGGATCACCGGGGTGTCGGGGCCGAGCATGGCGCCAGAGGCGATACGGAAGAGGAGGCTGTAACCGATCTGACCGGCGGCACCGGTCACTGCAACGCGTACGGGGGTGGTCATGCCCGACAGGCTAGGACAATTCACCAATCCGACGGCAGTTCGCGACCCATGGCTTTCCAGATTTCGGCGGCATAGAAGCGCATTCCGTCCCGGTCGAGGTGGATGCGATCAGCCGCGAAACACTCGCCGGTGCACAGTTCGGACACCAATTGCCAGTCCAGAACGGTCACATTGGGATGCGTGTCCGGCAGGGCGCGGATCTTGGCGTTGTTGGCCGCGGTCCAGTCCCGGTTCGCGGTGAGGGTCAGGACGATCACCTTGGGGATCTCGCTGGTGGCCTCCATCAGGAAGTCGAAGGTCTCCTGGCTGACGGGGCCGTTCGTCCCCAGATGTACCACGGCCACGTCGATGACGACGTCGAGATCCTCGAGCTGTTGGAAGATCTCGGCACCCATACGGGCCTGACGATCCTGCTGGGCGTCGACCACGATGCCCAATTCGGCCAACGACGGCGCGGCACCCTTCATGACGGAGTCTCCGATGGCGAACACGTCGTACCGGGGTGGGGCCGTGGTGGTGACCGGAACGATCGAACCACTCGGTTGCGAGTCGGGCGTGGGTGTCGTCGTCGACGTCAGATTCTCGAGAACATCGGTGACCGATCCCTCCGCCTCGTCGAGGCTGGCCTGCACCTCGTTCTGCTTCAGATCGGCCGTCACCAGGCTCACGCCGGCGAACAGCGGCAACAGGACCGAAGCCGACACGATGACGCCGAACGAACCGCGGCGACGCAATGCACCGGGTCCACTGCGCAACAGGGCGCCCATGGACTCGCGCAGGCGTCGTTCGCGGATCGGCAGTTCGATGTAGCGGTACGAGAACTCGGTGATGGCGACCGTGACGATCATCGCCGCCACGAACTCGTGCACCTTCAGGGCGATTCCCGTCTCGTGACGCAAGGCTTGGAAGACCGGCCAATGGAACAGATACAGCCCGTACGAGCGCTCACCGATGGCTCGCAGGACCGGGTTCCCCAACACGCGACCGGCGAACGCCTTCTTGTGGGCGACGGCGGCGATGACCATCAGTGATCCGATCCCCACCAGAAACAGGCCGCCACGGAACAACCAGGCATCGGCGTGCAGTCCATCCTCACCGAGCATGTGAACGATGTGAACCTTCCACGCCAACAGCCCGACGATGCCGAGGCCGATGATCGCCACCGGATCGAGCATCGGGCCCTTGTGCTTCATCGGCCCCCGCAACAACGCGTAGGGGCGCCACACCAAGGCCAACGCCGCTCCGAGCAACAGGCCGATCGCTCGTGTGGGTGTGGACAAGTAGAGCGCATCGACCCTGCTGATGCAGCGACCACCGACCTCCCAATACGCGTCCGGCGTGGTGGCACAGTCCAATCCGATGCGTGCCGTCGGCATGAGGAGCGCCATGACCACCGCGATACCCGCGGCGACACCGGCGAACCACATGGCGACCCGCGGAAGTCGATCATGACCCCGACGAAGCACGAACAACATCACCAGTGGCCACAAGAGGTAGAACTGCTCCTCCACTGCGAGCGACCACAAATGACGCAACGGAGCGAAGTCGTTGACCGCGGTGTAACCCGCGCCGGTCCAGACCTGGAACCAATTGGATCCGTACACGACACCCGCGACGACGTCGCCACGCAACTTGCCCAAGGCGTCGCGCTCGAAGAACGCGGTCCAAAAGATCAGCAGCACCAGCATGGTGAAGAGTGCCGGCAACAAGCGCCGCGCGCGCCGCACCCAGAATTGGCGCAACTCGATGGCGCCGGATCGCTCGGACTCGGCCACCAGCAACAAGGTGATGAGGTAACCGCTGATGACGAAGAACACCTCGACACCCAGGAAGCCCCCGGGCAACCACACCGGATTGGCGTGGTAGACGATGACGGCGATGACGGCCAGGGCCCGCAGACCGTCGAGTCCGGGCAGATAAGGAACCCGACTGATCTGGGACGAACGCGAGGTCTCGGAAGTCGACGACATCAGACCTCAAGTCTGCCGTGAATCAGAGTTGCATCGCCTTCACTTCGCAGAACTCCTCCAGACCGAACTTACCCGCTTCGCGTCCGAGACCGCTCTGCTTGTAGCCGCCGAAGGGAGCCGCCGGATTGAACGAACCGCCGTTCACTTCCACCTGACCGGCCTTCAGACGGCGGGCCACCTGCTTGGCGTGCTCGGGCGTGGCGCTCCAGACGCCGGCGGCGAGCCCGTACACCGTGTCGTTCGCGATGCGGATGGCCTCGTCCTCGTCGTCGTACGGGATGATGGACAACACGGGTCCGAAGATCTCCTCGCGAGCGATGGTCATATCCGGGGTGACGTTGGAGAAGATGGTGGGCCGCACGAAGAAGCCCGCCGACAAACCCTCGGGGCTGTCGGTTCCGCCGGTCACCAGCGTGGCACCCTCGTCGATGCCCGTCTGGATGAAGCCGCGAACACGCTCGCGTTGAACCGCCGACACCAACGGTCCGAGGCGCGTGGCCGGATCAAACGGATCACCCACGGTGAACTTGGCCGCGGTGGCCGCGGCGATCTGCTCGGCCTGCGCCAGGCGAGCTCGGGGCACCAACATGCGGGTCAACGCGGTGCAGGTCTGACCGGAGTTGGAGAAGCACTTGCCCACTCCGGCCGCCACGGCCTTGGTGAAGCCCTCGTCGTCGAGGTCGTCGAGAATGACGTTCGGACTCTTGCCTCCCAACTCGAGCGACACCTTCTTCACGTTCTGCGCGGCGACCTCGGCCACGCGCTTACCGGCGCGCGTCGAACCGGTGAAGCTGACCATGTCCACGTCGGGATGGGCGGCGATGGCCTCACCGACCACGGGGCCCACACCGGTGACCAAGTTGAACACCCCGGCGGGCAGACCGGCGTCGTGAACGATCTCGGCGAGGATGAACGCGTTGATCGGTGCGACCTCGGAGGGCTTGACCACGACGGTGTTGCCGGCGGCCAGTGCGGGTGCGACCTTCAGTGCGATCTGGTGCAACGGGTAGTTCCACGGCGAAATACATCCGACGACGCCGAAGGGTTCGCGCACGACGAGCGAGTTGCCGATCTGCTCCTCGAACTCGTACGTCGACAACAGGCCGGCGGTGATGGCGAAGTTGCCCTTGGGCAAACCGACCTGGATCATGGTGGACAGTCCGACCGGCATGCCCACCTCCCGAGCGACCGCTTCGGCGATCTCCTGCGTGCGCGCTTCGAGGCCCGCGTGGATCTTCATCAGGTATTCGGCACGCTTCTCCTTGGGGAGGGCGCTCCATCCCTCGAACGCCGCGCGCGCCGCCGCCACGGCCTTGTCGACGTCGCCCACCGTTCCATCGGGAATCGTGGCGATGATCTCTTCGGTCGCCGAGTTGGTGACTTCGAGAACGCCCTTGCCTTCGGAGGGAACCCAGGCGCCGTTGATGTAGATCTTGTCGTACGTGTGCATGCACCCACGCTAGGGCGACGACGGTCCGGAGTTCTCAGCGAGCCGACGACAAGCCGAGATTCGCGTGAATCTCCTTGGTCGCGGTACCACGATTCATGGTGTAGAAGTGCAAACCGGGCGCTCCGGCATCGAGCAGGTCACGACACAACTCGGTGGCCGCCTCCACACCGACCCGGCGCACGTCGTCGGGGTCGTCCACCTTGTCGAGCCGGTCGACCAGCCATTGCGGCATGGCCGCACCGGACATTTCGGCCATGCGCACGATCTGCTTCTTGTTGGTGACCGGCATGATGCCCGGCAACACCGGCTTGTGCACACCGAGATCGGCCAGTTCGTTCATCATCTGCACGTACACCTCGACCTCGAAGAAGAACTGGGTGATGGCGAAGTCCGCACGAGCCAACTTCGTGGCCAGGAACCGGCGATCACTCGCGCGATCCGGCGAACGTGGGTGCACCTCGGGGTGCGCCGCGACTCCGACCGAGAAACGTCCGTCCGTCAGCACGTCGTCCAGGAGTTCACTGGCGAAGGTGTAATCACTGGGTGCCGGTTCGCCGTCACTCGGAACGTCGCCCCCGAGAGCGAGAATGTTCTGCACACCGTCGTCGGCGTACGCGTTCAGGATGTCGCGGATTTCCGAACGCACGTGCCCTTGACAGGTGAGGTGCGCCATCGGTGTCAGCGAGGTCTCCTTGCGCATCCAGGACACGACGGCGTGCGTGCGTTGACGCGTGCTGCCACCGGCTCCGTAGGTGACGCTAACGAAACTTGGAGCGAGCGACTCCAGTTCGCCGATGGCGCGACCCAGCGACAACTGCGCGGCGTCGGTCTTGGGAGGAAAGAACTCGAACGAGAACGTGCGGCCACGCGCCAAGAGTTCCGAGATGCGGGCCACGGACGAGAGTTTACGCAAGGGATCGCGCGACGGTCCCGACCGGTATCACATTCCTTCGAGATTGGAACTGGTAGACCTTCGCCGACCTGGAGGTTCCATTGACCGAGTTCCAACCGCCCGTCCCGCCGCCACCGACGGGATCGACATCGACATCCAAGCCCACCAACGTCTGGGAGTTCCTCGAGGCGCTGGGCGACGACGCGAAACATCGCCCCGAGCCACGACTGAGCTCGGCACTGTCGGGTCTCGCCGGGCTCCTGTTGACGATCGGATGGTCCAGCCTTCTCACCGGAGACTCCGAAAGCATGGGTGGCCTGTACGCCGGCGCCATCACCGCGTTCGGCGCCGGATTGGCCATCAGATTGAAGGCCAGCAAGAACGCCGATCTACAAGCCGCGGCCGTCGGCGCGGGCATCACCTCTTTGCTGCTGTTCTGCATCGCTTTCATCGGTGACACCGAGATGAACGCGGGCCTCGGGCTCATTCTCACCGCCGTCCTGCACGTCGTGGTGTGGGTACTTCCCGGGTTCCGGGGACGGTCGATCTTCCTCGGCTTCGCCGCACTGGCCTTGATCTTCGGATTGTCGTCGGCCATCGGTGGTGAGGTGCTGACGGAGGATCGTTGCGAGGAGCTGTACTACTCGGACGAAGAAGTTCCCGACGAGTGTTACGAGGACAACCTCTACTCGGATCTCCCCGGCTCGGTGGGCGATTACCTCGGCAAACAAGGCGTGATCTACATGATCGCGGGAACCGCGTTGATTCTCGGGGTGGCGACTCTCGACCGCCGCGGCTACCGAGCGGTCGGAACAGCACTGATCCCGGCCGGAATGGTCGCCATTCTGGTCGGTGCACTTCTCATGGCGGTTCGCATGGCCAACGCCGGGGCCGGTGTGCTCGCCGCCATCGCCGGCTTGGCCCTGTGTTTCGTGGGCTCGCGGGGCGATCGTCGCGCCATGACCTGGTGGGGCGCCGCGATGACCACCATCGGTGTGGCCGGGTTCTTCTTGGGGGCGTTCACTCCGGACTCCAACTCGGGTATCGCCTTCGCGATCATCGCCGCCGGCGGCACACTGGCTCTGACGCCGTACGTCATCGAGAAAGCCGCCGAGAACAAGGGCGCGCCGACCGAATAGGTGGTTCCCGGCGCGGTCAGTGCTTGAAGTGGCGCTCGCCGGTGAACACCATGGCGATACCACGCTCGTTGGCCGCCGCGATCACCTCGTCGTCACGCACGCTGCCCCCGGGCTGAATCACCACCGTGATTCCGGCATCGGCCACGGCGTCCAGTCCGTCACGGAACGGGAAGAAGGCGTCGCTCGCGCACACTCCGCCCGCGGCCCGACCCGCCGATCGGGTGGCGGCGATGCGCGCGGAGTCCAGGCGATTCTGCTGACCCGCACCTATGCCGAGCGCCATTCGATCCTTGGCGAAGACGATGGCGTTCGAGCTGACCCCGGCGCACACCAACCACGCGAATTCGACGTCGTCCCATTGTGATTCCGACGGCGCGGACTCGGTGACGACCTTCCAAGTCGACCGATCGAGATTCACCACGTCGGCGTTCTGAACGAGGAAGCCGCCGTCGATGGTGCGCACGTCGAGTCGACGCGACGACGGGGCCGGCGCGGACATCACCCGCAGGTTCTTCTTGGCCGTGAGAATCGTCAGGGCATCGACGTCGTACGACGGAGCAACGATGACTTCCGTGAAGGTCGGCGCCAGAGCCGTCGCCGTGGCGACGTCCACGTTGCGGTTCACGGCCACGATGCCTCCGAACGCGCTGACGGGGTCACATTCGTTCGCCGCGCGATACGCGGACTCGATGTCGTCCGCCACCGCGACCCCGCACGGGTTCGCGTGCTTCACGATGACGCACGCGGGAGCGCGGAACTGGTGAACCATGCGCCAGGCCGCTTCGGTGTCGTACAGATTCAGGTAACTGAGTTCCTTGCCCCCGTGCTGCACGGCCGCGTCCCACCAACTGGTCGCACCGGTCGTGCGATAACGCGCGCCCTCTTGGTGCGGGTTCTCTCCGTAACGAAGGTCCTGAACGTGTTCGGCATCGATGAAGAGATGCGCGGGAAGAGTCGACGACGAATCCGACCCCATCCAATCGGCGATGGCGATGTCGTAGGCGGCGATCTCGCGGAACGCGATGGCGGCCAGGTCGCGTCGGGTCGATGCCGACACTTGACCGTTCACGCGAATCTCGTCGAGGACGAGGCCGTAGTCGGCGGGTCGCACCACCACCGCCACGTGCGCGTGGTTCTTGGCGGCGCCTCGCACCAAGGTCGGCCCGCCGATGTCGATCATTTCGATTCCGGGATCCGACGAGAACGGATAGAGGTTCACCACCACCATCGAAATGGGATCGATGCCGTGGCGGGCCAAATCGGCCCGGTGGTTCTCGTCGTCGAGGTCGGCCAGGATCCCGGCGTGCACCTTGGGGTGCAGCGTGACCACCCGATGGCCGAGCATGGCCTCGAACCCGGTCAGGTCGGCCACGTCGGTGACCTCGATGCCGGCCGCTGCCAGGGTGCGGGCGGTGCCACCACTGGAGATCAGTTGCCACCCCGCGCGCGACAGTTCGGTGGCGAACTCGACGATCCCCGTCTTGTCGAACACGCTGAGCAGGGCCGTGGGCACACCTTGACGATACCCACACTGCCCGGTGACCCGGATCGCTGATTCGACCGGATCGATGTCGGTACTGTGCGTTCGACGAGGTGAACTCGCCGAACATTGGAGGGAAGACATGGACTTTTCGAAATTCAAGACATCGGATTGGCTGAAGGTGGGTGGCGC